>JBAXDB010000037.1:0-21134 GCA_037141135.1 bacterium | reverse complement strand
GTGGTGTCCTGCACTTGGCTCCAGATCCTCGCGGATCTCGTGATACTGACGATTCTTGTTCATGAAGTGGGCAGCATCGACACTTTCATCGTTTTCGCCTACCTGTTTCACATCGTCTTGTCCTGTATTTTTTTTGTTCCCAGGGACAGTTTTCTGGTGACCGTGTTGGCCGCCGTTTTGTTTCTGGGCTGCTGGACCCTGGAAACCATGGGGTTCCTGGCACGCCAGAGCATCCTGGGGCAGGCCCATTCACAACTGATTCCGCCGATGACCATCATTAATGCCCTATCCGCGGTCTTTATCTGGTTCGTGGTCTGGTATCTGACATCCACCATCTCGAAAGCCGTGCGCGAACGGGATCGCAAGTTGGCCACAGCCAACGAATTGCTGATCGCCGCCGATCGGGAAAAGAACCTCCTTATGCTCCGTACAACCCATGATCTCAAAGCACCGTTTTGTGGCATTGAGGCCAATATTGAGACGCTCAAAGAACAGGACTGGGAGGCGTTGCCAGCCAGTGCGCGGTCCAAAATCGAGTCCATTGAATTGCGCGCCGCCACCCTGCGTGAGCGCATCAAGGACATCCTGTTGCTGGGAGAACTGCGCAAATCGAGCTATCAAACGGAGCAGAATGATCCGGTCGATTTGCATGATCTCCTGAGTAAGGTCATCTCCGACTTGTCGACAAAGGCCGACCAGCGCAGGATTACCATCAGTCTGTCAGCCACCAATGTGAGCGTTATTTCCAACCGGAAACAGTTGAGCACGCTTTTTGCCAATCTGATTGCCAATGCCATTGTCTACTCCCACCCCGACAGTCAGATCGAAGTAACCGCAAGCAGTACCCCGATGGGCATCAGCGTGAAAGTCTCAGACCATGGCATTGGTATCAGCGAGAAGGCACTTCCCCACATCTTCGAGGAATACTTCCGTGCACCGGAAGCGGCGCAATTCAATCTGCTTTCAACAGGTTTGGGGCTGGCTATTGTAAAACATATTGCGCAGAATGTTACTCGGAAAATAAATGTTACAAGTGAACAGGGTAAAGGCACGACTTTCGAAGTCCTGATTCCCCTCGAAAGGAGAAGAAATCCATGGAACGAATCGTAATTGTCGATGATGATGTGGAGTGCGCGAAAAATACGGCCGCCGTATTGAACACAAAGGGGTACGAAACCACCCTTGTTCATACCACGGAAAATGCTATCGCCATTCTAATCCAAAACAAGCCGGATCTCCTCGTATTAGATGTCATGTTCCCGGACAATCCAGTGGCTGGCTTTGATCTGGCACGTGACATCAGGCGTCATCGCGAAATCAAGAACCTGCCCATTCTCCTGCTTACGGGCGTGAATCAGGAATTTCCGATGGGATTTTCAGACAATGACATTGATTCGGATTGGATGCCAATCCAGCACTTCATTGAAAAACCATTCAAGAGCAACGATCTACTGAAAAGCGTCGCCAAATTACTGGCAGACTCCCGCAAAAAATAGTTAATGAGGGTGATGAGGGTGGTGATGATGGGGGGCGGTTGCAGCCCCACCGGCTTCCAAGAGGGTCTTTTTCAGGATTTCATCCGTAGTCGCCATGCTGGCCGTGGCCTGTTCAAGCAGCCCCGCCAGACGCTCCGCCCCTTCCGTCCTGGCTGACGCGGCCCATTTCCTGAATTCAGCCTCATGATTATTGTTGTGCTCAATCCAGTGAGGCAAAAGAATCTGCAATTTCTCAAGCGTTGTCTTCGCATCCATATCAGGTCTTCCCCTCCCGCTTTGTCAGCGTTACCCGGCCATTCAGAAAATCAATGGAGCATACCGCTCCCCCTTGAATGACAATGGGGTGCTCAAACATGGCACTCACCGTAACCCCCTTTTCGGTCACATCAAGAGTGGAGGCATTTTCCAGAACTACCTCTTCATTTTCACCCTGCCTCAAAATGATCTTCATCTGGCACATTGAAAACCTCCACTTCGTCAATATTTGAATTCAATAATGGACCAATTTTATCCCACAAATTTCACCCCGTAAAGGAATATCCCCATTACCGCCGTCACAAGGTGCTGGGGCTGGAATGCCAGTTTCCATCAGTGCGGATGATGATGCTTCAGGCTGTGCGGCTTCTCGAGCCCGTGACTAAGCATCAGGGCCTCATCCCCCAGAATCTCGTGGGTGGCCCCTTCCAGCACCACCTTGCCGTGATCCAGCACAATCACCCGCGGACAAATCTCAACCACCATCTCCAGATCGTGGGTGGCAATCATCCGGGTGTGCTCAAAACTCTTCAATAGCTCAATCAGGCGCCGCCGTCCCCGGGGGTCAAGATTCGAGGACGGCTCGTCCATGACCAGCACATCCGGCAATCCGGCAAGCGCCGTGGCAATCGCCACCGCCCGCTTCTCGCCGGCGGACAGTTTATACGGGGGACGCTCACGCAGGTGCGACATTCCAACCCGTTCCAGGGCCTCCGCGGCGCGTTTTTCCGATTCCTGCGGCGAGAGGCCCAAATTGAGCGGACCAAAAACGACATCCTCAAATACCGTCGGCATAAACAACTGGTCATCTGGATCCTGAAAGACCATCCCCACGGAACGGCGGATGGCCTTTGCGGTCTCGCGCGTCAGCGCAAAATCGCCCACACGTACCTCGCCGGAGGTGGGCATCAGATACCCGTTCAGATGCTGCAGAAGGGTGGATTTCCCGGCGCCATTCCCACCAATAATGGCCACACATTCTCCATGCGCAACAGAGAGCGAAACGCCTTTCAGCGCCTGCGTCCCATCGGGGTAGGTAAAGACCAGATCTTTAATTTCCACCCGATGATGACTCATCCCGCACCTCCTGCAAACCAATTTCCCAACAACACCGGCACATTCCAATACCTTGCACCCAGAAAAAACGTCAACCATCCCATGACAAAACACGTTTCACGCCAACCCCATCGTGCCTGCCGCAGAACATGGATTTCGCCTTCAAATCCGCGTGCGACCATGGCCCTGTAAATCCTCTGTGCCCGTTCCATGGCCCGCAATAAAAGCTGCCCGACCAGCATCCCATAAGTCCCGAACCCCGGCGCACGCAACCCGGCGGACCGCATTTCCACCCCACGCATCATCCGGACGCCCTCATCACCGATCACAAAGAAATATCGGTAAAGAAACATCAACTGCACCACAAATACGCGAGGCATACCCAATCGAGCCCCCCCGGCACATAACCGATGGATACCCGTGCAGGTCACCAGAATAATGGCGGCACTTACGGTGAGAAAAAAACGGAGCATAATGGATATGAATGACAACCACCCCCCGGTAAGCGGATAGGCACCGACCATCCCCTCCACATGTCGATCCAACCAGGGATTAAAGGCCCCCACCAAAAGGGCAAACGGTGCCGCGATGGCAATTTTCCGAAAAAGATACCCTGCGGAAATTCCGCCCATCACCATCAGGATCGCCGGGTAAAGGAACATAGGCATCAGGGCGGCCACCTCGAACCTGGAAAACGACATCACCATCAGAATAAATCCAAAGGTGGTGACAATCTGAGCCCGGGCGTCAAGACGATGGACCGGCGAATCCATCCGCCCCATTTCGTCCATCCGCCCCATTTCCATGTAGTGCCTTAATTCCACCGACACGTCCCTTGAATACCCCTGATTTTGCTCATCATGCATGCATTATATGTCATGCACGGATCGTCGCATCAAGGACCCTTTCTGAAATGTTGCGGACCAGCCTGTCAAACAGATAGCCGTGAAAAGGCAGGAAAACATACCAATAAAGTTTCCCGTACCACCTCGCCGTATCATAATACGCCACCACCGAGAGCCTTTGCCCTCCTTTTTCAGGGTCGATGCTGAACTTGAGCCAGGCGAGGCCCGGCAGTTTCATCTCCGCACGGAGCAGCAGCATCCTATTCTTGTGGAGTGACTCCACGCGCCAGAAGTCAACCACATCGTTCACGCGCAAGGTGAAAGAGCTTCGCCGGCCGCGTGTCGTACCCACCCCCATGATAAGTTTGTCCAACATCCCCCTGAGCCGCCACATCCAATTCCCATGCGACCAGCCTTGCTTGCCCCCTATCATGCAAACGGATTTAAACAGCTCGCTACTGCTCCTTGCGGACAACACCGAGGCCGAGGCGGTGTAGCGTGGGGCGTGCGGGAGTTCATGCAGCTTGACGCTATATTCATGATGTGGCGGATAGGAATCAGACCACCGGGTATGCACTGAATCCTGGGCTTCGTGCGCCATGGCTTCACGAACCGCCTCCCGATAGGCCACGGGATGAAATGGTATCAGTGTTCTGATCTTGGAATCCAGACATACCACATCATTCCGCAAGCCCTCCATCAGACTGCGCGTAATCGGGGCGGGTACAGGCGTCAACAAGCTGCATATATAGGCGTACAGCTTGACATTCGACACATGGATCGGTATGAAAAAAAGCCTTTTCCCCAACACCTCCGCAATCACCCGCAGCATTTCCTCGTACGTGAGGACATCAGGCCCGCCAATGTCATAGGATTGCCCGGCTGCTGCAGGATGCTCCAGCACGCCCACGAGGTATTTGATCACATCGCGGATGCCTATCGGCTGGCATTTGGTACGTCCCCACCAGGGGATCGCAATCACCCGCAGCCGCCGCACCAGATGGTGAATAATTTCAAAAGAAGCGCTTCCGGATCCGATAATGACAGCCGCCCGCAGCACCGTCGTGGGAACAGTGCCACTTCCCAATTCTGCCGCCACCTGCGTCCGGCTGCGTAAATGGGGCGATAGCAGGGTGCGCACATCCCCCAGCCCACCCAGATAAATAATGTGCGAAACCCCATTCCCGCTGGCCGCCAGCCTGAAGTTGCGAGCGTTGGCTTGATCAGTGGCCTCAAACTCTTTCGGCCCCAGCAACAGGGAGTGGATCAAATAGTAGGCCGTATGGATCCCCTTTAATGCGATAAAGAGCGAGGCCGCATCAGAGGCGTCAGCCACCACGAGCTCAGCCCCGGGCCAGCGCTCGGCATGTTCAGGGGACGCCTTTCGCACCATGACCCGGACCGTATACCCCCGTGCCATGAGTTCATGAACCAGTCTGCCGCCAATATACCCTGTTCCACCCGTTACCAAAACCGGACCCGCCGATGGCTTGGGATGCGTAGGCAGATCAATGCAATAGAGTGCATCTGTTTTCAGGGCACCTTCTCCATCCGAAATTGTCTGTCCTATGTGCATATTGACCAGAAACTGGATGAAATTACACCACATTGACCGCGCCAACACAATACCGGATGCTGGCCGAGACTGCTGTCAAAATAGTGCAATCAATTGCACTAAATAGCCGGTTTGTCATATGATGCCATGCTATGCATCACGAACTGTCCCTCTTCATCCTCTACATCTGGGCCTTCTGTCTGGCTAAGCCGCTTCAGGCGGAATGGGTTGCACCCACGGCTGATTCGCGATACCGGATCGAACTGACGACCGGATCCAATACCATCGCCGACACCGGCTACTTTCTTCTTTGGCCGAACGACCGGGCTGTCAGTAACACCTTCCTTCAGGTCGCGGCAACCAACGGCACTCCGGTTGGCCATCAGATTCTATGGTCGGCCGAGGGGGAGCCGCTGAAAGTGCTTTTCGATTGTTCCAGTCATGCCACCGCCTTTGACGTATCTACGGGCCCGGCTCGCCTCCCCACGCCGGACTGGACGCCTGGTTCCGGGCTGATTCTGGAAACCCGCACACGCGCTACGGGCGAGCCGACCAATGCGGCCGCGATCCTGAAAATCTGCAACGCGTCGAGCCCGGTCCTGGGCCGAAGCCTCATTCCTGAAATCTTCCTCGGCATCCATCCCCATGGCCCGACAGCGGACTTTGTCTCTATGATTAAAGGGACCATTATCATCAGCCAGGCTGGCGATTATGACTTTGCCACCATCTCTGAAGACGCCTCCTGTTTGCTGCTGGACGGGAAAGTTGTGGCACAATGGCCGGACTGGCACGGTTACCATGAAGGCCGAAAGGGCCAACATCATGGCCGGATCACGCTCACCAAAGGGGCGCATCAGCTCGAATACCTGCAGGTAGAGAAAGAATCCGGCTATACCATTGAGGCGGCCTGGCGCCCCCCTGGTCATAATCTTTTCGAACTGATTCCGGCCAGTGCCTTCGCTCCGGTCGCCATGTATAAGGTGACGAGCTACATGCCCGTTCCGTCGGGCACGCCTGGCGCCCGTTTCTCGTGGGACATCGACTCGCATTTCACGATCGGAACCGCCACCATGATCCTGGTTTCGTTTACGGCCTTGTCACCCGGCCAAAATTATCTCTGGGAATTCGATGACGGGACCCGGGAGGCCTCCCGCAGGGTGGAACATGTATTCCTGTCACCGGGCATGCGCACCGTGAAACTTGAGGTGCAAACACCGGCCGGGAAGGCCTCCGTCACCCAGAAGGTGCTGATCCATCCCCAATGGACCCAGGAAAAGGAACAGCCTAAACATCATTTCGGAAGAGAAATGAACCGGCTTGCCCGGGAAGATCTGCATGCGGCCCCCGTAGCTGACCTCGCGAGCGTTTACCGCATTGCGGCGGATGAGGAAGCATTCCATCTGGTCAGGCGGTTTGCATCCTTATGTCTCGCACGTAAAGCCGACTTTGATGCGGCCCATGCCGGGGTTTTCTGCGAGATGGCCCTCTATCTTCAACGTCCCGAATTGCAGGAAGATGCCCTGGCCGAACAAGCCTTCAAAATGATCACGGCCTCCCCGCTCTTTTCACCCGACCAGAAGGCGTGGGCCACCCTTCATCTCGCAGGCCTGTTGCTCGATAGCCTGGGACGGACTGAAGAGGCCCGTAACCTGCTGTCCCGGATTGACAACACCCGGCTCTCGGATTCCGACCAGCGGCTGAGGAAAATCACTGAAGCGGAGGTGCTCTTTGCCGAAGGTCACTTGGACCTTGCCCGGAAATCGTATATTTCCATCGGCACCACCTACCCCCCCGGGGACACAGCCCAAGCACTCAAACGGCAGGCTCGCCTGGAAGCCGCACGTGACTATCTTCGGCGGAAGGAATTCGATTCCGCCGAACAAATGGTGCGGAATCTCGAATGGCATGATCCCGAGCAACATATGTCCATGGACGCCGGACTCATCATGATTCGGATCTATATTGAGCGAAAGGAATTCCGTCGCGGCCTTGTGCTGTTACGCCGACTTCTCCCCGTCGCGGAGACGGATATCCGCAAATCGGAACTTCTCTCGGCCATGACGGAGATCTGCCTCGCCACCGATAAACTCCCGGAGGCGACCAACACCTACCAGCAACTTCTAAAAAACTATCCCTATAGCGAAGCCACCGCCCGAGCCAAAGACCAATGGGGGGATCGCTTCAAGAATAAACAATAAATAGCGGATTACCTGCTTTTTAGTAGAATGGAATCTATGAATTGCAATTGCCTGAATGGGGTACCCTATCGCCGGATTGCCGCTTTGCTGCTAACCGCATCGCTGTGCTATGCAGGAGAGGACGACTGGTTGCTCCCATTGGGACCGCCTCCTCAGGCGGCACCCCGCCGGATTTCCGGGGGCGAAGGGGTCCCCCCTTTACCGCTTCCAGCCACGCCACTCAGGCGATCGGAACGTAAACGTGACCCGCAGCCCCCCACGTTGATCGCTAAAATCATGTGGGGAGAGAAGGCGATGTTCAAGTATGATAACGGCGAGACGACCGAAGTGGCCGACTGGAATCAGTGTCCGGGTGATCTCCAGCAAATACTCAGGAAGGGCCAATGGCATTTTGAACTCCCCTACTCCTGCGAGGCGATGCCCCTCTCGGAATTCAAAGGTGATCCGAACACCATTCCCGTCCTGTTTTTCAATGGCAGTCGCTCGCTCAAACTCGACGCCAAACAGATCGGGCTGCTGAGAGCCTACATTCTCCATGGGGGGATGGTCGTGTTCGACTCCATTGCCGGCTCACCATATTTCTACGCCTCCGCTAAAAAAATAGCCGAAACCGCACTCCCGGAATGTACCCTCCGGCGCATCCCCCCCGATCACCCCTTCTTCCATATGTTGACAGATGTCGACAAGGTGCATTACCCCAAAAACCTGGCTTCGGATTCACCCGATATAGAAGGCGTCTACGTCGGCAGCCGTATTGGCATCCTCATTTCCAAATATGGGCTCGGTTGCGCATGGGACGGGCACGAGGTTCCAATGCTTAAAGACGCGATCTATTATGATGTGGAGTCGGGCAACAAAATCGGAGTCAATCTGATCGCCTATGCCATCGGCTACGCCTCGGCGGGGCGGGAGGAAGCGAAACCGGAACTCTTCGGCGCCCTCGACGAGAAACACCCCACGGACGAGTTTGTGTTTGCCCAGATTGAGCACGAAGGGGCGTGGAATGTGCATCCCGACGCGGCCACCGCGCTCCTGCTCCAGTTGCGGCAAAACACTTCACTCAAGGTCAGTCTCAAACGCATCAGTCTCAAACCGGGCCGGGATGACCTTTCAGGGTATTCGTTCCTCTACCTGACGGGCCTCGATCATTTCCAACTGGATGAACCCAGCCGTGTTGCACTCCGCAACTTCCTCAAAAGCTCCGGGACCTTATTCATCAATAATGGATTGGGCCTCAGAAGTTTCGACCTGATTGTCCGGCGCGAACTGGCCGCCCTGCTCCCCGGCTCGAAACTGGAACGTGTCCCCCTCACGCACCCCCTGTACAACTCCGTGTTTAAAATCACCGACAGCCGCTACACGCCGGCGGTCGTCAAGGAATCACCCGACCTTAAAGTTCCCGTCCTGGAAGGGATCGAAGTGGACGGTGATCTGCGCGTGATCTACAGTCCTTATGATATTGAGGCCGCCTGGCTGGGTTGCGATTATCCGCTTGCGAGGGCTTACGAGCCGCATGCGGGGACCCAACTTGGCGTCAACATCATGATGTATTCGGCAACCCACTGAGGCAATCAAGCACATGAATAACCAAGAAGAATCGATCGCAAAACTGACCCATGCCCGGGAAAAAATCACAAAGGAACTCAGCAAGGTCATTATCGGCCAGCAAGAGGTCATCGAACAGGTCCTGACGGCCTTCTTTGCTCAGGGCCATTGCCTGTTGATCGGCGTCCCGGGGCTTGGCAAAACCCTGCTGGTCAAGACCCTGGCGGCGTCACTGGATCTCCGGGCCAACCGGATTCAGTTTACACCGGACCTCATGCCGGCAGACATCACGGGCACCGACATCCTGGAGGAAAACAATGCCACGGGCCGGCGGACCTTCCGGTTTAACCATGGCCCCATCTTCACCAATATCCTGCTCGCCGATGAGATCAACCGGACGCCCCCCAAAACCCAGGCCGCCCTGCTCGAAGCCATGCAGGAGCAGCAGATCACCGTCTCCGGGACCTGTTATGAACTTCCAAAGCCCTTCATGGTCCTGGCGACGCAGAACCCCATCGAGTTGGAAGGAACCTACCCGCTCCCCGAAGCGCAACTGGACCGGTTCATGTTTTGTATCAACGTAGATTACCCCGATGCGGAACATGAAACACAAATCCTCATGGAAACCACCCGGAATTCCCAGCACAAGCCGGAGAAATATCTGGCCGCCGCCGAATTGCTCGAATTGCACCATATCGTCCGGCAGATCCCCGTAACCCCCCATGTGGCGCAATACGCCTCCAGCCTTGTGCGGGCCACCCGCCCCGGTGGCAAGGAATCCCTGGATTTCGTGGATAAATGGGTCCGCTGGGGTGCCGGCACCCGCGCCGGACAGTGTTTGCTCCTGGCCGCCAAAGCCCATGTCCTGCTTTCCGGCCGTTTCACCGTGTCCTGCGAGGACATCCGCAAATACGCCCTGCCCTGCCTCCGTCACAGGATATTCCGGAACTTCTCCGCAGCCAGTGATGGCATCACCACTGATAACATCATCAACCGCATCCTGGAACAGGTCAAAGACCCCAAGTATTGATTCCGGCGTTGCCACGGCAGCACGGCAGGAGTTACATGTCGAGATACAAGTATCTTCCCTCCTCTTTAGCTGAAGCCCTCAAAATCCAGGGGATCTCAGTCCGCCGCCCCGTCCACGGGTTTCAGGCTGGACTGCACCGGTCGCCCCATCACGGGGCGTCCATCGAATTTGCCGAATACCGGGCCTACAGCCCCGGCGACCCGACCAACCTGATCGACTGGGCGGTCTATGCCCGTTCCGACAAATACCTGATCCGGCAGTGCTACGAGGAAACCAACCTCCGTGCCTATGTCCTGCTCGACATCTCCGGCAGCCTGGCCTTCCGCGATGAAGGGCCCGTCACGAAAATGGAATACGGCTGCTCCCTGGCCGCCGGATTGATGTATATGCTCGTCAACCAGCGGGATGCCGTTGCCCTGATGACCTTTGACATGCGCCTGAAACAGGGCTTCGCGCCCGTCAGCACGTCCGAAGGACTCCGCCCGATGCTGGAATACCTGGAGACGATCCAACCCGGCGGGTGCGGCCATATCGAAGCGGCCCTGCACGAGGCCACGACCAGGATGGCCTCCAAAAGCCTGGTCATCATCATCTCCGATTTTCTCCAGAACGCGGAGATGATCCTGCGCGGCATCCAGCACCTTCACCATGACGGGCACAACATCATGGTCTTCCATATCATGGATCGCGGGGAACGCCGGCTCTCCTTCAGCGGGATCGCCGAACTGCGGGATCTCGAGACCAAACAAAAACTGGTGTTGGATGTGGACGAGATCCGGGAGGCCTATCAAACCGCCGTTGCCCTGCATCAGGAAACCCTGCGTACGGCCTGCACGAATTGTCTCGCCAGTTATCATCTGATCGAAACCAATCAACCCGTAGAATCCATCTTAAGCAAACTCGGGAGTTGAAATCATCATGTGGGGAATTGTTTCAGCAAGTTCTATGTTCCTGTGGCTGCTACCCCTGGCCGCACTCCCCATCCTGTTTCATCTCTTCCTGAAAGTCCGGAAACAGGTCCGCCCGTTCCCGTCCCTCATGTTTTTTCTCCAGGCTGAACCCCGCCTCAGCGCCAGGAAACGGATCCGGGAATGGCTCACCCTGCTGTTGCGCATCACGGTGATCGCGGCCCTGCTCCTGGCTCTCGCCCGGTTGCTCTGGCTGGGCCAAAGCGGAGGGGGCGCCATCGCCCAAGTCCTCCTCATCGACAATTCAGGCTCCATGAGCGGGAACGCGCCGGATGGCCGCACCAAACTCGCCAATGCCCTGGATGCAGCCTCCGGCCTGATCAGCGACATGGGCCCGGCGGATTCCATCGCCCTGGTCCTGCTCGTGGAAGATCCGGCGGCCGCGCTCCCTTCAGGATTTTCCGCGAACAAGCAACTCCTGCACACCGCGCTGGAACGGATCAAAATCACCCACGGCTCCGGAGCCCCGGCCCAGTCACTCATGCAGGCATTTTCAATCCTGGGCACCGCTTCGACCGCCCGGCGGGAAATACATATCTTAACCGACGCCCAGGATACCGAATGGGCAAAACCACCGCACGCAAACCGCAGCCCTCCCAGCGGAACCGCCATCACCCTCCATCGCATCCGGACCCTCCCGCATGAGACCCCGAACGTCTCCGTCGGAGAAATCGAACTCCCGCGCCGGTCCCTCGTCGCAGACCGGCATTACGCCGTCAACGTGACCCTGCAAAACCTGTCAAAAAAAGAGGCCAGAGTCCGCTTGAACTCCCTGGATTCCAGCGGAGTGAAGCATTCCCTGCCCGCCGAGATTCCGCCCCAAACCAGCCGGACCATCACCCTTCCGATCGAAACGCATCAGGCGGGAGCCAACTGGCTGACCGTGGACCTGGAGAATGATGCCTTTGAGCCCGACAACCATTCCAGTGTGGCCTTCATCTGCCAACCCCGGAAGAAGGTTTTATTCTGCGGCCCTGAATCCACTTTCGGCATGATCCCCCTGGCGGTCTCACCATCCGGTGACGGCTCCCTGTCAGGCCTGATCCCCGTGTTCAAACAAAAGGAACGATCCCTGACGGACCTCCTGAAAGAGCCCCCGGCCATGGTCGTCCTCCGGCCTGCCACCGCTTGTGCCACACCCGCAGATCAGGCCGCGTTATCCGGCTATCTCGAAAAAGGCGGAAACATTCTGGTGTTGCCTGACCTCAAAACCACCACGGCCCGGGAGAACGTCCCGCCCTGGCTCCGCCTCCGATTCGGCCAACCCATTTCAAATGAGAAGGGGCAACCGGTCATGGTGCTTAACAAAACCCAGTCGATCTGGGACGATTTAAAAAACGACACCGGTGAGGTCATGGTCAATCAGACAAAAGTATTCAGCCTGCTCCCGCTCCTGCCACTCCCGGGACAAATACCCTTACTGGCTTTACAGGACGGTACGCCCCTGCTCGCTCAGCAAAACCTCAAAAAAGGCACCCTCTTTATCAGTGGGATCGAACTGGATAGCAAGGCAAGTACGCTGCCACTCAAAGCCGCTTTTGTCGCACTCATTCACAACATGGCGCTCACCGGGCAGAATCCAGGCGGAAACACCACAACCCTCCTTGCGGGCACGAAACCAGCCGGCCAGGAAAACCCGGATCTTCCGGTCCAGCTCCACGCCTTTACTGGCGGTGTCATGGAGTGGCAGGGGCCCGGGCGAAATCTGCCGGCCCTGCCAAGAGCCGGCATCTACTCACTGGAGGCCAATCATCAAACCTCATTCATTGCCGTTCGCTCCGCCATCGCCGAAGGCCGGGAGTCGTTCGTCGCTGCCGAGAAGATACCTGCACTTGCCGATTTGAGTCATCAGGTCGAGGATTACCAGGATAGCGAATCGCTCATCCGGCTGGTTCGGCGGTTACGGACGGGCGTTGAACTTTTTCTACCCTTGCTCCTGCTGGCTTTGTGCGCTGCCGTCGCGGAAGGTTTGATCGTCAATCCGGCCGCCCTGGCTCACCCGGGCAAGGCTCCGGTTCACACGTCGATCATGGACAGGATCAGCATCCCGATGTTGCTCCGCTTCTGGAAAGGAAGGGCCTAACTCATGGAAGCGACATTCGGCCTGATCCTGTGGCGCCCCCATCTGACGGCACTCCCATTTGCCCTGCTGACAGGCTTGTTAGTCGTCTGGGGCACCGTCATCTACCGTAACCTCCTGTCCCGGATGTCCAGAAAGAAAGCCATTCTACTGCTGATTCCCCGCATCATGGTCGTATCGATGCTGATGGTTGCGATACTTGACCCGGTCTGGACCCGGAACGTGGTGATCAGTTCCACCAATAAGGTTCTTGCGGTTCTCGACGTATCGTCGTCCATGGATGTCAAGGATAGCGACCAGCAGACCCGCAAGGAGCACGCCCAAAAAGCATGGCAACGCCTTCAACACGAATTGCCGTCCGGCATGACGTTTAAAGCCCTCGAGTTCGATACGGAGTTGCGGGAACCGGGAGTCGCCGTGGCTTACCGTAAACCGGCCGACATGCGCAATACAGATCTGGGCGCAGCACTGGGAGCGCTTTCAAAACGTGCCGACCTCTCCTCCTATGCCGCCATTGTACTCCTGACGGATGGTGGCGACGAACCGCTCGAAAATGTTGAGCTCCCCGGGCTCCCGCTCTACATCGTGGGTGTGGGTTCCGATCTTTCCACGGCACACGACCTTGCGATCACGGATGTGCGATTTCCTTCTTCTGTCGAAAAAGAGGTGAGTTTCGAAATCAGCCTCGACGTCATCGCCCGGAACCCTGCGGCTTTCGGAAACAGCGGAAGTTTGAAAGTGCCACTGACCTTGGATCGTGAGGAGGGCGGCCAATGGAAAAAAGAGGCGGAACAACTGGTGGATCTTTCCAAGGGGCACATTCAAACCACCTTCAAAACCGTTTGCCATACAGTCGGACTCCAGAATTACCGGATCTCCATCAAGGAACTTCCGGGCGAACTTTCAACACTAAATAACAGCAGGACCATGACCCTGGACGTCCGGAAGAAATCGCTTCATGTCCTTTACTTTGCCCGGGAACTGGGCTCGGACCTGAAGATGCTCCGCAGTGAACTCATGCGGGATCCGGGCGTGACGTTTACCGCGTTGTTCCGGACCATCGGCGAACGCTTCACGATTCAAGGCGAACGGACGCCCGGTGATGAAACGCTCGAGTCAGGATTTCCGGTCGATCCCGGTTTGTTGAAACCCTTTGATTGCGTGATGATCGGATCGGTCCCGCCTCAGGACTGGCATAGCAACCAGCTGGCGGCGCTCAAGACCTACGTGGAAAACGGGGGGGCCGTGATCTTCCTGGGAGACGAGGCTTCCTTCGGGCCCAAGGGATATGCCGCAACCCTCGTGGCCCCGCTGATTCCCTGGGATGCCGCAGGTACGGAACGCAGCATGATCCGGGGTGAGTTTACCGTCAGTATTCCCGCCCAGGCTGCGAACCACCCGATCGTGGCCGGAATCAACGATTTGCTTTTGCGTTCCGTTAACCCGACCGTTGAATCCATCCTGCCGGTTGGCTATCTTAAGGCGGGTGCACTATCACTCATGACCGTGGGCCTCGACAAACGCACCGTACCGATGGTGGCCGTTCAACAATTCGGCAAAGGGTCAGTCCTGGCCCTCGCCTCCAACACCTTCTGGAAGTGGGCCCGGCAACCAGGGGAACGGCAACAGGCTTACGGGCTTTTCTGGCGGCAGGCCGTCAGAAGTCTTGCCCCGAGTGTGGAAGGCGGACAACTCCTCTCGGTCAAATGGGATAAGGAGTTCTACAAGCCTGGCGAAAAAGCCAATGTAGAAGTTCGAACCCCTCGCAATAGCACTGGCGGAGATGTCAGACTGACGGCCTCACTCGCCCGTGATCAGGAGGTCCGGGAGTTGCCAGTCGAACCGCTACAAGGCCAGGCCGGGATGTTTAACGTCCATGTGACCTTCGTTCAAAGGGGACTTCACAAGTTTCACCTGGCGGCCTATCAGGGCAACAGCATCTTGGAAAGTTATGATAAAACCATTCCGGTGGCGCCACTTCTCGGGGAAGGCGCCCGACTGGAACGGGACGACGCCGCACTTGAGAAACTGGCAAAATCAAGTGGCGGTTTGTTTGTAGTGGAAACGGAGATCGACAAGCTGGCTAAACATTTAACGGCCGCTCAACTAACCCGGTCAACACCCTCGGAAGTGTCGGTTGTGTCGGGCTCCCCATGGTTTGCTTTGATTGTGATCGGCATAATGATTTGTGAATGGATCATCAGACGCCGGATGAACTTTTTCTGACGACTGGCGGCCCATCAGGGCCGCCAGGGTTATTCGTTATTTGTTAATGGTTATTGGGTTAAACATAAAAAAATTGGAAGTGAAAAATCGGAAATGACAAGTTTTCCTAATAACCAATAACCTTATAGCCATGGGACGCTACTGAATATGACAGGACTATTTATACCATCAGTACATTGGGTTCACCGGGTAAGCTGGCTCACCCTCCTGATCCTTCTGCCATTCCAGAAACTCCAAGGGGAAACGAACCGGCCCGGCGAGGTTCAGTTCTCCAACGGCGAATCCGCCGAAGGCACACTCTCCCTTTCACCCGGCAGTGAGTTGAAAATCTACGTCGGTTCAACGCTGAAAACACTCCCGCTCGACCGGGTCCGGGAAGTCCTGTTGGAGCCGGTGAAAGAGACCATGGACCAGAAATGGCGGTTCGAGGAAGCCGGACGGACGCAAAAGAAATACTGGGGCCAACCCTATCCTGTCCGGGAACTGCGGGCCACCATCACACTGGTCGATGGCACCGTCTTCCACGGGCACCTGTTCACCACCGTCCTTTACCTGGCGGGCCCTGAGCAGACCACCAAGATCGTGCTTCGGGCCAAGGATAAAGGGCAGGAGGGCCAGACCTTCAACGACCTGGTCTATCCGACCCGTCTCGCCTTCACGGACCAGACACAGCCCGTAGCGGGAAAACTATCGGTCACGTTCCTCCACACCAACGCAACCGAGTTGGTGGCATTGACGCCGGGCGCACTCCTGCGTGTTGCCGCAAGTCGAACGCCGGGAGCGAATGAGTTCCACCTTGCCGGGCTTCAAACCGACACCCCTTTTATGGCATATAAAACAGACGCCTCGCTTCAAGTGGTGTGGTCATCCTGCACCGACACCGGACTCACCGCCAGAATGTCACAGGCCTTGGGCGATGCCCGGGATTTCTTCGATTCGAAGCAATTGCTCGGGATACAACGGGCCGGGGATAACGTCTATACCCTGCTCATGCTGGCCAGGCTGGCGCACACCACCTTGGAGCAGGATGCCTCCCAACCCTGGCGCTTGGAGATCTGGCGTTGGAAAGACAATGGCGACCGTTTAATGGTGGCGGGCCGGGGCTATTTCTACAGAGGCATCACCCGTAAATCAGAAGGCCCGCCCAGGGTTGAACTGATACCGGACATCAAAGTCGAAGGGAGCCTGCCATGAGCAAGCGCTCAACCATCCGGTCACAGCTCACGCTCTTAGGCAAGGTGATCCGACTTTCCGAAATCCTGTTCGGAACAATAAAGTGGATGACCCTATCTCTGGGAACCTGGTTGCTCCTCTTTATCATCGATAACTTGCTGAATCTTCCTGCGGCCATACGTCTTCCGCTGGCAGTGGCAGGCGGCGGGCTCCTGGTCAGCGGCCTGGTCCGGAATGTCTTGATCCCGGTGTTCAAGCGTGTAAATGCCGAACAAACGGCCGTTGTGCTCGAGCAAAGTCAGGGGGTCCGGAATAACCTGCTGATTAATGCCTGCCAACTGGAGGCGCAAACCCTCACGCCGGGCGAAACGTTATTTGCGGCCAAAACAATCAACCTTTCTGCCGGCATCCTGTCCGCCATACCCAGCCGTTCACTCTGGGAACGGCAATTGATCATCAAGTGGGGCCTCTCCATGGGCTTGCTCGTGGTGATCTGGCTGGCCTATGGAATGGTGTTTCCACGATATACCTTCAACGCCCTGGTGCGCTTCGCAATCCCGCTGGGTGATATCCCGCCCGCCGGTTCTGTCCTTCTGGCGATTACGCCTTCAACGGACATCGTGGTCAGTGAAGGGGCCGATCTGACCGTTTCGGCGTTCACCAGGAACCAGGCGAAACAAAGTACACCGGGCTCCATCCCGGTCATCATTTGGCAGGAAGGTCACAAACCGGTCGCGCCAGTAAAAAATGCACACCAATCCTCCGCCATGCTCGATGATTCTGAACCCGGCCAGTACCGGTACATGTTCCGGGCCATCCAACGCTCATTCAGTTTTCGCGTTCTGAATGAGGATACCTATTCACGCAGCATCCAAGTCACGGTCCTGCCGAAACCTAAAATCACGGCTTCAAAATTCAGGATCACTCCGCCCGCTTACACTGGGCTTGCCAGCTATGAACTGGCCGGTCCCCCTGCGACAGCCATATGCCTGCCAACCGCCGGACTTGAAGTGCAAATGGAATTTGATCAGACCCTCGACGCCGTGACCTGGAACTGCACGAAAACACCGGTTGCCTTCAAAAAAACAGGTAAGGGCTGGATTGCGCATACAATCTTGATGAATTCCGGTCCCTATGGGATTGAAATCAGAAGTAGCCGGAATGGACTCCCTTCATCGGTGGCAACCGGTGAGGTACAACTCGATACCGATCACCCGCCGGAACTCCATTTTGTCACGGATAACTCCAATTTATTTGTCGAACCGGGCACTAAATTATCCCTGACCCTTCAAGCTACCGACGATTACGGGATGAGTAACATTGTCGTCACGTGCAGGGCCGGGGATGATTTCGCGGCCACTAACGGGCTCCGGGTCATCAAACAATGGACCTATTCGGGGCCACCCGGCAACACAGGACCAGTCCGGGAAAGTTTCTCATTAGAGGTCGAGCCGTATACCTTCAACCCTGGGGAGACCTATCTCATTGAAGCCTCAAGCTGCGATTTCAGGCCCGGCACAAAACCCGGGCGCTCAAAGCCGATTGTCCTGCGGATCAAAAGTATCGGGGACCTGACGATCGCCAGCGGTGATGTTCTCGCCGGTGCCCTGAATCTTCTCAAACAAACGATCTCCATGCAGAAAACGGCAAACGAGACTACGGACAACCTAAGTACCCACCTGGAGGAAGCCGTTCAGGGTAAAAACCTCGAGGCCCATCGCAATAAAATGCAGAAAACGCAGGAAGAGGCCCGCGCCATCGGTCTACAATCGATTGCCGCATTCCGGAAATATCCGGTAGAAGGCCACCCCTTCGAGGCCCGGTTGAACGTCCTGGCAGAAAATGAAATGGGTCTCGCACTCAAGCAGATCGAGGGCCTTAAAGGGGCAAAGGACCAGGAGCCATCAAAACTCCTGATTAAACTGACCCGGCGTCAAACCTATATCCTCAATGAACTGATCGCGCTGCTGGGCTCCCTTGCCAACGATCGCAATAATACCCACAAGGCTGACAAGAATGATGAAAAGAATACTAGTTCCGGGCCCACCCTCCGCGACGAGAAGGCGGCGGAGTTGAGCGATGAGATTAAAACCTTTGAACGGGCGCAGAAACAAATCATCAACAGCAGTAAAGACCTGCTGGATAAGCGTCCGGAAGACCTGACACGTGACGAAAAAGAGGAGATTCTGGGCGCCTTGGCCAGGAATGAGGCGGAGTGGGCGAAGTTCCTGGAAGAGAAGTTGACCGATTTCGCAAAACTTCCCCTGCAGGATTTCAGTGATGCGTCCGTGGCCAAACAATTGAATGAAGTGATTCAGGACATCGATAAGGCCGCCGAAGCGCTTTACAAACAAAAAACCGAATTGGCCGTCCCGCTGGAACAATCGGGCCTGGAAAAAGCGGAAGAACTGGTCAATAACCTTGAAAAATGGCTTTCCAACAAGCCCGATAACCTAAAGTGGTCGATGGAAGAACCGGACAATCAAGCCGATATCCCCCTGGCGGAGTTACCGGCCGAACTGGAAGACATCGTCGGCGACCTGCTTGACAAGGAAGATGAAATGCAGGACGACGTTGAAGATGTCTCCAGTTCTTGGTTGGATTCGATCGACAAAGGCGCCGGGTGGGATGCGGCGGATGGTCCGATTTCCAGTATGAGCGCCAAAGGCGTCACCGGCAATATGCTGCCTAACCAGCAGGAAATCGGGGGCCGCTCCGGCGAAGGACGCTCCGGCCGGAGCCAGGGTCAAATGGTCCAGGATACGGCCGTTGGCAAAGGAGGCCGACCTACCCCGACCCGCCTGTCGCCAAGCCCCTTTGAGCCGGGCAGCGTCAAGGATTCCAGCCAGGAGGACACCGGCGGTGCCACGGGAGGAGGGCGGCAGTCCGGATTCAGCGAGCCCGGCTTGCATGGGCCATCAACCCCGCCCCCTGAGAAAATGGCGAGGATCGCGGGGAATCAGGCAAAGATCAGGCAGGAGGCGGAAGCGCTCGCCTTGAAACTCCGCAAATACAAACTCCCGTCAGGCGATATCGAGGCCGCCATTGCCTTTATGAAAAAGCTCGAAGAGGCCTCCAAAATGCAAAATGGGTTAAGGGTGCGCCGCACCTACAACAGCACCATCGATTCCCTCGTGGAAGCCCGGAAAGAAATCCGGGCCGAGGTGGGCCTACACAGGGAGCAATCGAAATTACCGGAATCAACGATGCGGGAGATAATGACA
This sequence comes from bacterium, assembly GCA_037141135.1. Classification (GTDB taxonomy): domain Bacteria; phylum Verrucomicrobiota; class Kiritimatiellia; order CAIKKV01; family CAITUY01; genus JAABPW01. The sequence goes on along the minus strand of JBAXDB010000037.1, from coordinate 1,483 downwards.
GGCTTCAGGGAGGGCACCCCCATGGGATACGAGGAACTGGTCTCGGATTATTTCAGACGGATGGCCGGAGAAACACAATGACCTGTGCAAAAACATTCAAAACAACCGGAGGCTGTCTCATTCTGATGATCTTGATATCAGGGGATACGGCCTGGGGAGAATCCCCACCCACCCTGCTCCTCCCGAATGGCGATTTCGAGAGGCCCGACAGCAAAGTCCCGGCCAAACCTGCAGGATGGTTCATGCCAGATGGGCTGGGTGTACAATGGACAAACGATCCGGATTCAACAGCGCATGGCAAATGCATACGGCTGAATACGGCCGTGTCTGAAAAAGCCATGGTAGATCGCTGGCAGCAAACAGGGCTTACGAATTTCTGGAATATCCCTAAACCCGCGGGCAACACCATCGCCGAAACTTACGGGCTTTCCTACTACTCGGACGCCCTGCCCGTTAAGTCAAACCAAGCCTATCGCGTCACCTTTGACTACAAAGGGTCAGGTGGCGGGAAAGTCTGGATCCGCTGTTACGGTTTTCATGAAGGCGAAATGAGACGCCGCTATGAAAAGGTGATCCTCTGTGAAGGGCGCGGAAATGAATGGAGCACCCAGTCATCCGTTTTTCAGCCCTCGCGCCAACGGACCGAGGTAAGTGAAATGAAAGTGATGCTCTACGCCTATTATCCGCCCGGCCTCTATTGGTTCGACAACCTCCGCATCGTCCCCATCTCGCAGGAGGAATACACCCGGGAGAAGGGAAAAACCGGCAGATAAGATAATCCAACAGGGTCTGTTCCCAGGTGCCCTGGTAGGCGGTGTCCCGAACCTCGCCGGCCAAACTCCATAACCGCGCGGTTGTAGTCGGCTTCCGGCGTGGAGGCCGGGGCCGCTACCAGCCCCGTCACCAGACGATCCTTTTCAATCGGAAACAACACTTTCTTCCGGAACTATTGCAATAGTATGCCCTGTTTTAATGGTTTCGGACGTTAACCCGAGTTCGCCAGTTGGGCGGGTATTGAAGTCGTAAGTTGTTGGAAATCAACAAAACGACCCCGAAAGCCTTGACTCCATTTGCAGTTTCAGCATTCCACAGGCAATCTGCTGCCCTCATCAGATCGAGCGGTAGCGGATGGGTGGTTGTTTCCAGAAGCGTTTGAAAGTCTTTGAAAAATGAAAGGCGTCGTAGAACCCAAGACGCTCGGAGGTGGCCTGGACGCTCAGGCCGCTTTCAAGCATGGTTTTCGCTTCCTCCATCCGGCGCTCCAGAATGTATTGCCTGGGAGTCTTCCCGAATTCACTTTCAAAATGGTGGGCCACAAAGGAAGCGGACCTGCCGATCGCCTTCGCAAGTTGTTCCGTGGTGATTTTCCCGTGTCGATGGGTTTCGATATGGGCGATCAGCTTTTCAGCCCACGCCTTGTTGCGGTAGCGGATCAGTTCATTGTTGATGATGGATTCGCTGACGCATTTCAACAGGTGGCCGA
>JBAXDB010000036.1:0-21162 GCA_037141135.1 bacterium | reverse complement strand
CGTGCAGGACACGACGTTGAACTCGGGCAGCCAGCTGAACATTGGCAAGAACAACGAGGCGCAGATCGGCGGCGTGCACGCTGCTAATGGCGCATCCGTATCTGGCGTGAAGTCAACGACGTTGAACTCGGGCAGCCAGCTCAACATCGGTGAGGGCAACAAAGCACAAATCGGCGGCGTCCGAGCCGAGTAATTGCAGTTTGTTTGGGTCTACTAACGTCTCCGGCCTTCCGGGCGAATCAAACCCGGAGGCCGGATGCCGTTACAGCGAATTCAGGGGCTGGCGGTCACGCTGGGAGGGCGAGCGTATGAAACGGCTGAAAATGATTTTGGCAGTTGTAGTCCTCGGACTGCTGGGGGGTGTAGCCCCGGGTGCCGATTCTGTTGACGGCGTAAAGATCGATTCGACGTACAAGAAGGTTCGCGTGGAGAACCGCGCCAAATACTTTGCTGAACGAGAGGCTAGCGGGGTCGAGGTGTACGAGAAGGATATCTACGTCAATGATGCCGACTTGCGTGAAATGGCCAAGACCCAGGCGGGCTCGAACATCATCTCTATTGCGAGTCCCACAATTGAGCAGGGCAGCAGGATTAAAAAGGTCAATGTCGTGGTAGACGCGAAGCGCGATGTTACCTTCCAGACCAGGCGACCCTATATCTACGAGTCTAAAGAAAAGACGCGCGCAGAGATAGGCGTCACCAAACTCAAAAAGGGCTCCAACGTCAAAGAAGTAAACACAGTGATCGATACTAAAAACATTGTTATCGACTCGGATGGGCGCACCCAACGCAGGGGTGTACGCGTGACTCCGAATGCCAACCAACAGGATCAGGAGAAAACTGATGAATAGCCGTTTAGTTTCGCAAGTAGCGCTGGTGATTATGATGGCGGCAATGCCGTGGTTCTTGACCTCATGTATCACGGCGACAGCCACCAGTGAGGATATCAAGAAGGTCGACGACTCGATGGAACTGCCCGCCGAGAACGTGACGAAGTACAGCGGCTCAATTACGCAGTTTGAGAACATGCTGTTTGCGTACAATGTCCGTCCCCTGCTGGTGCAGACGCGTGAAATCAAGAACCAGACGGCGAGTAAGAAGGTTCCCGAGGGGATCGACCAGATGGTGAAGACGGCGTTGGCCTCGCTCGGCGAGAAGGTGCGCGGCGTGGATATCGATCGTACGGAACTCGGTATCGATTTGGCCGTTCAAACAAATTCCTTCAAGCGGGTGGTGCCGGATGTATCGCTTGGAGGGGCGATTACGGAGTATGACGAGAAGTACGAGAGCAGTCGCGAACTGGAGACGGATGTGTTGATCAAGTACAAAGGTGACATTGACGGTGGAGGCAAACGCGAATCGGAGGCGGAAGCGGTCACTGTGGCAGTCGATTTTCAGCTTCTGGACTATCGGACGCAGACGACGTTGTCCAAGGATTCTGCCCAGAACCGCATCAACATTTTCAAAGACAAGCGCGGCATTGATTTCGGTGTTTCGTATGCAGGCAGCGGTTTTGGGTTTAACGCGTCCGCAAAACGCAGCCAAGGCATTCACACCGGTATCCGTCTGCTGGTGGAATTGAGTGTCGTGGAAGTTCTCGGCAAATACTACCGCTTGCCGTACTGGCGTTGCCTGGGAAGCACGGGCTTTGACGCGTCATTGATCGATCAGCTGCGGAAGCGATATCGGCGGAGCCTTGAGGCCATGCCCGCGGCTCAGGCCTTGCGCGAAATGAAGATTCTCATGCTCGGGAGTGGTTACGATGTTGATCCGGCCTCATCGCAACTCTCTGCCAAGGAACTTGACCAAATCAGAGCGGCGAAAACCGCCAAGGGGCTTGATCCCGCCGGTCAGAACGATTACGACCTGATGGTCAGGCTCTGGGAGACGATGCCGTTCGATGCTGCCGCGGCGGAGCGTGCGCGCCCCTTCGACGCATTGTACGCTCAGGAGTCGCAAGTCGCTCAGGCGGAGCAGAAGGAATCCCAGCGTCAGCCCGAGCCGCCGGCCGCGACGAAGCCTCCCGTGGAGCCTAAGCCTGCAGCGGCGCCTAAAAAGACCTTCGTGCCATTTGTCTTCGGTCGTGAGTGAGTAGCTGTAGCGCAACGCCTCTGGAGTAGCGGGATATGGGAGCAAAGGTATTTCAACATGGACTAGCTTCCACATTGCTGGTTTCGGCCGCCTGGGCCGGAGTGAATGATGATTTTACTCCGGCCATACAACGGGCTGAGGAAATCCGGCAGGTTAACCGTTGCGCCTTGGAGCAGCTTCCCGCTGAAGCGGTGCCCAGTCGAGGCACAGTACGGATCGAGGCGGAGGTTGTGCCGACCAAGGCGGGACAGGAGGTTCAACTCCGTCGCTGGGATGTGTCCCCTGGGCCCGCGACGACGAACCTCTTAGCCGACCCGGCCTTGTCCGCCCCCGGAACCGGTATGAATAAATCGAACCCGTCGACAAGCGCACCGCCGCCCGCCTCATTAGCCGGGGCGGCCGCGTTTTCAAACGGAGTACTCCCCGCAAATTCCGCGGGGGCACGTGCGGAAGCGACGACGGGATCATCGATCCATGATCGGATTGTCAATCGTCCATTGCCGATCGGGCGGAGCGACGAGGCGCCGTAGTCGTTGTATCATGCAGGTTATTGTAGAGTTCATAGCAACAGACAAAACATAGAAAGGTCAGGCAACCAATGAAGCATATAGTAGCGGTTTTGGCGGTCGTGTGCGCAGTGTTCCTTGTTTCTGAAGTACCAGCCCAGGCGAGCCAGAAGAAATTGATGTCCGTGCGTACGGCGAAGCTCATGGCCGAGCGCGCCATCGCCGAAAGCGTTTTTGGAGTGAAGATCAAAAGCGAGGAAAAAGTGGTTGATATGCTGAAAAAGAATTTCTTCACTTCCGGCGAGGCCCAGACGGAAGTCGATATCGCCGGCATTCAGATCGACGGAGTCGAGTACGACAGCGAGAAGGATATTGCCAAGGCGACGGCCTCGTTGAGTCTGGCTGACGTCGCACGGCAAACCGGCATCGCCTTCCCCGACCTCGAAAAGAAAATAGTTCGCGTGGGGTTTGCCACATCCACCGCCAGTCGGGCGCCCGCCATCAGGGCCATGCGCGTTGCGGAAGTGGATGCCTATTGCCGCCTCGCACGGGAAATCCTTGGCTTTACCCTGACCTCGCGCTCAACCGTCGAGAATTACGTTCTGAAGAGTGACGAAATCAAGACTCGTCTCGTAGCCTCAATCTTCATGGCTGAACTCGTGGATTACGGGTGGGAGAAGGATAAGAACGCCTTTGTGACCCTCCAGGTGGATCTGGCCGCCATGGGCAAGCTTCTGGGACAGGAGTTTGCCAAATCGGGCGTGGTGAAGGTGACGGGTTACGGCGCCACGGTATTGGACTATCAGGAGGAAAAGGAGCCCACCGCGCGCCCATCGAGCGCCGAGGATGTGCGCGAAGTAAAAATGAATGTGCCGTGATGCGGGAAGGGTCATGCTGAATGAATGCTTTGACATATAGTCCGCTCCGGCGCTCCGGCTGGCGCACTTTCAGCCTGTTGGCAACGGCGGCAGCTTTCGCCCTGGAGGCGGCCGGACAGAACCGCTCGGTGACGATCAACACAGCGCCTATCGTCCAGATTGGCGGGGGACATGCCCATGTGGGGGGTATTCACGTTGATGGGAATGATGGGATACGAGGTTCCGGCAAGGAAGTGAAGGAAGAGCGCAAGGTGGGCACGTTTGCCACCTTGCATCTCAGCGTAACGGCACGGATCGAGATCAACGTGGGCCGCCCTACGCGGCTCACGCTCAGTGGTGATGATAATATATTGCCGTTGATTCTCACCGAAGTTCGCGACCGTACGCTGATCGTGCGGTCGAAGGAGTCCTACACATCGCAACGGGAGCTGGTTTTGATCTTAGACACCCCCAGTCTGTCGGCCGTGCGCATGGAAGGGGCCGGAAATCTGGCCATTCGGGGGCTCCGCGGAACAACGTTCTCGCTTCACACATCCGGCGCCTGCGATGTCGTGGCTGGCGGAACCGTCGAAGAACTCGACCTTATCGTGGAAGGCAGCGGCGACGCGGATCTCAAGAACCTGACAAGCACATCGGCACGGATCAAGGTGACGGGAGCGGCTAACTGCTCCGCCAGGGTTCGACACGCGGTAGAAGCCATCGTCAGTGGTGTCGGAGAGATACGCTTGTACGGAAAGCCCGCCAAGGTACAGAAGAATATCTCGGGCGTGGGCGAGGTCATCCTCGTCGATGACGAGGAGACAGCGCCGGATGTCGCGATCCCTCAGGCCCGGGGGGTGACAAACATTTCGGTGCCCCTGGGGGGAGGCGTTATTGTGAGTGGGGATTCCGCAAGCTATGGCGGCACAGTGAAGGCGCAGGGCAGCAGTCAGGCAAGTGTTGTCAATGCCGACGGCACGTGGGAAGGCACAGTAAGGGTGAGTAACACCGGCGAAACGGCACAGTACTTCGACAAGGACGGCGACATGCGCGCTGTCCTCCGCCCTACCGGAAAGGACACGATCGGAGTTTTCTCGCCAAGCGGAAGCCTGGATACAATCTTGATTGAACGCACGGCGCCAGGGACGACGGAAGAGATTGAAGCCGATCCTCCACCGGAAAAGTCCCTGAAGAGTGATCGTAAGAGACCAACCAGATAAGTACCGCCCGGGGCCGCCCGGAAGACCGGACTAGGGAGAAGCCATCATGAAGTTGTCGCGTCTCGTTTTATCGCTCGTTGTCTCGTGTGTAACCTTATTTAACAACGCGGCACTGTACGCTTCTGAAGAGGAACCGGTCGGGGTGTCCGCCCAAGGCGAGTCGGAAATCTCGTACGACGCCGCCGAACAGGAAGCCCTGAGGGCCGCCGTCCGACAGGCCGTCGGGGTGGCGCTGGCCTCGCAAACCAAGGTCGAAGACTTCACCCTTATCCGTGACGCCATGCTCACCCGCGCCAATGGTTATGTCCGGTCCTATAAAGTCCTCGAGAAGCGGCGCACCACTGATGACGCCTATCTGGTCAAATTGAACGCCGAATGTGTGCGGGGCAAGATGGACAGCGATTTCCTCGCGGTCCAGAACCTGATAGAGGTGATGGGGCGCCCCCAGTTCTCCATCAAGGTCGAGGCCAAACGGCCGGGAGCGTCGGAAATCGAGGAGTGGGTAGAGAGCGCCTTCACGGACGAACTTGACAAGACCGGGCTTGCGGTGCTCGACAGTGGGACCGCCAACGAGGCCACGGAACGCGAGTACAAACGCGCCCTCGCCTCCGGCAACACCAAGAAGGCCAACCTGCTGAAGCTCAAGATGGGCGCCCCCTATGGCGTCACGGTAACGGCGTCCGGCACCAATAAGGAAACCGAAGTATACGGGGCCAAGATGAACATGGCTGTCGTGGAACTGAAGGCCACAGTCAGCCATCGCGATACCGCCGAGGTGTTGGCCTCCAAGAGTGGCTCAGGGCGTGCCGGCGGCACCGACACCACGGGCATGCAGGACGCGTGCAAGAAAGCCGTCGCCGCTGTTTTCCCGGAGGTACTGAACCGCATCCTTTTCCACTGGACGCGCGATCTGGATAGCGGTGCTGCCATTACGCTGGAGATATCGGAGGCCAACTACACCTCCGTCTCAGCACTAGCCGCAAAACTGCGCAAGGTGGAGAACGTAAATCAAGTGGAGATTGTTGAGGCTCCTGAGGATGGCATTGCGGTTCTGCGGATTATAGGGCGCATCAAGGCAAGTGTACTCGCCGATCAAGTCGGCAAACTGAGCGACGGTAAAATGGAAAGTAACGTAGCCGGACCCCGCAAAGTGACCGCTCGACTGGCCGATACGCCCACCGCAGCCTCTCAACAGGCTGCCCCGCCAGCGGCGGAGCCGAAAAAAAATGCGAAATAGGAATACAGGCATGAAGATCTGGCGCAGGATTACATGGCTCGCATCCCTCGCGGCATTACCTCTGTCGGCCCAAACCCTGCTGGATGTGGAAGGAAAACTGGTGCCGGCAACGAGTGCGCTTTGCGAGGACCTGGCCCGTAAGAATCCGGACGGCAAGGAGCTAACGGTGGCCACAGTGCCGCTTGTGGATGCCGAACAGGGCATGCCCAAACTGGGGGTCGTTATTGCACAAATCGTTGAGCGCCAGATCCTCGCGGGCAAACCAGAGTGGTTGCGTATTCAGTCGCGGATCAATCTCATGAGCATCATGGAAGAGCAGAAACTCTGGATTACCGACATGGTAAAGGCTAGCAGCAAAAACAATAGCGCGCCTGCGGGGTTTCTGGAAAAGGCGGACTTTCTGGTGGTCGGAGTGATAACGCCGGGAAGTGACGAGGTCACGATTGAATTGCGGCTGATCGGTACTCGCAACGGTAATGTGGTTAATGCGCAGACAGTCAGCGTGTCCTCGTCTCCGGCCATCCGGGGACTGCTCAGACACATGCGCCGACAGGAGGGGCGCGCCCCGGCGGAAATCGCCCCTGTGGAAAATATCCGGGTGACAATGACCGCACAGCGTGAGTCTTCACCCGGCGTACCGGTCAAGGAGTGGATTATCACAGAAGGAGAGACCCTGAAAGGGGGGGCGGACCAGTTCAACTTCCGCTTCTCTGTGGACGCAGACTCCTGTGTTTATGTATTCCTGTATGGATCTGACCAGCAGGCGGCCCTGTTGTTCCCCTCAGGGGACTGGGAGTTGCAGTTTGAAAAGCAGTTCGGCCGCAAAGCTAAAAAACAGGACAATTATTGCCGCGTCGATATGGAATACACAGTTCCCGGCCCGGACGCCAGCGGTCATCCGCGTTATTTCAAGTTAGACAACACGCCGGGGTCCAACACGCTGTATATATGTGCAAGCCGCACGGAAACCCGCAATGTCCAGGACATCGTTGACCAGTTAACCAGAACGGAATCTGAAAAAGAGCGCCTTAAATTGCTTACGGGCATTTTCAAGTTTGACTGCGTCACGACCTTTTCCTTCAAACAGAATTCCGGGAAATAGATTTGGTCCCAGCTTATCCCGCTTTCACACGCACTTCCCTCACCCGCCTCCGATGGGGCTTATTATTTCTACTTGAATCAACCTAAGGCAGCCGCTATCTTGAGGCTGGGGTGGCTGAGTGAATGGAAAAAGAATACTGGAAAGGAAAATATTATGAAACATTACGTACCAAGTTTGGTGGCAGTGATCGGCATGATACTGCTGACAGGTTGCGCAAGCGTGCAACGCGGGATTCCTGTGGCGCCCAACACGATTAATACTCAGTTGCAGCGCGCTGATGTCGAAATACTCGACAACGTTCAAGGTTCATCGGAAACGTTCCTGTTCATGATGGGAGTATTCCAGGTGATTGACGGCGACAAGATCAAGGTGCTGGGTATCCCTCTTGGCTTTGAGGATCAGTACTCGCTGATGCAGGCTCCCTCGATGCTCGGTGGCATGCTTGGGCCCAACACGGTTGATCGCGCCTATTATCAAGCGTTGGGCAAGACCCCGGATGCAGACGCGGTTTGTGCAAAATCCTATACCATACAGCGCTCCGGCATCCCATTCTTAGCAGAACGGGAAAAGGTGACGTTCAATGGAAAGGCGCTGAAATACAAGGCCAACAAGTAATCGATGGCTGTTCGCGGAGGCCACCCCCCTCACTCCTCAGTCCCGAATCAGCCAGAGGGCGCATGAGTCATCAGCCGAATGTTCGGCGCAGACACGCTCCTTGAAATCCACGGCTCGTCGAAGTAGTATTCCACGCGAGGATACCCAGTAGTGGCTTGTGCGGCGCGATGCCGGAAAGAAGCGCTCATTCACGTATCCCCACGTTCCGGGCAAACGGTTGGCGGTCACGAGGCTGGAAAGCTCGTCAAGGGTAGGAATGCGCGCATTGGCCTCACTAGCGCAGGCCACGGCTTCTTTCCACGTCAGTAGTTCGTCCGGAGCACGCAGGATCCACGTCTTATTCAAAACGGTGTCAAAAATCTCCCCGTCGAGCCCCGTCTTGAACCTGTTGGGCACCACTTGGAAACGGTCGGAAGCCGGGATACCGCGACTGCCGAGAGTTCCCCTCGTCAGGTAACTTCGAGGGTCGTCCTTAATCAACCCCGCCGGTGCCGTGCCGACAACGGGAACCCCAGCCGCAGGGGAACTATAAACACCAGAAGATACCCTGGAAATAATCATGTCCTCGGGGGTTGGAGAAAGCATTTGCGGTCGTTGCGTCTTGCCGGTTCTCAGCCCCCATTCCATCATCTGCTGCTGAACGTAGCTGAACAACTCCTTCTGGCTGACGTTGCCGTCAGCGTTGGCGTCGGCCTTGCCATTGAGCCCCTCCAGCAAACAAAGCGTGAAGATACCATGCTTGCTTACCAAATCTGGATGCGAAAGCTCATTTGCAGCGCAGGAGGCCATGACATGAACGCCAATGGTTTTAAGCGACGGGGTGATTCCGGTAACACCGCGAGTGGCGCCGCCGCTGTGGCAGGCATCCAACACGAGCAACTTGCGCCCCGCCCTGCTGTCCTGCATCTGCTGCTGTAACTTCGTCAGCGAGATGCTGTTTTCCCTGTCCTTCTCATCACCGTCTTGGGGAATTAAATAGACTTCCCCATCGATCGAAGTGCCGTGCCCTGCAAAATACACGACAAGGGAATCCGCCGGCTTGGCATATTCACAGACTTGCTTAAGGCGACGCTTTATATTGGTAAAAGTCGCCCTGTTTTCAGCGGTGGACGACTCGTCGGTCAGTAGCACTACCCGCCCAGACAAGTAACCTGCGGTCAACAAGGTCTGATAAATAGCCTTTGCGTCCTCCCGGCAACAATCCAGCGGCCCCAGAATATCGTAATTGCCGATCCCGATGATCAGCGCCATTCCAACACCCTCACCGCCCGACGTCTCTGTGCCCGCCACCGTAGCACCAGCACACATGGAAAGGACATTAGCGAAAGACAAAAGAGCACAGCAGACCATTCCCGTCTTAATCATTGCCATAGAAACTCCCGTCAAGATCGAGCCACCGTAAACGCCTGACTGCTGTGAATATGAGGAATCTTGAAAGATACGTCAAGACTGTCGATACGGCATCATGCAATTCCGAATCAAAAGTTAGGGCGACCTCGGGTCTTTCGATGGCAATAGGGTTCCCTTGGATGTTTCAGCAGTAATCGGAGCACGTTCCTCGCGGGGATTGCGAACACCGCCGGCAACCTTTGTGATCGTTATGTCGTCAGGGGTTGGGGAAAGCATTTGCGGCCGTTGGGTCTTTCCGGATCTAAGACCCCAGTCGATCATTTGCTTTTGCACGTAGCCAAACAACTCCTTCTGGGTGACGCTCCCATCTGTGTTGGAGTCGGCCCTGCCATGGAGCCCCTCCAGCAAATACCGGGTAAATATCCCATGTTTAGTTTCCGGGTCGGGGTGGGAAAGCTCACTGGCGGCGCAAGAGGCCATGACATGCACCCCGACGGTCTTTAGGGACGGGGTAATTCCGGAAACACCACGCGTTGCCCCGCCGCTATGGCAGGCATCCAGGACGAGCAACTTTTGCCCCGCCTTACTGCTTTGCATCTGCTGCTGCAATTTAGTCAGCGAAATGCCGTTATCTCTGTCCTTCTCGTCCCCGTCCTGGGGAACCAGATAAACTTCATCATCAATTGACGTGCCATGCCCTGCAAAATACACAACGAGAGAATCCTCCGGCTTAACAAAATCGCATACCTGCTTGAGCCGGCGTTTGATGTTGGTGTACGTCGCCTTGTTTTCGGTTGTGGGCGAATCATCGGTTAGTAGCACCACACGCCCGGGCAAGTACCCGGCGCTCAACAGCACCTGATAAACCGCTTTCGCATCCTCCCGGCAGTTATCCAGCGGCCCCAGGATCTCGTAATTGCCGATCCCGATGATCAGCGCCATGCCGACATCACCGCCCCCGGGATTCGCTCCGTCCGCTATCGGGGCAGGAACATACAAGGGAACTGCCTGCGCCGGAGCGGCGGGTGACGGTGAACTTCCGGGAATGCGAATGACCTGCCCGACTTTCAAGGGAGCGGCATCAAGCTTGTTATAAGTCATGATCGCCCGGGAAGTTACCCCGTGCTTCCGGGCTATCGTCGACAGGCTTTCCCCACCCTTGACCACATAGGAATCGGGCGCCAATTCTGTTTCCGCCAACACCATGCTGGCCAGTGGACCAGCAAAAAGACAGAATAGAACCAGATACAGACAGTTCAAAGCCGATGAAGCCGTGTACCTCATCTAACCCTCCCGTGATGCCTGAGATTACTTCGCGCGCATCTGATCAAATTTCGAGTTCCCTACATCTCCGCGCACATTATAGGCTCCGTAACTAATCAGCAGAATGGACCAATCCGTGCTGTAAATCCGGGCTCGCTCCATGAAATCCCCCCCACCTTTGTCCAGGCATTTATCCAAAGCTTCCTTAATGCTTGGAGTTCCCGATAGAGGAAATGGACCAAACCAAAGACGCCAACTCCGGTCTTCCACGCCTGCTTGCAGGGGTGCTACGCCCATCTTATCGTATTGGGGCGACCCGGAAGAGATGAGGGAAAAATCTCCCAGTCGGCTGACACAACCCGCCCCTGACAACAGCAGTACCCCGCACATAAAAACGCCTACTATCTGTCTATGCAGCATACCTCTCCTATTTGGTTTGATTTCCGAATATATACTCTGGCAGTTAGCTTAACGCAATTGCGAGTCAATGCAATTCAGAATTTATCTTTTCCTTGGCGCGAGAGCATTGCTGGTAATAACGCCCTGACAAAAACCTAACTTGGATGAACGCGCCTGGATGTGTTAGGTTTAGTGGCCTGATGCAGAACCATAAAGAGACTGTAGCCACTTCGCCCAAAAACGACTTGCCGCCGGGCAAGCCGCGGCAGGTTGCGATCCTGGATATCGGGGCCAGGGCGATCAGGCTGGATATCGCCGAAATCATGCCGGACGGTAAGATGCGCCTGCTAGACTCACTTCAGCAGGCGGTCAGTCTCGGCAAGGATACCTTCAGTGAAGGTACCATTGACCGCTCATCCATTGAGGAGTGCGTGGGGATTCTCAAGGGATTCCGGCAGGTGATGCATGAATATGGCATCGTCAGCCCGGATCAGATTAGCGCCGTGGCCACCAGTTCCGTGCGCGAGGCCTCTAACCGTGACACATTTCTCGATCGCATCTACATTGCGACCGGGATCAATGTGGTCATTCTTGAGGATGCCGAGGTGGAGCATCTGATCCATCTGGCCATTCACGATCTCTTTGAGACCGAACCCGCCCTCAAGCAGGGAAATGTTCTGATCGCGGAAGTCGGGGGCGGCACCACGCATTTAATCCTGATCCAGGACGGCTATGTGACCTTTTCAAGCGCCTACAAATTGGGGGCGCTCCGGATCATGGAAACCCTGGAGGCCAGTCAAACCTCGCCTGACCGGTTGCCCGCGCTCCTGGATCAACATATTCAGCGGACGGTGAATCAGATGCTTGAGACTGTACCGGTCAAATCTATTCCCTGCCTGATTGCCCTCACCGGTGACATGGAGACGGCGATGCGGCGCTTGATTCCGGGCTGGAAAAGCGATGATACCGCGCGCGTGAACATGGCGCGCTTCACACTGGCCTCCAAACTGGTTTCCACCACGCCCGAAAAGCTGATGCACAAGCATCACCTTCCCCCGCAGGAGGCCGAGACCGCGGGTCAGGCGCTGTTCATTTATGACCGCATTGCCCGGGCGTTCAGTGTGGGGCAGTTGGTCATCACTCCTAAAAGCATGCGCCGTGGGCTTCTCGCCCTGATGGCTGGCAGCTCTCAGGCGGTTGCCCGCTTCGCCGAGCAATTGACCCACTCGGCGCTCACCCTGGGGCGGAAGTATCACTTTGACGAAAAGCATGCGATGCACGTGGCAGACCTCAGTATGCAACTATTCCGCACCCTTCAGCAGGACCATGGGCTTGACGCCCATCATGAGGGACTGCTCTGCACCGCCGCAATCCTCCATGACATCGGCGCGTTTATCAGCAACAACAGTCATCACAAACATTCCATGTATCTGATCCTGAACAGTGAAATCTTTGGTCTTACGCAACAGGATAACACCCTGACCGCCCTTGTGGCGCGGTATCACCGGCGCGCCGTTCCCGGTCGCAATCATCCGGAATATCAGGCGTTGCCCCGGGAGAGTCGACTGGTGGTCAGTAAGCTTGCGGCCATCCTGCGGCTTGCGGATGCGCTGGATCGAAGCCATCTGAGGCAAATGCATGCGCTCAGCTTCGCCAGGGAGGGTGACCAGTTTATTATCACCGCCCATGATGTCGAAGACGTCACCCTTGAGCGTCTGGCGCTGAGCGAGAAAGGCGATTTATTCGAAAGCATTTTTGGCCTGCAGCCTGTGCTCCGCACGACGCAGACCATGAAAGGAATGGGCTTCGATGGCTGATCCTGAATCCGTGTTTCTCAATCGGGAGCTCAGTTGGCTGGAGTTTAATCAGCGTGTGCTTGAGGAGGCGCTTGAACCGTCCACTCCGCCGCTCGACCGGTTGAAGTTTCTTGCCATCACCGCATCCAATCTGGATGAATTTTTCATGGTCCGGGTGGGGAGTTTGCAGCAGATGGTGGAGCGGGGGGGGCACCATCACGATCCTGCGGGGCTTTCGCCGCGCGAACAGTTGGTCCGCGTCCAGCGCCGGGTCCGGCAGATGGTGACCACTCAGGCGACGTGTTGGACGTCTATCGAGGAGGCCTTGGCCGCAGGAGGAGTGCGCCAGCTTAAACTGGAACAGTTAAGTCCCGCGCAGGTCCAGCACATTCAGGCCTTGTTCACCCATGAAATTTCCCCATTGCTTACGCCTCTGGCTGCGTCGGAGCCTGCGCCTTTTCCCGCCCTGGGGGGGCTTATTCTTTGTCTGGCAGTCCGGCTTCAGGGGATGGAGGGAAAGCAGCCGTCCCGCTTTGCGTTTGTTCCCATCCCAAAAAATGTGAGCCGTCTGGTCCGGTTGGAGTCAGGGAAAGGTATGGCTTTTGTGATGGTGGAGGACATCATCCGGCAGCAGCTGGCATTGTTTTTCCCGGGTGAAGCCATTTTGGAAACAACGGTTTTCCGTATTACGCGCAATGCGGACCTGGCCGCGCGGGAAGATCTCGCCGGCGATCTGCTGGAAGAAATGCGCAATGTATTGACCCAGCGTCGTGACAGCGATTGTGTGCGACTGGAGCATAGTGATGGGGCTTCCACAGAGATGCTGACTTTCCTGCGACAGGGATTTGATCTGCAGGACCAGGATATTTACAGCATTCCGGGCCCGCTCGCGTTGTCAGGTTTCTTCACGCTGGCTGCTGCGCCAGGGCACAGCAGCCTGAGCGCGCCGGCCTGGGAACCCATCCCGTCGCCAGACTTCCCGCCGGGCGAATCCATGTTTGCCCTGATGTCACGGCGGGATGGCTTGCTCTACCATCCCTTCGACAGTTTTGAGCCGGTCCAGCGCCTGGTGCAGCAGGCGGCGGATGATCCGGATGTGCTGGCGATCAAGCAGATTCTTTACCGTACCAGTCCCAAGAGTCCCCTGGTCGCCGCCCTGGTGCGGGCCGCGGAGCAGGGCAAGCAGGTGACCGTGATTGTGGAACTGAAGGCGCGGTTTGATGAGGCGCGCAATATTTCCTGGGCCCAGGCGCTGGAGCATTCCGGCGTGCAGGTGATCTATGGCATCAAGGGTCTCAAAACCCACGCCAAACTCTGCATGATCATCCGCCGTGAGCCCGCTGGCATCCGGCGATATCTCCACTTCGGGACAGGGAATTACAACGAAATCACAGCTGGAATTTACACGGACGTCAGTTATCTGTCTGTCAATGAAAGGCTGGCCTCTGATGCCGCCTTGTTTTTCAATACCATCACCGGTTACGCGCAACCCACGAAATATCAGAAGATTGAAGCCGCCCCCATTGGCTTGCGCGATCGGCTCTTGGAGTTGATCGAGGGGGAAACCGCCCGGGCGAGTCAAGGCCAGAAGGCCAGAATCATGGCCAAGTTCAATTCGCTTGTGGATACCCGTTTGATAGAGGCCCTCTATGTAGCCTCAAAGGCGGGTGTGAAAATTGAACTGAATATCCGGGGTATCTGCTGCCTGCGGCCCGGGGTGCCGGGCCTGAGCAGTAATATATCGGTCATCAGTATCGTCGATCGCTTTCTGGAGCACAGCCGGATCCTCTATTTTCTAAATGGGGGTGAGCCCCGCGTTTTTATCTCCAGTGCCGACTGGATGCCACGCAACCTGGACAGGCGGATTGAACTGCTGGTTCCCGTTGAGGATGAGCCTTGCCGGGACAGGCTGATTACGATTCTTAAGACCTGTTTGGCGGACACCGTCAAGGGGTGGCGGTTGCGGCCCGACGGCACTTATATGCGTGCTTCCGTCAAAGGGTCAAAAGGAGTCCGATGTCAGGAGTTCTTGCGGACAGCCGCAGTCAACCGTGCCGCCGAGGCCAGGGCACGCCCGGTGGCTTTTCAGCCCTACAGGCCCAAGGAATAGTGAGGAGACTATGAATAAAATGAAATATTCAGCTTTGATCTGTATAGTATCCTCACTTAGCGTATCTACCGTTCGGGCGGAAGTTACGGCACCTGCTGAACTGACCGTGCGGGAACGCAACCTCGCCCTTGTTCGCACTATGGACGCCGACCGGGTAAAGAAATATAGCGGGCGGGAAAATTTCATGGTGCGGCCCGGCTTGTTGGCTGACAAAACCGGGCGGGTCATCCGGGTGGCGGCTGAATCGCTTCGACAGTCAGAAGGCAGCCCGGTTGAGTTTCCATTGGTCACGGCAAACAGCGGCAAAGATTACGAGGCGCATGCGGTTTCATTTGCTTCCGCGTTGGATGTCCATCATGCCTTGGAATTCATCGGGCTGAAGCCGGGGCATGGGGCAGATGCGGGAAATCTTCAATTCTGGCCGAGGGGTGACCGGGTGGCCGTCACCTTTCATTATCAGGCTCCGGTCGACACAAACAGGCTTCATGTCCCGGCCGGACGTTTGACCCTTGATACCCGCACGAAAAAGTCGCTTCCCGAGAACGGATTTGTTTTCACGGGATCCGAATTGGTTGAGGTTACCGAGCCGACCACCACCAAGGTCTATGCGGCCGATGCATTTACGCCGAATTGCATTATCTCGCATTACAACGAGAGGGCGACGGTTCTGGATGTGCCGCGCCGTGATAGTCAGAATGCTGTCTATTCCTATCAAGTTCCCAATCCGGCATTTCTGCTCCCATCCAACCAACTGATCGAGATCACGTTTGAACCTTATTATAAGGACAGTCTTACCCATGCGTTTGATTTTATGTTGGTTGTGGCTCCGGGCTCTGCCACCAATACAGATGATCTGGTGTACAACTTGCAGGATAAGACGGGGCAGCCAGTTAATACCAATAGTACGTTCAACGGGTTGCTTGCCTGTCTGGAGCGCTTCTCCGGCGACGGTCAGGAAGCTTTTGTGACCTTCCAGCCCGATGATGCCCTTTCCATCGCTGCTCTGCAGAAAGTCGCGCGCCTGCTGGATAAGCTCGATACTGAGCGCGGCATCAGGGTGGAGGCTCCGTTGAAAGGACATCCGTACTTTCGCGCCTTCCTCCCCAACGAACAGCATCGCAAGCGTGAGGAACGCCCTTCCGTGGCGGCAGAGTTGTTTCTGGAGAATGCCGGTGGCGGGGTGACCGGAACGCTGGTATTGGTGAGTATGGAGTGGAAGGGGCAGGATACGGCGCCCACTTTCAGTGAAACACGCGTGCCGCTTCCAAGAGCTGACAAGTTAATCCCTGCGCTGATCGCGCAGGAGGAGGTGCCGGCGGTCATCCTGATCTTTGTCCAACCGTCCATGGAATATGGCGCTTTTCGCGAGTTTATCGCCCCCCTGCTTCAGCGCAAAATGATCCTGTATGTGTTCATTCAGAAACCTTAAACCGGATCAATAATCCATAGCCACAGCCTGCCTCAGTGACGCGGTCACTCCGGACCACAACGCGCCCTGACTCGTTCGTGGGAAAATCGCGGGGCAAGGGCATCAGGACGGCGTTGCCTTCGGCTAATGCATCTCTCAGCATGTCCTGATCAATCGTTCCGGTACAGCGCAGGTACGTCAACAGGGACTGGTTCAGATCCGATATGGGGCCAACGACTTTAACATCCACCCGAGCCGCGCGGGCAAAATCGGTGACTTGCCTGCACAGGTCACGGCGGGCGATTTCCTCATTCTTTTCCTGATTTCTGGTGTCCATCTGCCAATAAACCGTATACCCGCCCCATGTTAGGAAAGCGATTATTGTCAGGCATCCGATCACCTTGCGGGGATTCCGCAGGCCGATACCGGCCCAGGTGCCTGTTCCAATCAAATGGGCGACCAGCAAGGCAAATGGCGCCACAATGGGAAAAATCCGGTCAACCCGCTTGTTTGGGACGAGCGACATCAGGAGCAATGCGACACCAATCCAGACCACCAGCCACCTCGGGCCCGCATCAGACCACAAGCGCCGGCGCCCCTGCCGGTCAACTATTACCCATAGCGCCACGGCAACACTCCAGGGAAAGAGCCGGTGAAAAAGCTGGAGCGGATAGGTCAGCATCATGCTGAAATGACGACTGCCTACGGTGATATGCCCGGTGTCTGTTACAGAAATGGCCGCAAAATTAGTGCCGAATTCCTTGACGACAACCATACGGAAAAACTGGTTGTCCAACAAGCAGCCGACGACCAGCCAGATTATAAACAGACTCGTTGGGACTAGCCATGGCCACCAGCCGGGCCAGGCAGGGGAGGACTCGTGGCGACGCCAGCAAACGAGCCTCCAAACCAGAAGGGGAACCAGGAGGAAAACAAGAATCACAGGGCCTTTGGTGAAGCACCCCGCCAGGACAATCAGGGCGAATGCCGCGCGGCGGGTAGCCGACCATGGTCGGTCATCCCGGATCTGTTGCCAGATCAGGATCCCGCCCCACAGAATCGTCAGGGCCAGCAACATATCGGTTCTGACCAGTGTGGCCAGGCGAATTGTCAGCATGTTCATCGAGAACACCGCAATGGCCAGGAAGGCCGCCCATTCGCCCCCAGTTCGCCATGCGGCCCTGCCAAGGATGAAAAGCATACCGATAAATGCCAGGAATGAAGGGGCCCGCCAGGCGCCCTCCCACCAGCCACCCATCAACGGATATATGGCGGCTGACAACCAGCCGGCCAGTGGAGGTTTGGTGGCAGGAAGGCCTGTCGGGAGGTGCTGGTGCCACCAATGCCCATCTTGGACCATTTCAAGTGAGACGTAAGCCTGTTTTGCCTGATCATAACCAATCAGGCAGTCCCAGGGTTGATTGCGAAGTAAAACCAGCGCTAACACCCCGAGGCAGAGCAGCCACCATTTCATTTCTTGCCCTGCTTTTTCACGCAGACGGCGAGTTTAAGGGCCCCGATGCGTTTGGCGGCATCCATGACGGTGATGACGTGCTGGAAGGGGACATCCTTGTCGGCCTCAACCACGACGGGCTGATTTGGATTCATCAGCAGTTGCCGGAGGCGGCTTTCCAGTAAATCCGGGGCGACCGGCATGCCGGAAAGATAGGCGGTACCATTCCGGTCAACCTGAACCTGAATGGTTTCTTTGCGGGTGAGATCCTGCTGGGAATCCTTGGTGCTCGGGAGATTGATTTTCAACTGCGACCGCACCATGAGGGGGGTCATGATCATGAAGATCAGCAGCAAGACCAGGGAGACATCGATGAACGGAATCATATTGATGTCCGCCATGATGCGATGTTTCCCGGCTGCCTTGGAGGGCGGTTTCACGCGGGTTTGCCCTCTTTCTTGTTTTCCGGGCACAGCACCTCGATCAGGTCGAACACCAGCAGTTCGACATCGGTCATCAAGACCTCGGTCATATGAATGCAATAGTTGTAGCCGATCAGGGCGGGAATGGCGACCAGCAGACCGCAGGCGGTGGTGATCAAGGCTTCGGCGATACCGGCCGATACCACTTCAGGTCCGCCGCCGCTATTGGCGGCGATGCTGGCAAAGGCCTTGATGATGCCGATGACAGTGCCGAACAGGCCGACAAAGGGGGCTGTGCCGGCGACGGTGCCGAGCACAGGCACCATGGACTCCAGTTTCCGCACCTGGGCCTGCATCCCATGTTGCATGGCCCGTTCCTTGGCTTCGCGTCCTCCCGGTTGCGAAATGATCGCGGCGGATACGGCCGCGATGGGGAAATCATATTTGCGGCAGAACTCCAGAGCCGCCGTTTGCCCCTGCTCGGAAAGCATGCGGAGCAGGCGGGCCATGAAAGAGCGCTCATTGACTTTAAAGCGGTGTATCAGCCGTACCCGATCCACAATAATGGTTACTGAAAAAATGGACATCAACAACAGGACGACCAGCACCGGCCACCCACGGATCATCATCTCAATCAAACTTGCGTCATTCATCAGAATCTCCTGCTATAAATAGGGTGATATTGATTGCGCCTTGGGGCGATAAAGTCAAACCTTCTCTCTCAGATCCAGCCTCTGTCGCGATACCAGCGGGCGGTGGCTCTCAGACCTTGTTC
Organism: bacterium; assembly: GCA_037141135.1. Lineage (GTDB taxonomy): Bacteria > Verrucomicrobiota > Kiritimatiellia > CAIKKV01 > CAITUY01 > JAABPW01. The sequence goes on along the minus strand of JBAXDB010000036.1, from coordinate 2,558 downwards.
AGTTGTCCACTTGTATTGAAAGCCCAGTTGCGTTCTTAATTTTGAGGTGTCAAACGAACGGTCCTTCGTGAAAAAAGCTACCCTGCGCTTATAAATCGGTGGGGCGATCCCGAAAGGGCGGCAAACCGATTCGCAAAGGGCGGCCAGCCCGAAGAAGGGCCAGGCAGGGATGCGGATCATACGGGCCTTGCGGCCATATTCGGAGCTGATGATGCTGACGATATCCGCCAGAGCCAGTGCGCTGGGATCGCCGCCGATAAACACTTCATTCTGCGCCTTGGAGTGTAAGGCCGCCTGGATGAAGATCTCCGCCAGATCCTCAACATGGATCAGGTGGTATAGCTGGCCACGGGATCGGCCCAGGACGGGAAAGACCGGCCAAGTTGCCATCTTGAAGATCTTGAACAGACGCCGGTCACCCGGTCCATAGATGGCCGCGGGGCGGATCACGGTGAAAGGCAGCCCGTTTTTCGGGGCGAACTCACGGAGCCATAATTCAGCCTCAGCCTTGGTCTGCTGATAGACATCGCCCGGACTGAAGGGGTATGACTCATTTGCAGGCGGATTCTCGATATGGCCATGTACACCGACGGTTGAGACATGGAGGAAACGTTTGAAGCCCGGATTCTTGATAGCGGCTTGGGCTAGCAGTTGAGTGCTGTCGAGATGAACCTTGCGATAGATCTCGTCCGATATGCCGGACTCCCGGTAGGCCGCCGCGACGTGGAAGATGAAGTCGACCCCGGTCACGGCCCGTGCCACGGTTTCCGGGTCGTAGACATTGCCTTCAATCCATTCAATCGGGAATCCCTGCAGGGTGTCTCTCTTGGAAGAGGGTCGGGCAATGGCCTTTACGCGGATGCCGCACTCACAAAGTTTTTTGATGAGTACAGAGCCGGTAAAACCCGTGGCGCCGGTCACCAGCGCCACGGAGCCGGCAGGAAATGTGAGACGTTCAGCCATCAATAGCGGTAATGCGCGGGCTTGAAGGGGCCGTTTTCCGGGATCCCGAGATACTGGGACTGCTTCTTGGTGAGTTTCTCGAGTTTCACGCCGAGTTTGCCAAGGTGCAGGGCTGCCACTTTTTCATCGAGGCGCTTGGGCAGGACATACACTCCCACGGGATACTTGGCGGTATCCGTGTAGAGTTCGATCTGGGCCATCACCTGATTGGTAAAGCTGGCGGACATCACAAAGCTGGGATGGCCAGTGGCGCAACCCAGGTTGACCAGCCGGCCCTCGGCCAGCATGATGATGCTGCGCTTGGAGGGGAAGGTAATCTTGTGAACCTGCGGCTTGATCTCCAGCCATTTGTACTTCTTAACAGCCTCGACCTGGATCTCGCTGTCGAAGTGGCCGATGTTGCAGACAATGGCCATATCCTTCATCTGGCGCATGTGCTTCTCGGTGATGACATCGCTACAGCCGGTCGCAGTGACAAAGACATCGCCGATGGTGCAAGCCTCATCCATCGTCATTAGCTGATAACCTTCCATTGCGGCCTGCAAGGCGCAGATGGGGTCGATTTCCGTCACGATGACGCGGGCGCCCTGACCGCGCAGGGATTGGCAGCAGCCTTTGCCGACATCGCCATAACCCGCCACGACGCAGATTTTACCGGCCAGCATCACATCCGTTGCACGCATGATGCCGTCTGTGAGCGAGTGGCGGCAGCCATAGAGGTTGTCAAACTTCGACTTCGTCACCGAGTCATTGACGTTAAAGGCGGGCATCATCAGTTCGCCCCGGGCATGCATCTGTTCAAGCCGGTGAACCCCGGTGGTGGTTTCCTCGCTGACGCCGCGGATTTCCCTGATAATCCGGTGGAAGCGCTTGGGATCCTTCTTGATGGATTTCTTGAGCTGGGCCAGCAGGATGGCTTCCTCGTGGCTTTCGGGCTTACGGTTCAGAATGGACGGATCTTCCTCGGCCCGGAAACCCAGGTGAACAAACAGGGTCGCATCGCCACCGTCATCCAGAATCATGTTCGGGCCCTGGCCGTTGCCCCAGTCCAGAATGCGGTCGGTATAATCCCAGTAGTCTTCCAGGGATTCGCCCTTGATGGCGAAAACCGGGGTGCCTGTGGCGGCAATACCGGCGGCGGCATGATCCTGCGTGGAGAAGATATTACAACTGGCCCAGCGGACCTTGGCGCCCAGATGCTGCAGAGTTTCGATCAGAACGGCGGTCTGGATCGTCATGTGGAGCGACCCGGTGATGCGGGCGCCCTTAAGGGGCTTTTGCTTGCCGAATTCCTCGCGCATCGCCATCAGGCCGGGCATTTCCTTTTCGGCGAGTTGAATTTCCTTGCGCCCGAACTCAGCCAGCGACAGGTCTTTAACTACGAAATCGTTCTTCTTTTTCATGGGTTTCTCCTGAATATTCCATAAATCATACCACGGTTGATTTTGGAGTCCAGCGCACAATGTTGACGGTGCCGCAGGCGTCTGATATAACTTAAGTCGTCTTACCACAAGAAGCGGGTGTAACTCAGTTGGTAGAGTCTCTGCCTTCCAAGCAGATGGTCGCCGGTTCGAACCCGGTCGCCCGCTCCATCC
>JBAXDB010000035.1:0-21212 GCA_037141135.1 bacterium | reverse complement strand
ATTAAAGATTTCAGAATTGCGTTATCACGCCAATTAGGGAAAACTACATCACTTTTTATTCAGGAAATGGAAATTATGGGATTGGCTCCAATCGTCGCACTTGAAATCGGGACATCAAAAATCATGGCCCTCGTGGGTGAACTCCGCGAGGATAACCATATTGTCATCACCGGCATGGGTGAACATACTTCCGCAGGCATTCGCAAAGGCGAAATGGTGGATTTTGAAAATGCCCGCATCTGCGTCAAACAAGCCTTGGGCGCCGCCGAGGAACAGGCCCAGGTGGCGATCCATCAAATCCATCTGGCGCTCTGCGGAGGGGACATTCAAAGCCTTGTCAACCGGGGAACCATTCCCATCACCTCCCCGGGCGAGGGGGTGACACGGGATGATGTTGAGCAGGTCACCGAACTGGCGCGTTCGGTCAATCTTCCGCCCGATCGACAGATTCTCCATTCTATCGGCCAGATTTTTTATGTGGACGGTGAACGTGTGGCGCGTCCGGAAAATTTCGAGTGCAGCACCCTCTCCCTCGACATGTTGATTCTTCATGCTCAAAGCAGTCACATCCGGAACACCGTCCGCATGCTTCGCAACGATCTTGAAATGGATGTTGCGGACACCGCCTTCGGCGGGCTCTGCTCTGCGCTTGCGGTTCTGACGCCGGAACAGAAGGAAGGCGGCGTGCTGGTGATTGACCTGGGCGGCGGTACTACCACCTTCACGGCCTATGCGGCGGGAACCTTTGCGGCCGCCGGGGCTTACGCCATTGGCGGCGATCACGTCACCAACGACATTGCTCTTGCCTTCAATATCCCGCGCATGCAGGCCGAAAACCTGAAGCGTGAGCGCGGCAGCGCCATTACCGAAGAGTCGGGGGGACCGTCACGCATTGATCTGCCGGCGGAAGGCGGCTACCCCGGACGGAATATCAGCCTTCCCGGCCTGCAAACCGTGATTCATTTGCGTATGACCGAGATTTTTCAGCTCATTCTGCGTGAAATTGAGCGCAAAGGCATTGTTCATCAGATCGGGGCGGGGGTGGTGTTGACCGGGGGCGGCGCACAAATGAAAGGCCTGTGCAAACTGGCTGATCGGGTGTTTCGCATGCCATGCATGATCGGGCGTCCCATCGGCTTCAGCGGGCTGGCCGCGGCAACCGAAAAACCGGAATGCTCAACCGCCGCCGGCCTGTTGCGTTACGCCTTCAAGAATGTTGCCATGGCCAGACGCCGTACCTCGGTTTGGTCAAAGTTCACCAAAATTATCAGCTGACACTGACGTTCGGAAAGAATTTATTATGAGACGGGGAGAAAATATCATGGCCACCAGCCGCATCAGCGTGGTGGGGGTCGGCGACGGCGGTTGCAATGCAGTGGACACCATGGCTGCCCACTGGGAAAATGGGCCCTCTCTGATTGCCGTCAATACGGACGCGCAGTCCCTCAAAATGACGCAGGCCAGCACCCGGCTCCAGATCGGCGAGCAAATCACCCGTAACATGGGTGCGGGGGGCGACACCAATATGGGGGCTCTTTCCGCAACGGATGACTTCGACACCCTCCAGGGGTTATTTCGTGGCATGGACCTGGTTTTTGTTGTGGCCACACTGGGCGGCGGCACCGGCACGGGTGCGACCCCCATAGTGGCGCGTGCCGCCCGTGAAACGGGCGCCATGGTTATCGCCTTCGTCACCCTTCCCTTTACCTTTGAAGGGGAACGTCGCATGTCACAGGCACGTCAGGGCCTGCTCAATCTCCAGGATCAGGCCGACGTCGTCATCGTAATTCCCAATCAGGCGCTTTTTGCCGCAGCAGGCTCGGACGCCACCGCCGAAGAGGCATTCCACCAGACCGACTACTACCTTGGCATGGGTATCTTCGCAATCTGGAAACTACTGACCCAGCGTGGCATCATTAATCTTGATTTTGCCACCCTCCGTATGGTGGCGCGCTGCAGCGGCGGCGCCAGCAGTTTCAGCTACGGGGAAGGCAAGGGGCCGCAACGCGCCCAAACCGCCATTCAAAACGCCCTTCACAGCCCACTGTTGGACAACGGTGAAACCCTTATGGAATCAGAATCCATTCTAGTCAGTATTCTGGGTGGATCCGATATGAGCGTCCGGGAAGTGGAAACCATCATGTCCGCCGTTGAAAATGCCACCCGGAAAGAGGCTCACATTCACATGGGGACCTCCATTGATGAAGCCTGGGATGATGCCATCTCGGTCACCATTGTTGCCTCCCGCTTCTGGCGCGCCGAAGATGAGGCTGATGAAAAATCCATTCCAGACCACACTGTAGCAGAAGAATCGCCTGCGGTTCCTGCGGGGAAAAAGAAAAAAAAGAAAACGGAAACCACTCAATCCCAGCTACTTTTTGAAGGGATCAGTAAAGGCCTCTTCAAAGATGTTGAGCCAACCATCATCGAAGGCGAAGATATGGATGTCCCCACCTTCATCCGGCGGCGTGTGACGGTGGTGAAATGAGACACATTCTGGTTCAATTCAAAGGGAATGTGAATCACACCCCGTGGATTCAGTTCATCAAATACGGAATATCCGGAGGATTCTCAACGCTGGTTCATATCTGCCTGTTCTACTGGATGGCTACACAGATCCTGCCAGCCCTCAATGCGCATGATGTCATTGCCTCGCTACTAAACCTCTCGGTGCCTGAAGTGTCCCATGGCATTCGCGCCCGGAATTCAATGATCGATAATACGGTGGCATTTCTGTTTTCAAATCTGACCGCCTATATCATCAACATCAACTGGGTATTTTACCCGGGACGCCATCACCCTGTCCTCGAATTCCTGTTTTTCTTCGGAGTCTCGGGTATTGCCATTCTGATCGGAAGCGTCATTATGGGCTCTTTGATCCACTCCTTCGGGGTCACCACCACATCGGCGTTCCTGGCAAATGTTCTGGTGTCGCTGCTGATTAATTTTTTCATCCGGAAACACGTTATTTTCAAGGACTGAACCCTGATTATGTTGAAGAAAATGGCGGTATTATTATCCACGGGCTTTGGCCTTGGCTACAGTCCCCTTTTCCCGGGATCGGTCGGATGTCTGCTGGGGATCCCGTTGGTCTGGTTAATTCAAAATACCGGAAAACAGTTAGGGTTCGAAATCACCTTCCACATCAGCATGGCGGTATTGCTCAGTCTTATCGCTATACCGATCTGCCATGCGGGTGAAAAAGCGGCTGGCGGCAAAGATCCCCATTGCGTGGTGGCCGACGAATACCTGACCTTTCCGATCAGCATGATCGGACTACCCTTTACGCCGGTCATGATTGCCATATCCTTTGTCACCAACCGGATCCTGGATATCGTGAAGCCTTACCCGGCCCGTCAACTTCAGGCTCTGCCCGGCGGACTCGGGATCACCATTGACGACGTCTTTTCCTCAACCTACAGCCTCGTCCTGAATCAGGCCGTCTATTTATCTCTTCGATACCTAGGCTGGCTGTAATACAATCTTGACCCTCTCCGAGTCGCCCCCTAAAGTATCCCCCACATATGCGCGTTATTGTACAAATTTTATTGCTGGTGCTCATCATCAGCCCTTGCATGGCAAACTACGACACCATGCCGGCCCCTCCCCCCAGCTCTGCCTTCGCCCAAACCAAGGAGGATGACAAGCCACGCGTCAAACGCGGCATCCACTGGTACCGGAGTCCGCAGTGCAAAACACCCGCACAACAACTCCAGTCAGCCTTCAAATATTATAATGATGGGCGTTACAGGAAGGCGGCCAATACCTATCAAGCCCTCGTGTTTGCCTGGCCGGATTCGGCGGAAGCCCCGCAAGCCCAGCTGGCCCTGGCAAAAGTGCAGGAAATCCGCCAGCTTTTCGCCAAGGCATTCGAAGAATACCAATACCTGTTTGAGTACTATCCGGGACAATTCGACTATCAGGAAGTTCTGGACCGACAGTTCAAGATTGCCAATTACATGATGAAAACCCCTAAGGCTTCATTCCTCTTTTTCCCCGGCTTTGCTGCTCCGGAGCGCGCCTTGCCCATGTTTGAGAAAATCATCAAAAATGCCCCGACCGGATCTCAGGCCGCCACAGCTCAGTTGAACATCGGCATCATTCATGAATTGAATGATGAAGAGGAAGAAGCCGTCACCGCCTACGAAATCCTGCAGAACCGTTATAACGATCCCAATCTGGCCGCGCAGGCATCCTTCAGGGAGGCTCATTGCCTTGTCAAGCTCCACATCCAGCGGCCCAATGATGAAGACTCCTGCAATGCCGCCCGCGCGGCCCTGGTTCAATTTGTCACCATGTATCCCGGAAATGAGAAAGTCGAGGAGGCTCGGGGATTCCTCAAAACCCTGAATGACCAACAAGCCAAGCGGGCTTATGACCAGGCCCTCTATTATCAAACCATTGCACACCGGCCCAAGGCCGCTATAGTTGCCTATGAGGATTTCATGAGAAAATACCCCGGAACCACCCTGGCAACAAACGCCAAGGAGCAATTGGCTGTCTTGAATAAGGAAGTAAAAACAAATGAAAAGAAATAAAACCCTTGCATCCCTCGCCTTGACGGGGATTTTCGGACTGTTACTCATCGCGGGCGGGTGCGCCGGTTACAAGCTGGGAAATACGCTTCCTCCGGGGATCACCTCCATCACGATCCCAGTCTTTATCAATGACTCAAAGGAACCGGGACTGGAATCGACGGTCACGGCGGCCACCATTCAGGAGTTTCAAAAGGATGGTTCCCTGAAAGTGGTTCAAAAATCCCAGGCCAACAGCCTGCTTGAAGTCAGAATCAAAAAATCTGAACTGGAACCCCTGCGCTACCGCAAGAATCAGGCCACCACGGCAAATGAGTACCGGTTGACCCTGACGGCGGATGTGATTCTCAGGAAACTGCCAGGCAACGAAATTCTGGTTAATACACCCGGCTTGGTTGGCTTCACCACATTCCCGGTACTGGCCGATCTGCCAAGCGCCCGTCGCGCAGCACTTCCCAAGGCTGCATCTGACCTCGGCCAGCGAATCGTGAAATGCGTTGTGGAATACTGGTAAACACCCTCCAGCCAGAGAAAAAAGAAAAGCCGTGTCCGGGTAACCGGCACGGCTTTTTCATTCCCAAATCGCCCTGATCAACCAACCTTGGCGACCATCGCCGCTGCACGCGCCTTACGGCGGTCGGCGGTATTGGGCTTGATGATACCCCGCTTGGCGGACTTATCAAGGAGGGAGCAAAAAGCGCTGAATTCCTTCATAGCCTTGCTCTTATCCTTAGATTCCACTGCTTCGACAAAGACGCGTCGTGAAGTTGCAATTTCACTCTTGGTGCTTCGATTTCGCACCCGCCGGACCAGCGCCTGCTTGGCGCGCTTGCCTGCACTCTTGATATTCGGCATACGTTTATCCTTTAATATTCTTCTTGTTACTTGCTGAACGCAAAAAACGCCGTCATAATAAACATCCAAGGTCTTAAGTCAACTTGTAAATTTGCTAATTACCATACAATAAATACCCCATGTCATCCGTTAGGCAAATAGAGGCAGACGAAAAGCGGAGTTCCAAATTGGAAATCAGCGATGAACAACTAGTCGGACTGTATCTAAAGGGAGACATCAAAGCCCTGGATGAATTGGTAATACGCTATAAAAAACCGTTATATAGCTTTTTATGGAGGCTTACAGCATCCGGCATTGAGGTGGATGAGCTTTTTCAGGAAACCTGGCTTCATGTGATTCGGAAAGCCTCGAGTTTTGAGAAATACCGATTTAAAGGTTGGATATTTAAAATAGCATATAATCTGGTGATCGACTGGAGTAGGACCAAGCGAGGTCATTTGAGTCTAGATCAAACGTCAGAATACGCGGATGGATTACAAACGTTGGCAGACACATTACCTGCCCCGGGACAAAGTCCTGATGCGCAGGCGGTAAATGGAGATTTGCATAAGGCCATAGCTCAAGCATTGGCCAGTCTGCCAGCTGAGCAGAAGGAAGTGTTTGTGCTGAGAATGGATGCTGATATGCCTTTTAAAGAAATTGCCGATTTACAAGGAACTTCGATAAACACGGCCTTGGCGCGGATGCAGTATGCCCTGACTAAAATGAGAAAACTGTTAAGCCCTCTCCATGAGGGTTCTGAAAGGCCCCTATGAATTGCGAAATGATCGGACAGCTTTTATTACTCCAGGATTCCGGAGAAATTTCAGAGGCGCAGCAGCAGGAACTTGCGCAGCACTTAAATGACTGCTCGGCCTGTCGCCAACTCAAGGGCGATTTGGTTTCCCTGCGCAAAACATTTATTATCGAGGCCAGCCGGTATCCCGGCCCCTCGCGGCATACACTCACAGTCATCCGGAAGGCAGCCAGACGCCAGCATGCACCTAAACCGTGGATATGGGCCCATCCCTGGCCGGTCGCACTTGCCGCCGCCGCCAGTTTGGCCTTGTGCCTTACCACCCTGCGGTTCTCGATCATGCCCCGCTCCATTGCACATGACACCTCCGGTCAAGTGCCACTGGCAACCGAAATCATTCCATTGATAGCCCTCATCACGGGGAACGAGGCCGGCCAGTTGACGATGGAAGGTGATGAAACGGAGTTAACCGTTCTGGCAAATGAACTCTTGCGGCTCCAGGATATGGCCGTAGAGTGGCCCGGCGAGAAAATGGACACCCCTACTCTACCCGAGGACTATCAGCCCACAACTCTTCTATGGCATAATATTCCCGGACCTCAGTTTGAAAGATGTGGATAACCACATCAAATAAGTCCACCACAACCCACCCATCATCAGGTACACCGCTAACGCGGATCTTGCAACCTGTCGTCTTAAGGCTGGTGCTCAGGGCGTTGGCCATGGCTTTTAACTGGGCGGCGGTCGAACCGGACGCAATCATGTAATAATCGGTCACAGGAGATGTATGGCACACATCAAAAACTGTAATATTGGCCGCCTTTTTTGACAGCAAAGCTTCTCTCGCACAACGCATTAATTCTAGTGATTCCATCTTTCCACTCATCTCCTGTATAGGGAATGCTCGGTAATATACATGTCTACGGCAGGAGACACAAGATAACGAATACACATTCCCTCGGCCACCCGGTAGCGGATGTCGGTTGAAGAGATGTCTATCAGGTGCCCCCCCCGGGCATCCGCCAGCAATCGTTCCGGCCAGGGAGCGGGAAGCTTCAAATCCAACTTGCGCAAGGCGACAAGGTCAATACCAGGCCTGACAATCGTCACAATACGGCAAAGTTTCAGCAAAAGGGCGATCTCTTTCCAAAGATGCAATTCGCCCAGTGAATCCGAGCCGATGATGAAACATAGTTCCATCCCCGGGTTTTCCTCCGCCAGGGCCCGCATGGTATCAATGGTATAGGACACACCGCCGCGCTGAATTTCCATATCGGAAACTTCAAAATTCAGATCCCCTTCAATCGCCGCCTCCAACATGGCGAGACGGTGGTGCGCGGGGGCCAACACAGATGGGAGTTTATGCGGCGGTTGAGCACAGGGCATAAACAATACTTTCGACAGGTCAAAATGCTCGACGGCATCCTTGGCCATGATCAGATGTCCCAAATGGACAGGATTGAAGGTTCCCCCCAGAACCCCAAGTCTCGGACGCTGTGAGTGTGTATCCACGTGTTGGGCGTTTACGCCTTCAGGTTGATTATCGCCTGCTTCATGGCGGTAATATGAGCCGGGGTGGTCCCGCAGCAGCCACCGATAATGACCGCGCCCGCCGCCACTAAATCCGCGACACGTCCGGCCATCTCGGCAGGTGATTCAGGAAACACATCAACCCCATTCACATTCTTCGGTAACCCTGCATTTGCCTGCACCATTATAGGGGTTGCCGGAGCTGCATTTTTGAGTTCCTTGACGATATCAATCATCCGATCCATCCCATTGCCGCAGTTGGTGCCAATGATGTGGGCCCCTGCCGCCACCGTCGCCAGCGCCGCCTCGGTCGGCGAAACTCCCATCATCGTCCGATACGTTCCTTGCTGCGTCCGCTCATAGGTAAGCGTACAGATAACTTCACAGCTTGTATTTTCGCGTGCCGCCCGGATGGCCGCCAGGGACTCATCCAGAGCACTCATGGTCTCAATGCAGATCGCATCGGCCCCCCCGGCCTCCAAAGCCATGACCTGCTCCTTGAAAAAGGCATAGAAATCGGCTTCCGTCACATCGCCCATCGCCGTCATCATCCCGGTGGGCCCCACCGAGGCAATCACCCACTTGTCAGGTCCTGCGGCTTCCCGTGAAATGGACGCCGCCGCTTGATTCAACTCCGCAGTACGGGCTGCCAGGCCAAAATGCTCAAGTTTGCACCGGGTGCCACCAAAGCTATCCGTTTCAATCATATCCGAACCGGCTGCAACATATCCTTTGGCAATGTCTAGAACCGCATCTCTGTGCGTGATGCACCATAACTCGGGGCATTCACCAGGCTGCATTCCCTTTTTCTGCAGAAATGTCCCCCAGGCCCCGTCAGACAACAGAATCCGACCAGTCTTCAATGCCTCAACAATTTTTTGCTTAGCCATTATCCGAACTTAACCTTTCGGTATTAACCTGCGGACGCTTTGAGTGCCTGGTCCAGATCCGCCACAATGTCATCAATATGTTCGATTCCGACCGAAAGCCGGACAAGTTCAGGCGCAATGCCACATTCAATTTGTTGTGCCTCGGTGAGCTGCGAATGGGTGGTAGTGGCCGGATGAATGGCGAGGCTCTTGGCATCCCCCACATTGGCCAGCAACGAGAACAGCTTCAGGCTGTCGATGAATTTGCCCCCCGCAGCGGCGCCGCCTTTGATCCCGAAAATCACCATGCCGCCGAATCCATTCTTCAGCATTCTTTTGGCAACCGGATAAGTCGGATCACTTTCAAGGCCCGGATACCTGACCCACGACACCAATGGGTGTTTCTGAAGGTGTTTCACCACTGCCATGGCGTTCTGGCTATGACGTTCCATCCGGAGCGGAAGGGTTTCAAGTCCCTGCAAAAACAACCAGGCATTGTCAGGAGCAATACAGGCGCCAAGATTCCGCAACGGCACCAACCGCATCCGGAGAATGAACGCCAGCGGCTCCAGCGGACCTAGATCATAGGCAAAACGCAGGTTGTGATAGCTCGGTTCCGGCTTGGAAAACAAGGGGAACTTCTCACTTTTCCAGTTGAATTTTCCCGAATCCACCACAATACCACCAATTCCGGCACCATGGCCGCCCATCCATTTCGTCAGCGAATGCACAACGATATCCGCCCCCTGCTCAATCGGGAGCTGGTGATAGGGAGTGCTGAAAGTGCTGTCGACGACCAGCGGTAATCCGTTTTCGTGCGCAATCTTTGCCACCGCAGGGATGTCGACCACATCCAGGGCAGGGTTGCCGATGGTCTCCACATAAACCAATTTGGTTTTCGGAGTAATCGCCTTGGCAAAATTAGCTGGGTTGCGCGAATCAACAAAAGAACACTTGATGCCAAAATGAGGTAGAATATCATTAAACTGAGTATAGGTGCCACCGTACAGATTCTTGGCGGAAACAAACTCATCACCCGCCTGACAAATATTGATGATCGCGTAAAAGATGGCGCTTGTGCCTGAGGCGACCGCTAGGGCCGCGACACCACCCTCCAGAGCCGCCACCCGCTTTTCAAGCACATCCTGCGTAGGGTTCATCAATCGGGTATAGATATTCCCCAGTTCTTTAAGGCTGAAAAGATTGGCCGCATGTTCAGCATTTTTAAACACATACGAACTGGTCCGATAAATGGGAACCGCTCGTGACAAGGTTGCTGAATCAGGTTCCTGCCCTGCATGCAATGCCAGGGTCTCAATTTTATTACTGCTTACATTCATGTGAAAATTCCCCTTATATATATCAATGCAAAAACACAGGCGCCACCCGACGAGCGATGATCTCCTCCAACTTTTCCTCAGCATCGGCGGGATCCGCAGCAATCACTGCAAAATCAGCGAGAATAACAGTAGATTCCGGAGTCACTTCCGCGACCCCTCCATCCACAACGATAAACTTGATCTCCGCCGCCAGACTCACCTTAATAATTCCGGTTCCTATCGCCGCTACCATGGGGGCGTGGCGTGCCAAAACCCCAAAGTAACCTTCCGGCTCCGGACAGACAATGCTATCTGCCGGGCCATTGTAAAAAATCTTGTCTGGCGTAGAAATCAGGACATTAAACGTCACGCGTTGCCTCCCGCAAGTTTTTGCGCTTTCGCCAAAACGTCTTCAATGCGTCCTACCATATAAAACGCCTGCTCAGGAATCTTGTCGTGCTTGCCCTCAAGGATTTCCTTGAACGATCTGACCGTATCGGCAATCTGGACATAGGCGCCCGCCATGCCTGTAAATTGCTCGGCCACAAAGAACGGTTGCGACAGAAACTTCTGAACTTTACGGGCGCGCTCCACCGTAAGACGGTCATCCTCGGAAAGTTCATCCATGCCCAAAATGGCAATGATATCCTGCAGCTCTTTATAACGCTGCAGGATTTCCTGCACGCCACGCGCCACCTGATAATGTTCTTCCCCGACAATTTCCGGTGACAGAACAGAGGAAGATGAGGCCAGCGGGTCTACGGCCGGATAAATTCCAAGCTCTGAAATGGCGCGGGACAATTCCGTTGTTGCATCCAAATGCGCAAACGTCGTCGCCGGAGCCGGATCCGTATAGTCATCAGCCGGCACATAGACCGCCTGAATGGAAGTAATGGAGCCATTCTTGGTCGAGGTGATTCGTTCCTGCAATGTCCCCATATCCGTTCCCAGGGTCGGCTGATACCCTACAGCTGAAGGAATACGCCCCAACAAAGCCGACACTTCGGACCCCGCCTGGGTGAAACGGAAAATATTATCAATAAAGAGCAGCACATCCTGTCGCAACTCATCTCTGAAATATTCAGCAACGGTCAAAGCCGAAAGCGCGACCCTGGCCCTGGCACCGGGCGGCTCATTCATCTGCCCGAAGACCATGGCAGTCTTTTTGATAACGCCAGATTCCCGCATTTCACGGTACAGCTGGGTTCCCTCACGCGTGCGTTCCCCTACCCCTGCAAATACGGAATAACCGCCATGTTCCGTGGCGATATTGCGAATCAATTCCTGAATCAGGACCGTCTTACCTACGCCGGCCCCCCCGAACAAACCGATTTTCCCGCCCTTTTTGTAGGGCGCAAGCAAGTCAATCACCTTGATCCCGGTCACCAGAATGCTGTCTTTCGTATCTTGCTCCGCAAAAAGTGGAGCCAGACGATGAATGGGCATACGTTTCTCGCACTCGATGGGACCAGCCGAATCAATGGGGTCGCCTAACAGATTCATAACCCGGCCCAGGGTACCCGGTCCCACGGGAACGGTAATTCGATCGCCGGTGTTCCGGACGACCGCACCACGCACCAACCCGTCTGTCGCATCCATGGCGATCGCGCGAACAAGGTTATTGCCAAGATGTTGCGATACTTCCAGCGTCAGATTCCATTCCTGGTCATCAATAAACGGATTCGTCACCTGCAACGCCGTCAAAATAAACGGCAACTGATTTTCAGGAAATTCCACATCAACCACCGGGCCAAGCACCTGAGCCACCTTACCGTTAACTGCTGTTTTTTCCATGCTCATAAATCCCTCTTTAGACTCTCTCTATTTCAGCGCTTCAGCGCCAGCCACAATCTCAGTCAATTCTGTTGTAATAGCCGCCTGCCGCGCCCGATTCCGCTGCAGCGTAATCAGACGGATCAAGTTGTCGGCATTCGAGCTTGCCTGCTCCATCGCCTTCATGCGGGCGCTGTGTTCCCCCGCCGAACTGCTGAGCATCGCGATATAAACGCTCAAACTGATCATGCGCGGGAGCAGCGCATTGAGCACCGCCTCCGAACTCGGCTCCAGCATCCAGCAACCGGATTTGGAATCGCCGGCCCCCAACGTCAACGCCGCCGGATCCATGGGCATTAATTTTTCAATAACCGGTTGATGCGACATCGTTCCCTGAATGGCATTATACGCCAGATACACCTCATCCACACGTCCGCGGACAAAGGCGGCCTGCAATTCGCGTGCGATGCGATGGGCGTGTGAAAAATCCGGTTTCACCATCACATCTTCATAATAGCGCTCCACCGTGGAACGATTCTTGAGTGAAGCATAGCCGCGCCGTCCGCAAAAACTAACCAATACCGAACGCCCCGATTCCTCCTGTTGTTTAATCCAGGGGTTGAGCGTCTTGATCAGGTTGTTATTAAACCCTCCGCACAAACCGCGATCGGATGTAATCAGCAACACCAGGACCTTCTTCACTGACTTACGGGGAATCACCAGTGTATGTTCACCGTCGACGACACACGGTCCCATCCGCCCCAAAATCCCAAACATCCTGCCGGCGATCAGGCTGACCCGCTTCTCGGCGTCCTGTGCACGACGAAGCTTGTTGACCGAAACCAGTTTCATGGTTTTGGTCATTTTCCGGGTGCTTCGGAGACGGGTCAGCTTGACATTAAACTCTTTAAGTGTCGGCATGCGATGGCGTCCCCGATCAAGCCGTCTTCACAGACAAACGTTTCAGCACAGACTCCAGCGCAGCCTTGACCTCAGGCGTCATCGCCCTGGCCTTTGCAAACAACGTCAAATATTCGCAGGGCGAGCGATCCAACGCATCATATAACTCGGCCTCGAATGTCCTGATCTTACCCACGGGTATAGAGTCGAGATACCCTTGTGTGCCGGCATAAATCACCGCGACCTGCTTGGCCACCGGGATCGTGGCGTGGACATTTTGCTTCATGAGTTCCATGAGCCGTCGGCCACGATCAAGCTGCTTTCTCGTCGCGGCATCCAGATCTGACGCGAATTGCGAGAAACCAGCCAATTCACGGTATTGCGCCAGTTCCAGTCGGAGGGATCCTGCAGTCTGCTTCATGGCCTTCAACTGCGCATCACCGCCAACTCGCGAAACCGAAATACCGGGGTTTATGGCCGGCCGCTGCCCGGCATTAAATGCATCCGTTTCCAGGAAAATCTGCCCGTCCGTAATGGAAATCACATTCGTTGGGATATAGGCTGAAACATCGCTCGCCTGAGTCTCCACAATCGGCAAGGCCGTCAGGCTTCCTCCACCCTTCTCCGGGCTCAATTTGGCCGCCCGCTCCAATAACCGGCTGTGCAGATAGAAAATATCGCCAGGATAAGCCTCGCGCCCCGGGGGGCGCCGCAGAAGCAGTGATAACTGACGATATGCCTGCGCCTGCTTGGTCAAATCATCAAAAATGATCAGGGCATGCCGTCCGCTATCCCGGAAGTACTCCGCCATGGCGCAGCCCGTATAACCAGCAAGATACTGCATGGGCGCGGGGTCGGATGCTGTCGCCGCAATTACGGTGGTATATTCCATCGCTCCGAACTTCTTTAATTTTTCGCAAACCTGCACCACGGTCGAACGCTTCTGCCCGATGGCGACATAGAAGCACATCACGTTTTCACCGCGCTGGTTAATGATCGTATCGATGGCAAGCGCCGTTTTGCCGGTCTTGCGGTCACCGATAATCAATTCACGCTGACCACGCCCGATGGGGGTTAACGCATCAATCACCTTGATACCGGTTTGGAGCGGCTCGCGGACGTCGGCCCGGTCGATAATGCCCGGCGCCTTGACCTCGATCTTGCGCATTTCCGTAGTCTTGATCGGAGGCCCGCCATCAATCGGACGCCCCAACGCATCCACCACTCGCCCCGCGACAGCCTCACCCACGGGAACGGAGGCGATTTTGCCGGTACGGCGAACGGAGTCACCTTCCTTGATTTCGCGATCTTCACCGAAAATGGCGATACCAACATTATCCTCTTCAAGATTGAGGACCAGACCGGTAAGCCCCTCGCGGAACTCGACCAACTCCCCGGCCATCACGCCAGTCAAGCCGTCCACATGGGCAATCCCATCACCCACACTTAGCACTGTTCCGATTTCGGAAACGTCTACCTTTAGATCAAACTCCGAGATCTGTTTTCTTAGAATAGACGCAATTTCTTCAGGTCTTAAATCAACAGCCATACTTCCACCTTGCCGTTATCCGGCCATCATCGTTTGCCTGATCATACGCAATCGCGCCGCCAGGCTGAAATCATACACCGTATCACCCACTTGCAACCGGCATCCACCAAGCAGCTCGGGCTTCACTTCAGTCTCCAAAATCAACTGTTTCCTGATGCGGCCTCCCGCCTGCAGTGCAATATTCTTCACGTCGTCAGAGGACATGGCGAAGGCCGATGTCAAATGCCCCCTCAAAATCCCCTGACGTTTTTCTTCCAGCCCCTTAAAATCCGTGCAGATTTCAGCGAAAATTCCCAGCCGACGCTTGGATTCTAAAAAACGGATAAACCGCCAGACGAGAGGGTGAACCCGTGCCGCAAAAAGGGTTTCCAAAGTCTGCAGCCGCCTTGCGGAAGCATACCGGTAATTACCAATGAAACCGCGCAGATCACTTGATCCGGAAAAATCTGCTTGAATCCTGGCCAGGTCGCCCCCCACAGCCTCAAGCACGTCCTCGCCTGTCGCGAGATCATGCAATGCCTGCGCATACCGGTGAGCCGCTCTGGAGCGCAGCTTCATAGGTGCTGAATCTCCTTGGACAGGTCATTGACCAACACCCGATTGCGTTCGGTGTCCATGTTAGCCCCAAGAATTTTGCCTGCCAGGGAAATAGAAATTTCCGTGGCTTCCCGGCGCAAGGCAATTCGCGCCTGATCCGTGGCCGCCGCAATCTCGCGTCCAGCCTCTTCAACCAGCGTCTTGGTCTTTTGTTCCGCCTGTTCGCGAATAAGCCTGGCGGACTCCTGGGCCGCAACGCGTGCCTCCGCCACCAGACGCTGCGACTCTTTCTCGGCAGCCTGAAGCATTTCGCGATTCTTGGCTACGGTTGCTTCCGCCCCGACACGCGCCGCCTCAGCTTGAGTCAGCGCATCACGGATGGATTTCTCCCGCATATCCAGAACTTTAAGAATCGGCTTCCAGGCGACCTTGTAGAGCACCAACGTCAACAAGGCGAAGGTGATCCATGTCAGCCCGACCATGATAGGCTCCACTTTCATAACATTCGTGGAGGCTTCATGGGCACCGGTTGCCGGGGTTTCCGTCCCGGCCTGAATTTGAACGGCTTCTTCCATGCCGGTTTACTTTCCCAGCAAACAGATGACGGCGCAAAACAGAGCCGTACCTTCAACCAATGCCGCGACGATCAACATCGTCACCTGAATTTTGGCTGTCATTTCCGGTTGCCGCGCAATGGCGCCCACCGCCGAGGCCCCCACCCAGCCAATACCCAAACCCGCTCCAATGGCAACCAAACCCGCTCCAATTCCTGCTACTGACCCAGTTAACATACCGTTTTCCTTTCTACAAACTCAGTCCAACACACTTTACACAAACCTTTTTCATCACACTCCCGGCTCATTTCATTAATGGGCCGGATGATACCGTTCCCCGATAAATATCGCGGAAAGTAATGTAAAAATATACGCCTGTAAGAACGACACAAACACTTCCAAAAGGTAAATTCCCAACGCCCCCAACAGTGCGGGTGCGGCATAAAAGCCGAACATCACGATCATGCCTAACAGGGAGTAAATAACCAGGTGCCCTGCCAGCATGTTGGCAAACAAACGAATGGCCAGGGCCATGGCTCGTATGAACATGCTGATAATCTCAATCGGAACAATCATGATCAGCATCGGCCCGGGAATTCCGGGCGGTGCAAAACCCTTGAAGAACGCAACCACCCCGTTCCGGTACATCGCCCCGAAAATCATGAACCCCAGCGTAATCGATGCCAAAGCAGCGGTAACTCCAAGGTTTGAGGTAGCGGTGTACAAACAGGGGATCAGCCCGGCCAAATTCATGATCAGAATAAAAAAGAACAACGTGCAGAACATCGGAGCCATCTTGTGCCCGTCCTTCTCACCAAGGAAAGGAACCACCATTTCATCGCGGATATACTTGGCAAAGAATTCAACGGCATTCAGCAAACCGGTAGGTACCGCCTGTTTCCGGCGGCCAAGCCGTCCCAGCACCACAATGAGCAACAACGCCACGGCAAGCATCATGACGGCATGTACCTTAAGGCCAAATGGCACAGCCATATGAAAACTGGGCAACCAAGCCCAGGTAGGAGAGTCCATCACATGATGCATCATGTAGGCTTGGACCGCCTCACTTTTCGCCTGAACCAGATTCACGGCATCCATTGAATTACTTTGCATCACGTCCGCACTCAAACTTTTCTACCGCCTTATTTTGAGAAACAAACAATTGCAGCACTTCAACAGGCATCATTACAAAGAAAGCAGAAAGACCTGCAATCAGAAAACTGCCTCGCTCAATTTGAAAACTGAGGGTCATGTAAGCAAAGATTACCACCAAGGTCAACATTCTGATTGCGTTGGCGACAATACCCCATCTGACAAAAGCCGCCCTCGATACTCCAGTAGCTCGATCATGAATCATCCTGGATAATAAACTATTCAGTATCACAAGGATCCATCCGGCACTGACAGCCCACCAGCAGGGTGAAGGAATAACCAGTGATACCAACAAAAAAGCCACTAAGAGGGACAAGCCAATACCCATAAGCCATAGCTGTGAAATCAGCCATTCCTTTAGGGGAAACAATCTCAAATATCATCCCCTTCCTGTTTATCTTCGGGGGTAGGTGTGGTAGCTTTTCGCACCTGCTCATTTAGCATTCGGATCACAATCCAGACCTCATAGGCGCCATAAGCCAATCCCAGCAAAACTCCGCACACCGTAAAGAAAAGGGCGCCATCACCACGTTTTCTATCAATGTAATAGCCAAGAAAAGAAAAAACAGCCATTCCGACCGCAAAGTTCATCCCCAGCATCAAGGCCCGGCCTAATTCATTACGCTCCCCGTGGCCGGTAAACACTTTACGCATCATAATAATCTCCCGTTTCTCGAAAAAACACTAGATGAATCACATGCTATTATGGCGGATAACTCCTCCATGATTAGAAATGTCTGTCCTAAACGATTAATTTTGTAAATTTTGTTCATTCTGTCAAATTTTCCGTTTTCCTCATTTGAAAATTTCTTGGGATTGTACCGCTTCATGATATTTGGTTACATACCGCGCGCACAACTGAGCAGCTTACGAATGAGACTATTTATTGTATGAATATCCTTTTCCTGGCCCCCCACCCTTTCTATCAGGAACGCGGCACCCCCATTGCTGTTAACTTGTTGCTGCAAGCATTATCAAGCCAGGGCCACAAGGTTGACGTTCTAACCTACCACGAAGGAACGGACGTGAGCCACTCCGGCGTTACACTCCATCGCATCTCCCGCCCCCCATTCGCGAAAAACGTGCCACCCGGACCATCCATAAAGAAAATCCTATGCGATCTTGTCATGCTCCCGACGGCCCTCAAAATGGCAAGGAACACTCACTATGATCTCGTCCACGCCGTAGAGGAATCGGTCTATATGGCCATGCTCATTAAGCGTCGCTATGGTATTCCGTACCTGTATGATATGGATTCTTCACTGGCTCGTCAGATTGCTGAAAAATTCGGCTTCCTGAAATTCCTGCTTCCTTTGATGACCAGAACTGAAGGCGCCGCCATCAAGGGTGCTCTTGGGGTAGTACCCGTGTGCGATGCCCTTGCGGATATTGCCTGTGCGGACGGTGCCCGTAAGGTCATTCTTCTGAGGGATATCTCGCTGTTGCAACCAGCCTCCGCTGCCGATCGAGCGGCTGTCCAAAATCTGATCCCTGACAATAACCGCCCCCGCATTATGTATCTCGGCAATCTCGAAACTTACCAAGGCGTCGATCTGATGATGGAAAGTTTCGCCCGGTTCATCAAAACGGGTGGAGATGCCGACCTCATCATCGCGGGCGGCAAGGAAGCAGACGTAAAACGGTATCAGGAGAAAGCCATCACTTTGGGGATTGACACCCAAACGCGCTTTCTCGGCCACCAGCCCGTCAGCCGCATGGCCGCCCTGTTTGAATCGGCCGATATTCTGGTCTCGCCCCGCATCAAGGGCAACAACACCCCGATGAAGATCTACTCGTATCTCGCCTCCGGCAAAGCCATCCTCGCCACCGCTCTGCCAACCCACACCCAGGTGCTGACCCCCGAAGTGGCGGTTCTAACCCCTGCCACGGTTGAAGACTTCGCCGACGCAATGGCTAAACTGGCAAATGACAAACCCCTGCGCCAACAGTTAGGCCAAGCCGCATGTGCCCTCGCGCAGCAATCCTATTCACAAGCAGCGTTCCTGGCGACGGCGCAGGAATTATATGGCTGGGTCAAATCCGAAATCTCCTGACATGAGAAGACCCAATAGTCGTTACCGGCCTAAGCCTCAGCCCTATGTTACCCGTGCCCAAATGAGGATGGGGACAGCGCTGATCCGTTTGAACACAAGCTCGATCCGAAATAAAGCGCTCAAGGAGTATCAAAAGGCCGAACGAGAGCTCGAGCGGCATAAAAATCTGTTAAAGCGTTTCCATGAAGAGGATGTCCCTGGATTCCGCTCCTGGGTCCACCAGCAGTTCGGCCATTTACTCACCCGTCAGCGTGAACTGGCGCAGGCGATCGACGAAAGCCGGAATACCATATTCGAAATTCAAACCCTTGCCTCCCGCTACCATCTTTCCGAAGCGGCCGCGTACAAGAAGCTTTTGTGGCGCCGGGCTCATCCAACCGAGGCCGAGGAAGAGGACCGCCAATGGGAAGAAACGATGGAACGTGAAAGGAAGAAAAATCCAGATCCCTTGTTTGATGAGGATTTCCCGGATGAGGAGGATGAGGATTTCGATGATTTTGAAGTTGAGTTGGACGGCATGCCCGATGAGGCAAAGGCTGGCTTCAGAGATTTCTTCGAAGAAATGACGGGCATTCGTCTGCCTGGCCATTCTCCAAAACCCTCAAAGGAGGAAGGCAAGACCGCCAAAGAATTATACCGGAACATTGTCCGCCGTTTGCATCCGGATCATCACGGGCAAATGTCGGAAGCTCGCAAAGTACTCTGGCATGAGGCCCAGGCGGCTTACCGCCGCAAGGACACCAGCGCCCTCTACAACATCCTGGCGCGCTGTGACGGGGCGGAATCGGGATTAGGCGCCCACAGTGCGGTCAGTCTGATCCAGAATCTGACGCGCCAACTGAAGCATACCCTGCGCACAACAAAGCAGGAGCTCAGGCAGATCAAGCGTGAGGCGGCATGGGACTTCAAAACCAGGATCCAAGACCCCAAGTTCAGCAATCAAATCCGACGCGATCTTGAAGCTGAAGTCACAGCAGGCGAATGGAATTTGAAATCGGTTCAAAACCTGTTGAAGCAACTGGAACGTGCAGCCAACCGTCCCGCCCGTCATGGCCGCCCGCGAAGATACGAACGGGATATAGACCCATTCGATATCTTTTAGAAACTACCTCGCGAGCCATTCGAGTGTCACATTTTCAGCGATCACATCGTGCGGAATCAGGGCATATTTCCATGGCTTGCCTTTATAGGTCTTGGCGTGGTCGCTGGCCTGCTTGCACCACTTTTCAGCTACTTCTTTTTTCGCCACAACATCCTGGTCCGTCATTTCGTCGCGGCGTTTGGGCTCCAGCATGTAGATCACGGCCTCCGTTTCAGCCACAAAATCCGGCTGGTATTCGAGATGATCGGCACCGGACTTGTAGTAAATCTGGAACTGACCTTTGGCGGGCTTAAACCACCTGGATGTTTCACGTTCCAGAATAATGGAGAGCTTGCGTTCGGTGTCCGACTGGAATTTCTGCACCGGGTAAAGACAGCGCCCAAATCCACCGAAAAGATACTTCGCCATATTACTCTTGTCGGCAGGCGGTTGACGGTAGTCAAGAACGGGCTCGGAGGCCGATGCGGTGTAGGCGCTCGGCTTCAACTCCGAAAATCCCTTACTGATCTTGACCTCGTAACCGGTTGCCTTTTCCCAATAATGTGCCTGCATCTGGACATGGACGAAACGCACGATATCGCGCTGGTAGCAACTGAGCACCTTGCGGGTTTCAGGCTCGGTTTTCAGATAGCCAACCAGATGCTTCACAACCTGACCGGCCAGATCGTAAAGCAGATCGGCATGGGAGTCATATGAGACATCGTCAAAATCTACGAGCCCGCTCACGACGTAATCTTCCAGCCGTAACTCCTCAATGCCGCCTTTTCCTGTAGCGATGACATCCACCTGGTCGGTACGCAGGTGTTTGGCCCAAAGTTCCTCTGAAACCGGCGGATAGTTGAGTGTGTCGAGTTTGAGCGTAAACGGTTTGAATCCAGACTGAACCTTTCCTGTCGGCACAACCAGAATTCTCGGGATATCGATGGTCTGCTGGATCACCAGTTCGGAGGTCCTGGCCACAATGGCCGCAATGTCCGGCTTGGCCGTCACCCCCTCTATTTCGAGTTGGGTCGGGCGATACTGGCTGGCAACCTCCCTCACCACGGCGGCCTGAACTTCTGTTTTCGACAAATAGGAGATGCCCGGCAAGACCTGCGGTTGGTTCTCCAGCTTACGGATCACCTGATACGCAATCTGCGCCACTTTCTGGTCTTCCGCTGTTTTGAACACAGGCGGTTCACTGGCCTTCGGTACCACCGTGCTGGTGGTCGTTTGGACAGGCTCCAGTCCCAGTTTGCTGGCCAATTGGGACTGCGAGTAAACCGTCACGGTTTTCTCGCCCAACTGCTCCGGCTCCAGGATCACCTGCTGCATACGGATTTGCGAATCCGGCTTCTTGGCCTCATCCACAATCTCCTGGAACTTATCGTGCGCAATGATATTCAGGCGATCCACTGTGTTGACACCAGTCCGCCGTCCGTAGGGTAGCCGAAGCCCACGCCCTATGGACTGCTCGATGAGAATTCGGGCATTGGCGGCGCGCAGAGGCACAATGGTGTAGAGATTTGTCACGTCCCAGCCCTCTTTGAGCATATTGACATGGATCACAATCTCGGTCGGCTCATCGGTATGCTCCACCTTCAGCAATCGCTCCACCATCTCGTCTTCTTCCGCTCCGGTCTTACTGGAATCAACCTGAATGACCTTCTTCGTGTAGCGCCCCTCAAAAAACGAGTCCGACTGAACCAAGTCGATCAATTGCTTGGCATGGGTTATGTCGCGCGCAATAACCAGCACGAACGGCTTA
>JBAXDB010000034.1:0-22223 GCA_037141135.1 bacterium | reverse complement strand
CCTCGGCCCGACCATTTTCGACGTAAAAACCTGCGTATTTCCTAGTAAATACGCG
This sequence comes from bacterium, assembly GCA_037141135.1. Lineage (GTDB taxonomy): Bacteria > Verrucomicrobiota > Kiritimatiellia > CAIKKV01 > CAITUY01 > JAABPW01. The sequence continues at coordinate 22,168 of JBAXDB010000034.1, read as the reverse complement.
GTTTTTTGCTTTTTCAATGGCGGCCAAACGCACACACACGGAATGAGGGTAGAAAGAACGCCGATTTCCGTCCGTTTTACTGATGGGTAAATGCCCGGTTCAATGCCGGAGTGGAAACAATCTTCCTGTCCCCAGTTCCCCTCCTCACAGCGCGAAGGGCGTCCACTTTGAGGCGCTCTGATTAGATTCGATGACACGCTTGAGGAAAAGCATGCCATGCAACCCATCATCGACGGTTGGGAAATCAGCCTGATAGGTAGCATTCCTCAGTCGGGCATCAACAGCAGTGGCAAACTCGTTGTAGATATTGGCGAAGGCTTCAAGGAAGCCTTCCGGGTGGCCCGCCGGTATTCTGGTGAATTTCCCGAGCTCCGGGAAGGTTCCCGCCCAACCGCGGCGTAGGACCTGCATCGGGGCATCGTTGGTTTTGACCGTCAGTTCATCCGGGGTTTCCTGGTTCCATACGATGGAGCCTTTGGAGCCGCAGACTTTCAGTGAAAGACGGTTCTCCTCCCCCGTGTAAACCTCGCTCGCATGAATGAGACCCTTGGCCCCGCCCTTGAAACGGAGCATTACGGAGCCGTCATCATCCAGCGTCCTGCCTTTGACAAACGTGCTGAGATCTGAGCAGAGCGCTTCGATTTCAAGTCCGGTGACATACCGGATCAGATTTTCAGAATGAGTGCCGATATCGCCCATGCAGGCGGTCGAGCCGGCCTGCAGTGGGTCGACCCGCCAGGTTGCCTGTTTTCCGGCATTGGGGGCGGCGAGCCAGCCGAGGGAGTATTCCGCGATGATCTTGCGAAGCTCACCAAGAACGCCACCGGCGACCATCGCTTTGGCCTGCTTGACCATCGGATAGGCGGTATAATTATACGTTACACAGAAGAGCAGTCCGCTCTCCATTACTTTTTTGTGAAGACATTGAGCCTGGCTGAAATCAAACGTCATGGGCTTGTCGCAGACCACATGGAACCCGTGATCAAGCGCTTTCATCGCGATATCAAAATGCCTGACGTTCGGAGTCACGATGGACACGAAGTCCATGCGGTCACCGGGAGGGAGGCGCGACTCGGCTTCAAACATGATGTCATAGGAGTCGTAGCAGCGTTTTGCTGGAAGGAAAAGTTCCTCGGCCATGGATTTGCTTTTTGCCGGATCCGAGCTGAACGCTCCGCACACGAGTTCGATTTTGCCGTCAAGACGCGCCGTCATCCTGTGAACACCGCCAATGAACGCGCCTGGACCGCCGCCAACCATTCCCATCCTGATTTTTCGTTTCATCTGCACATCTCCTGACATTGTGGATTTCCCGGATGATTTGAACATAAATGGCTGAGATAATCAATTACGGAGCCAAATGGATCTGAAGCAGATAGGCGCCCAATCCTGCGCAATAGCCCAGAAAGGCGAGCAGGGAGATGTGCTTCAAGTACCAGAAAAATGAAATCCGCTCCATGCCCATCGCCGCTACTCCTGCGGCTGAGCCAATGATCAGACTACTGCCGCCGGTACCGCTGCAATAGGCCAGCATTTCCCAGAATTGGTGATCGGGCGGATAAACAGTCATATTAAACATGCCCATGGACGCCGCCACCAGCGGCACGTTGTCAAATATCGATGAGGCCAATCCGATGATAAAGTTGATGCTTAAATCATTCGGCAAGTGAGTCGTCAGAAAAGTTGCCATCGTTTCCAGTAGACCTACGGCCTGAAGCCCCGAAATACTTAGCAGAATCCCCACAAAAAAGAGGAGGCTCGGCATATCCACCTTCTTCAAGGCATGTGCCACAGAGCGGGGTAGGGGATCCGCATCATCCCGCTGCGTGTCGTGGATCTCCATTCCCAGCCAGAGCAGTCCCAGCATAAACAACATGCCCATATAGGGCGGCAGATCTGTGACAATCTTAAATACCGGCACCATAAGCATTAAGGTGACTCCCAGAAAGAAAAAGACCTTGCCCCGGGTGCTGTTTGAGTATCCATTTCCCGATACAGGAAATTCTCCTTTGACTCGCAAAGTGGTGATACAAGTAGGCACCAATAGGCAGACTAGACTGGGAATGAGTAAAGCCTTGCTGATGTTGATACTGCTTAACTGCCCGCCGATCCAGAGCATCGTTGTCGTCACGTCGCCGATCGGCGACCAGACGCCACCCGCATTGGCCGCAATAATTACGATGCCCACATAATACAAGCGCTCCCTGGGATCCAGTACCAGCTTGCGCAGAAGGGTGATCATCACAATGGTCGTGGTGAGATTATCCAAAACCGCTGATATAAAAAAAGCAAGGCCGGCAACAATCCACATGAGAGCTTTCTTGTTTCGTGTCTTGATGGTGCTACTGATGAATTGAAAACCATGGTTCAAGTCGATCAGTTCCACCAGCGTCATCGCGCACATCAGAAAGAAGACTATCGCCGAAAATTCACCGATACTATGCTCCAGCTGAACCTCGACATGATGTTTATCCGGAGAGAACAGGATGTAGATCGTCCAGACTATTACGCCTGTCAACAAGGCCGAGGCCGCCTTGTTGATTTTGATTCTGTGTTCCAATGTAATGGCCAGATAGCCAGCAAGAAATACAATCAATATCATGATAAGCATGACAAACCTCCCCGCGTTCCGGTAATTGAATTATATACATTTGCGTCCCTCTGGGACGTCAAAAAAATCAAGATAAGTGAGCAATTTGATTAATGCAAGTAATAGGGCCGAATAACGAGACGAAACCACCACCCGCTTGCGCAAATCTTTGATTGTACGGTCGATCTGTGATTGAGGCTTGAATTCCGACATCCCATCCCTCATCTTAGTGGATGTCAGTTGTGAAATTTCATCAATAAGGAGTAGTTGTCATGGAAATGAATGAAGGACGGAAGATTCGCTGGTATGAAGTGATGTATGTGGTGGTGTTGTTGGCGCTGCTGGCCTGGAGCGTATTCTTTATGAATCCCCATAAGGTTGCCGTGGTGGATGTGGATCGCGTTTTCAAGGATGTCGGAGCGCTCCAGAAGATCGAGAAGGAACGTCAGAAATTGGACGCTTTTGTCAAGGCCACGCAATTACTGCAGGCGTATAAATCGCGTATGAAAACTCTGCAGGACAAGCTGTCTGAAGCTAAAACGCCCGGTGAGAAGGATAAAATCATGGCCTCGATGAAGGCTGGAGATGAACAGTTCAGCCAGTCTATTGCCCCGTTACAGAATGCTCTTCAGCAGTTTGACAACCTTGCGGTGGCATCCTTCAGGAAACGGCTGGGTCAGTTTATCAGCCAAGTTGCCATGAAGCGTGGGGCTGATGTCGTCCTTACCACAAGTCCTAACCTTCCCTTCTACCAGAACAAGGTTGATATGACCGAGGATGTGGTCAAGGCTTCGAAGGATTTCTTTGCCAAGGATATGCCGGTGATCGATCCTGCGTTTGAGGCCGCGCGTCCCAAGCGATAAAAGGCTGAAGGAGAATGGAGCGACATAACCGGGGCAAGGGGAAGAAGCGACTTCTCGGCAGTCACCAGAAATGCTGGATCTGGGGACGGAATCCCGTTGTCGAGACACTGGCGGCGGGCCGATGGGAGATTTTGGATCTCTATCTGTCCCGCCTTCTGAAGCCTGAGCAGTTGGAGCAGGCACAGGCCCTGGCTGTCCGGCAGCGTTTAACAGTTGTCATGGCCGAACCTGATGAGCTGACCAAGCTCTGTCATTCCAGTGAGCATCAGGGCTATCTCGCGCGCATGACGGATTTTCCTTATGCCGATGAGGCCGCCGTTATGGCTGCCCTTCCGGCATCGCCCTTTTGCGTCATTTTGGATGGCATCCAGGATCCTTACAATTTCGGGGCGATCATCCGGTCGGCAGAGATCTTTGGAGCCAACGCAGTGTTCATTGCGGATTCAGGGCAGGTGGGGGTCACCAGCATGGTGGTGCGCAGTTCCGCCGGGGCCGTGAACCGTTTACCCATTGTGCGGGTAGCTGAGCTGGCTGTCTTGATTGACCGGTTGAAAGCCAAAGGCATCCGGGTCGTTGCAGCCAGCGAAAAGGCAGCCTGCAACATTGTGGATTACAATTTTACGCAAGGGGTTGCGATTGTGATAGGCAACGAGGGGGTCGGCCCCGGGGGTGAACTTCTGCAGCGATGTAATGAGGTTGTGAAGATTCCCCAGGCAGGCCATATTGGTTCCTTGAATGCGGCCGTGGCCGCTGGAATATTCTTTTACGAAATCCGCCGTCAGCGGCAGGATTAGGCAATGTATTTACTGGCATCGGGGGAAGAAATTCAATAGGCTTCAGCCGCATTTTCAAGAGGAGCACAGCATATGATTCCACGGTATACGAGACCTGAAATTGGAAATATTTGGGAAGACGAAAACAAATTCAGCATCTGGCTGAAAATCGAAATCCTTGCCTGTGAGGCGATGCATGAACTGGGGATTGTTCCGGCGGCGGACCTGAAGCGGATTAAAGCCAGGTCGGCCTTCAGCGTCAACCGCATCAATGAGATTGAGGCGAAGGTGAATCATGATGTCATCGCCTTCCTCACCAATGTGGCCGAACATGTGGGGCCTTCGTCCCGGTTTATTCACCGTGGCCTGACCAGTTCCGATGTGCTGGATACCGCCCTGGCTGTCCAGATGGTCCAGGCCATGGATATACTGATTGCCGATGTCAAGGCCGTGCGCAAGGCGGCTGCGGTGAAAGCCAAAAAATACAAGTTCACGCCGATGATCGGACGCAGTCATGGTGTGCACGCCGAGCCTATTACCTTCGGGCTTAAAATGGCCCTGATGTATAATGAATTTGGCCGGGCCCTGAAACGGTTGGAGGCGGCCCGTGAAGTGATTCAGGTGGGACAGCTTTCCGGCGCCGTGGGAACCCACGCGCATATTGATCCTTTCGTTGAACAATATGTCTGCAAAAAACTCGGGTTAAAGCCCGCAGCTATTTCCACCCAGATTCTGCAAAGGGATCGTCATGCGGAGTATATGTCGGCCATAGCCCTGGTTGGAGCCTCGGTTGATCGCTGGGCGACAGAATTCAGGCATCTCCAGCGGACTGAAGTGTTGGAGGTGGAGGAGTATTTCGGCGAGGAACAAAAAGGTTCCTCCGCGATGCCGCACAAAAAGAACCCGATCACCGGCGAGAAACTTTGCGGACTGGCCCGGCTGCTGCGCGGAAACCTGGTGGCCGCCCTCGAGAATGTGGCGCTCTGGCATGAACGGGACATCTCCCATTCGTCAGTCGAGCGGGTTATTCTTCCCGATAGCACCATCGCCCTCGACCATATGCTTGTCGGGTTGGAGAAGTTGACCAGGAACATGCTTGTGTCGCCTGAGCGGATGAAGGCGAATCTCAATCTGACGCATGGCTTGATCCATTCCCAGCAGGTTCTCCTGATGTTGACTCAAAAGGGGTTTGCCCGGGAACAGGCCTACCGCATGGTTCAGCGTCATGCCATGGCCGCCTGGGATACGCGGCAGAGTCTGCGAGGCCTGATTGAGGCTGATACGGAAATTATGGCCAAGGTAACCGCCGCGGATCTCGACCAGGTCTTTAACCTGGCAACACACTTTAAGGATGTGGCCAGAACGTTCAAAGCTGTTGGATTGTGAAAAAGGAGAACGAAATGAAGCGCACGAAAAAGAATAAATCTGCCTATGCGGCGGCGGGTGTGGATATTGATCAGAAAATGGCGGGAATTGCCTCCATTAAAAAAATGGTTAAATCCACGCGAACCGCCGGAGTGTTGAACGAGATCGGGTCTTTCGGCGGTTTCTTTGCGTCTCCCGGAAAGGACAAGATCCTGGTGGCCAGTACTGATGGGGTGGGGACCAAGCTCAAGGTTGCCGCCTTGGCCGGCAAGCATGACACCATCGGGCAGGATATCGTCAATCATTGTGTGAATGACATTCTGGTTCAGGGCGCGGTCCCGTTGTTTTTCATGGATTATGTGGGGATCTCGAAGTTTGAAGGCTGGATTTTTGAACAGGTCGTGAGCGGTCTGTGCAAAGCCTGCCGGGAGAACGGCTGTGCCCTTCTGGGCGGCGAAACCGCGGAAATGCCCGGACTCTATCCGCCCAGGGAATATGATCTGGTGGGAACCATTGTCGGGGTTGTGGATCGCCGCAAGGTTGTGACGGGGAAAGCCATCCGGCCCGGGGATGTCATGATCGGGCTGCCCTCTTCTGGCTTGCATACAAACGGTTATTCCCTGGCACGACGGGTGATATTTGATCAGGCAAAATTGAAACTCACGGATATCCTGCCAGGCACCCAAAAGACGGTCGCAGACGTGCTGCTGGCAGTGCATCGCAGCTATTTGAAGCCGATGACCACGCTCATGAAATCCATCAAGGTCAGGGGAATGGCCCACATCACAGGGGGTGGATTTCCCGATAATGTGCCGCGGGTTCTGCCTGCTGATGTGAACGCGGTTTTTGACAGGTCTGCCTGGGAAGTGCCCGAGGTTTATAAATTTATCCGGCGAGTTGGTAAAGTGGATCGCGAGGAGATGTACCGGGTCTTTAACATGGGGATCGGCATGGTGGTGGTGGTGAAGAAAAATGATGTTGAAAAAGCCATCACCATTCTCCGCAAAACCGGCTCCAAGCCCGTGATTGTCGGCTGGATCGAAAAAGGCAACCGAACAGTCCGCCTCATCAACTAATGATTTGACGTGCAGTTGTCTCCAGACGGGAGAAAAGAGTTTGAACAGAAGCACGCGAAGACCGCGAAGGGGGGAATAATTGCGCCTGCGGCGAAGCTACCAGGGGTTTGAATTCCGGAAAAACACCGCGGTTGCGACGTACTCGCCGCAACTGCCTTTGCGTGCTTCGCGAGCTTCTGTTCAAATATTTTTGCGCCTGCTAAGTTGGATTATATTGCTGCCGCTAACTTCGCTGGCGGGCTCGATCAAGGTTCACCCTGAAGCTCATATTGAATTGACCAATGGGGTTCCCGTTGCGGTCGTTCATGTCGCCAACTCAGGTGATGAGCCTTTTCGTGTGCTTTCCATTGATGCCCGGTTACAGCGCCTTGAAGCGCATGCCCTGCCCGGCAAGTTTCTCGCTCCCGGAGAAATGTCAGAAGCGAGGCTCCCATTCCCGGTGCTGCCGTCCATGTCTGATCAAAGTCCCGCTGTTATCCGGATCCGGTATGACCATGCGAACGGCAGTACGTTTTCGGCGTTAGCCCTTGCCACGTTTCCCGCTTATCCAACAAATGATGCCCCCTGGGTTGCACTCAGGCTCTCCCCGGGTTCGATAGGTCGAACCGGGGAAATTTTCCTGGAGTTGCTGTTGCTGCAGGATGAACCGTCCGAGGTGACCGTAAAGCTTATTTTGCCTGATGAGTTTTCCTGTGCATCTGTCGGGCGCAAAGTGATGCTGGAGCCCGACACCAGTCGGGTGGAAATTTTTGAATTGGTGAATCGCTCTGCGGTGCCTGGGGCGACTTATCCCGTTTTTGCGATTTTGGAGCGTCCATTTTCCATGGGAGGGGCGCTATGCGCCACGGTTGCGGGGGAGATTCAGGTTGTTGAGACAAAATGGATCGGGCAGTCATATAAGTTCTGGGGTGTGATTTCGATTATCTTCCTGATCGGGTTGGGTGCATTGCGGCGGTTCCAGCGGGTGGGATGGGATAGTGCTCCAGACATTGCCCGGCATAGTCGAAACCAGGAGGAAGATTTTGAACAGAAGCACGCGAAGTTCGCAAAGGCGTTTGATGCTGCCATCTTGTTGGTGCTCAGTGTTTTCATTGTCTGGCAGCTTTCTCCGTTGGATTTGATCCGGAATACGACGCCGGTGGGGGGGGATACGCCCGCTCACCTATATCTGGTCAGTCACCTGAAGGAGCAACTGCTCCAGCATGGGCGGATAATATCCTGGGCCGGGGGCTGGTGGTGCGGGTTCCCGATGTTTCAGTATTATTTTGCCCTTCCTTATTTTGTGGCGGCGTTGTTGAGTTTGCTTATCCCCCTCAACATTGCCTTCAAGGTGGTCAGCGTGGCCGGCATGGTGCTTACCCCCTGTTGTGCGTATTGGGCAGCCCGGACATGGAGATTTTCGGGCTCCACTCCGGTGCTGGTGGCGTTGGCAATGGTCCCTTTTATTTTTGTGCAGTCCCACACTATGTGGGGTGTAAACACCGCCAGTACGCTGGCGGGGATGATCGCCAATAGCTGGAGTTTCGCCTTGATGTTGCCTGCCCTGGCCCTGGGGTCGCGCGACATTCTGGAGGGCACGTTCAGGCTCCGGACCGTACTGCTGTTTGCATTGGTGCTGGCCTCGCATTTCTTTACGTCGGTCATCATGTTTATGACGTTGGCGATTGTGCCATTCCTTTCTTGTTACCCTCCCTGGAGGGGGCAGGGTTGGGTGCCTCTTTTCCGGCGCGGCATCGTGGTGCTGGTGGCTGAGGCTGCAACTGCAGTGATGCTGATGGGGTGGTGGCTGATTCCGCTCATTGCAAAATCGGGCTTCAGTATGGATTTCGGGGTGAACTGGGAAATGTCATTAGTGCGGTCTTTCCCGGCGTACAGCGTTGGCATAGGTATTTTTGCAGTTGTTGCGCTGGTGGCGGGGTGCAGGCACTCCCTGCCGGTGGTCTGGCTTCTGGCCTGGATGGGTGGTGTGAGCATCGCGCTGTTTAAAGGCGGTTTCCCGGTTTCCCCTGTATTTGTGAATGTGCGCCTCTGGCCCTTTATATTCTTTGCCATGATGGCACTGGGTGCGGTGGGACTCGGGGTATTGCTTGACCGCGTCAGAGGTGGCAGGGTGGTCACGGGTATGCTGGTGCCGGCGGTTTTGGTCGCCATCCTGATGAGTGAGTCGTTGGGCGGCTGGTGTGGGCCGGGCCTGACGCGCTCCTGGGCCAAGTGGAATTTTTCGGGGCTGGAAGCCAAGCCGTCGGCGGCTGTCTTTAAAAAACTGATGCCGCTGCTCAAAGGCACGCCTGGACGACTGGCCAATGATCTTTGCGAGGAAAATAATCAACTTGGTTCCAGCCGTGTTTTTGAACTTGTTCCGTATCTGACCGGTAAGCCGATTCTGGAAGGGGGGCTGGTCAATTCGGCGTTGGGCTCGATGTATTCGTATTATGTGCAGGGTGAAACTTCACCGTCCTGTGCGGGTTTCCCGCCCATCGTGAAGCCCACCACCTTTGATTTTGTCCGGGCTACCCGGCATTTGGCGCTTTTCAATGTGAAGCATTTTGTGGCTCGGAGTTCCCTTGCGCGGGAGGCATTGCAGGGCATGAAGGAATGGCGGTTGGTTGCACGTGAGGGGGATTGGGCTCTTTATGAGTTGATGACCCATGAGGGGCGCTATGTTTTTATTCCACCGCGCCTTCCGTATGTGGTCGAAACCTCCCGCTGGAAAGAGTGTTCACTGGAGTGGCTTTATACACCGCAGGCCCTCGATCAATTTATGCTCTGGAAAATGCCGGGGATGACGTTGGATCGGAGTGAATTGGCGGCTCTGGACGAGCCCATGGCTTTGGAAGCCCTTGCCGATATGTGCCAAACGAATGTGCCCCGTCGCTTTCTGGGGGGAATGCCGTTATCCATGGCGGGAACACAGTGCATTAGTGATGAATCGGTGACAGACGACCGGATCCATTTCAGGACCACTGCGTTGGGCGTCCCTCACATCATCAAGGTGTCGTGGTTTCCCAATTGGAAAGTCCGCGGGGCGAAGCAGGTGTATTGTGTCTCGCCCGGTTTTATGTGTGTCTTTCCGGAGCAGCCGGAAGTGGAACTCTATTATGGCTCAACGTGGAGTGATGTCGTAGGATATATTGCTACGGCGATTGGATGTGTCATGGGTGCCGCATGGATTTTCTTTCGCAGGAGAAGCCAGCTGATATGAGTGTACGCCTTCTGAAAACTTTGGATGCGACGATAGGCCTGTTTCTCTGTTGGGCAGGTGGCCGGCTTCTGTATTGGCTGCATCGCGAGGCCGCCTTCAGTGAGTTCCGGGCGGAAGATATCAGACGCGTTCTGGTGATCCGTCCGGGCGGAATGGGGGACATGGTGCTTTTGCAGCCCATGCTGAAAAAACTGCATGAGAAATACCCCCAGGCGCTGATTGATCTGGTATGTGAAAGGCGCAATGAGGAAATCCTCAAGCTCTCAACCTTTCCTGTAAATGTATTCACCTATGATGCCCATCCACTGCGCCTGCTGCGGCGCCTGTGGTCAGGGGGCTACGATGCGGTGATCGACTCCGAGCAGTTTCATTACTTCTCGGCGGTCATGGCTCTTTTGAGCCGGGCCCCGATCAGGATAGGCTACAAAATCAACCCCGGTCGAAACCCCATCTACACCCATCTTATCACCTATCATCTTGAGGGGTATGAGGCCGATGAGTTTATGAAGCTATTGGGGCCTTTCGGTCTTAGCGGACCTGCTGAAGTGTCCGGCAGTCTTGTGGCGCATGAGGTTAGCTTTCCTGGTGATTTGGAGGCGTTATCGGGTTTGATGCAGAACGAAACGGACCGGTTGATCCTGGTGCATGTGGGCGCATCCATCCGCTACAAGACCTGGGCGCTTTCTAATTTTGTCAGCCTGGTGCAGGGGCTCCTGCTGAACGAGGGGACTGTGATTGGCTTGGTGGGTGGGACCGGTGACCGTGGATTGGCGGACAAGGTGGCGGCGCAATGCCGGTGGCCGGAGCGGGTCATGGTACTGGCCGGTCGCCTGACGATTTCGCAGATTGCCGGAATTTTTGCCAAGGCGGCGTTGTTTGTCGGTGGGGACTCGGGGCTTGCGCATCTGGCGGCGGTTTTTGATGTGCCGGCCGTGGTGATGTTCGGTCCCAGTGACGCCAAAAAGTGGTGTCGGGAAAGTGATAAGGTTGCTGTGGTGCGAACAGAAATGGCGTGTGCGCCCTGTTTTATTTTCGGGTATCACAAATATTGTCGTACGATCGCCTGCATGAAACAGGTCGGGGTGGAAGAGGTTCTTGAGGCCTGTCGCAAGGTGGCCCCCCTATGATGGACTTGGCGGCTACGCATCAAACGGAAGCACGGTGGGCCGTTGCCCGTCATATTCTGCCGTTTATCCTATGGGTTGCAGTCATGAGCCTGCCGATGAGTAATGTTGCTCTCCGATATGCCCTTCAAACCTTGATCAGCCTTGTGGCGTTGTTTGTATTGAAGCCGTGGCGATATTATCCGTTCATAAATATCCGGTTATTACCCTTGAGCGTTCTCGTGGGAGCGGGGGTTGCAGCGGTCTGGATTTTGCCTGAATCGGGGTGGATCAAGCAATGGCCGGTGCTACATGATGGCTATGTCCGGTATTTCATCCGTGGCAGTGAGCCGGGGAATGGCGAGCTGTTTGCTCCAGGGCAATGTGGCTGGATTTTCTCGGTCATACGCTTGGGCGGGTCGGCGTTTGTCATTGCGATCATAGAGGAGTTTTTCTGGCGTGGATTTTTCATGCGGTGGCTGGCTAATCCGGATTTCCGTGCGGTGGACCCGCGCAAAGTGGGGTGGTGGATATTCATCATCATCTCCATTGCCTTCGGGTTTGAGCATGGCCGGTGGTTGGTCGGTGTGATGGCCGGGCTGGCGTATGGCGGGTTGTATCTCCGCAAGGGCGATCTCATGGCCGTGGTCGTGGCCCATGTGACAACCAATTATCTTCTCGGCCTATACGTTCTCGCCACCGGCGCCTATCAGTTCTGGTGAGTGAGGGCGGTGGGGAGGGGGCAGCCTGAACAGCCGTTTTTACTGCCCAGACAGAAGTCATGGAAGATTTGGAGCAGGCCCTGTTGGCGTAGTCCGGAATGGTAAAGGGCTGGAGAGTGGTCATGGCCGAAGAGGGCGTGGGCGGTATGTTTTACAAAACGGTTGAGATCCTCCGCCGGCAGCGTTGTGAGCAGAGGTGAGTCCATTTGGATTGTCTGTGTGGCGGCCCACCAGGGGACCATAATATTATTGAGAATCGTGGCGGCCCGGCCCGGGCCTATCAACGATTCAGCCCGCGCGTAGCGCGGCCGGGCGAGACTACCCCGCCAGGCCCAATAACTGTTTTCGCCCTCCGCCTGCAGGCGGGACAACCATGAACGGCATAAATCCGCCGGACTTTCTGAAGCGAGCGCCAGGGAACTCACGGTACATGGATCCCGTGAGAAGATGTGGGCGGCCGCCATGAGGCGGCGCAAGGGGTTGTTCGCAGGACGCAAGTTGGAGACGGTCCAGGCAGACCGGCTCATCACCTGATCATGCCACGCAGACTGGTGTTTCCACCAGATATCCCAGAGGCTTCTGATAAACACACGGGTTTCACCATCCCAGAGCGGGTTCGATTTCGGTGGGAGCAACCCTCCCACGCCAAGCAATAAGGCATAGGCATGCAGGGGGCTGGCTTCAGACTCCTGTCGCAAACGTTGCAGCGGAAGCGTCCTGGCAAGCTGGAGGAATGGAAGCCGGTTGTGTTTATACCCGAGGGCACCCAGAAATTCTTCATAGAGGATCTGGTCCCTTCCTTTATCAGCGATGCTCTTTGTCAGCCGTGCGGATTTAAGGCGTAAACGTTCCTCCCCGGCAGAGTCTAGCAGGGCGCCGCGCTGGTCTGGAGACCAGTTTTTTAAAATCTCAGCGCAGGGGGGGCGCGGGGCAATTACCGCAAAGGGATAGGCCAATAAATCAAGGCCATCAAATGAGAACGACGGAATTAACTGGAGGGAGGTGCGCAAGGGTACTTGCAGGACAGAGGCCGGCATGTCGGGAAAAGTCAACAAGCCTTCAAAATAAGTGATGTGGGCGATGACATTTTTATAGCGCGGATCCGCGGCGTGTTTGTGATGACGCCAATCCATGGGGCGGATATGCAGTTCGATATCGCCGCGAACGGTGCATTCATCCGGTCCGATTTTAAGAATCGCATCCAGGAAATCGGGGCCGGCCTCAAGATTCCAGCGCCCGGGGTTCACGACAGACACGGTGCGGCCATCCATGCTGGACAGTGTGGGGGGGCGGATGGACTCGTCGGCCCACACGCAGCGCAGATGTCGTTCAGACCAGGGGAACGAGGAGGCTGGGGCGCCATCCTTGACGCAGGCAGTGGCGGGGAGCACCAGGGCTTGATACCGGCAACTTCCCGGGAAATGAAGCAGACTGTAGGTTGACATGCAGCCTGTTTTGCCGGATGTCTGGCGCAAAATCAATACTAAAAATTAACTAATATTTAAAGCTGCTGCTGCCGATGTATTCCCGCAGCATGGACGTGTGTGGCACTTCGCGGTCCGAGATGCCGATAAAATTGGTGAGGAAGGCGGTGAGCCGCCGGGCCTCGGCGTATTCAGGATCAAATGGTTTTACTTCCATTAGCAGGGGCTCGGCAACCGGCTTGAGGACGGCCAGTTCGTAGTCGAGGGCTGAATTAAAGGTGGCGTCGGCATTTTCCTGAAAGGGAAAAATCCATTGTTTCTCACCTTTGCGGACGGACGCCCACATCCGGAGTGTTTTGAGGGCGGAATGCGAGCGGTATTTGTGGTCCCTGACCATGCGCCGGATCAAGCGGTTATCGGTGGTTGAAATCCGGTTGTTGGCGTCAAGGCTGAGTTGGGTGAGCGCGCTTACATAAATCCTGAATTTGGCGGTTTCCGGGACCATTTCTGTCAGCAGGGGGTTCAGACCATGAATACCTTCGATGATAAGTAGATCATCTTTCCCCAGTTTGAGCTTGGTGCCCTTGAATTCCCGCATTTTGGTTTCGAAATTAAATTCCGGCAGCTCGATTTCCTCACCCTTGGCGAGTTGTTTCATGTGATGATTGAAAAGTTTAAGATCGAGCGCGTTGACATGTTCAAAGTCAGGGTTGCCGTTTTCATCAAGAGGTGTTTGGGTATGCTCGTGAAAGTAATTATCCAGGGAGATGGTGAAAACCCGGAAACAGTTAACCCTCAACTGGATGGCCAGTCGTTTGGCAAAGGTGGTTTTTCCCGAGGATGAAGGGCCCGCGACGACGATGAGACGGACGGTTTCCCGACGCCGATAAATTTCGTCGGCGATCCTGGCAACATTTTTTTCATGGAGCGCTTCGCAGACTTTGATGAAGTCATTGATGTCGCCATTGACAATGATCTCATTAAGCCGTCCCACGGTGCCCACCCCCATGGTCCGGATCCAGTTTTTGCGTTCACGGAAAATACTGGAGAGATGCGGCAGTTCCCGGAAGGGGGCGATTTGGGTGCCATTGCCCGGTTCAGGGAGTTGGAGAATGAAGCCGGGGGGGTAATGAATCAGCTCGAAGAGATGCAGGGCACCCGTATCCGGGACTAGTACGCCCTGGGCCAGGTCATAAAACCCCTCGCACACATGAATGACGACCCGGGGTGGGTTTCTGAAGCGGAGCAGGTTAAGCTTATCTTTTTGGTGCGCTTCAGTCAGCCGGTGCGAGACATCTTCAAATGAAATCTTTATACGTTCGATCGGAAGCTTCCTGGCGATGAGCATTCTGACGTGTTCCCGGATGGCGTCGACTTGTTCCCGGGTGATTCCCTGGTTACGTTCGCCAGCCTTGGTTTCGAAGTCGCAGAAAAGGCCGTCGCCAACAGCATAGTCAACTGAAAATCCCGCCGCCGGGTACAGTTCTTTTACGGCCTTTGCTAGCAGAAACGCCAATGACCGGTGATAGACGTGCCAACCCTGCGGATCGGTCATCGTCAGTAGTTTGATGTCGCTATTCATCTCAACGGGATAGCTGAGAGAGGTGGTGTCGTTATTTACAAGGGCGGCAATATAGGGGAGGCCATTGGGTGCGGTTGACGAGGGCAGAATGTCCTTAAGGGCCGTCCGCGGCGAACATTCAAGAACTTCACCGGTGCTGAATCTCAATCTGATGGTATCATGTTCGCTCATGGCATAGTCCTTTCATGACAATCCTTCTATATGAGCCGGTGGATTGACGCAAGAGCAAAGGAGCCAGAAGACAGTGGGCAGTAGGCAGTTGGCAGTGGGTTTACTGTCTTTTGACTTTTATTGATTTGGATCAATGTTGATTTTTCGATAACGCTTATCCTGTAGTCGAATAGTGAGGAGTGAAGGATTCATATGAAGCGGAACATAATCAAGATAGACGAAGTTAAATGTACGGGGTGCGGGCTATGCATACCCAATTGTGCGGAAGGCGCCATTCAAATTCTGGACGGGAAGGCACGGCTGGTCAGTGATTTGAGTTGTGATGGGTTGGGGGCATGTCTGGGCCATTGTCCGGAAGGTGCGATTACGATTGAGGAGCGGGAAGCGGAACCTTACGATGAGGTGCAGGTGATGAAGAGCATCAGCAAGGAGAAAATATGAGTGATCTCAGTGAGTATAAAGGGACGGCGATTGAATTAGCGACAGGGGTTGAGTATGCGGTCGGGGCGGTCGTCAGCAAGACTATTTTGGATAAGAAGACCGGTACCCTGACGCTGTTTGCCTTTGATAAGGGGCAGGGGTTGAGTGAGCATACGGCGCCATTTGATGCGACGGTTCAAATTCTGGACGGGGTGGCGGAGTTGACCGTGGGTGGGGCCACGAACATCGTCAAGGCCGGGCAGCTCTTCATTATGCCCGCGAATGTCCCGCATTCCGTTCGTGCGGTTGAGCGTTTCAAGATGCTGTTGATCATGATCCGGTAGGTGAGCGGGACTCCCTACCGGTTTATCCGCCAGGGAGCCTGTCAAAAAGGCCAAGCTTGTAATGGGGGCTGCAAAGGCGTAGTATTCTTACCCATGGTACGTCGTTTAATTCAGAAGATAAAGCATCACATCAAGCGTTTGGGCCGGAAACCTGTGGATTCAGGGGTAATTAAGAAGGCGGCGGCAGTCACAACTGTGTCCGCGCATTCGCATCCGGCTCCCAAAAAAGCAGCCGCACCGGAGAAAGCGCATCAGCCTCGACATGTGGCTCCGGTTGTTCCCCCGGCCCGGAAATGGGCTGTGGCTGACTATGATATCCTCCCGGAAGAGGGCAAGACCCGCTTCCATGATCTGGATCTGCCGGCGGAAATCATGCATGCCGTTGATGATCTGGGCTTCAAATATTGTACTGCGGTTCAAGCCATGTCCATTCCGCCTTCTTTGGCGGGCCGTGATGTAACCGGTAAAGCCCAGACAGGAACGGGCAAGACGGCGGCCTTTCTGATCGCCATTTTTACCCATTTTCTGCGGTCTCCACGGAAACACCCCACAAAAAGGGGAGCACCCCGCGCCTTGATTCTGGCTCCGACCCGTGAACTGGTCATTCAGATTGAGAAGGATGCCAGGGATATCGGAAAATATTGCGGGTTGAAAATTCTCGGTATCTATGGCGGCATGGATTACGACAAGCAGCAGAGGCAGTTGATGGAGATCAGTCCCGACATCATGGTCGCGACCCCGGGGCGTTTGTTGGATTTCCGGCGGGGCGGCCTGCTGGATCTCCGTTATGTCGAGGTGCTGGTCATTGATGAGGCCGATAGGATGCTGGATATGGGCTTCATTCCCGATGTGCGCACGATTGTTTATTCGACCCCCAGCAAGGAGAACCGTCAGACGTTGCTGTTCAGCGCCACTCTCACAGAGGACATTCTGCGTCTGGCGTCCCGGTGGACGAATGAGTCTGTTGCCATCGAGGTTGAGCCGGAAAAGGTGACGGTGGATAATATCAGGCAGATCGTGTTTACCGTGCCATCGGATAAGAAATTTGCGCTCTTCTACAACTTGCTGCAACGCGATAAACCGGAACGGGTTTTGATGTTCTGTAATCGACGTGATGAAACGGAGCGGGTGCTGGGCTATATGGCACGATGCGGAATTAACGCGGATATGCTGTCGGGTGCCGTTCCTCAGAAGAAGCGCGTCAAGGTTTTGGAAGATTTCAGGGAAGGTAAGATCCGCGTGCTGGTGGCCACGGATGTGGCTGGGCGCGGCCTGCATGTGGACGATATTTCGCATGTGGTCAATTATGACATTCCGTTTGATGCGGAAGACTATGTCCATCGAATCGGGCGGACGGGGCGTGCCGGTAAAGCGGGTGTGGCCTATACCTTTGCTTGCGAGAATGAGGCCTTCTCGATGCCTGAAATTGAGAAATATATTGGTAAGGCACTGGATTACGAAAATCCCGAGCCTGCCCTGCTTGTGCTCCCTCCGGGCGTAGGCGGTCACTCTTCATCCTATTCCCGCCCGCCATTCCGGCCGCAAGGTCGACCGCAGGGGCGTTTCGGGCGTCGCCCTCCTCCGCGCCGCTGAAATCAAAGAATTTTCCCTTCGCGTTTTTCGTGACTTCACGTGAGACTTTTTATTTGCATTGACTTAATTTATATTTAAGCATAACTATTTAGCTAATTAACGCTAAATGGTGATTAGTTGAAAGTATGGCTTTTTATTTTGGTGGTGGGGTTCAGCCGCTTGGCTTGCGCACAGTTGCGGGCTGGTGATATTGCGGTGATTGCCTACAACACCGATACGATCGACTCATTCGCATGGGTGGCTTTTCGGGATATCCCCTCCAATACGCCGATCCACTTCACCAATTCATCAGTAAGTAATGGTTGGTTCCGGTGGGGTGATCATCTCGGCCGCGCGGTATCGCCCGGTCCCCTGACCTGGACCAGCACGAATGGTCTGGCGGCGGGTTCAGTGGTTTCATGGATCGCCGGCACCCAGAAATGCTGGAGTGTGGGGATCTTGTCCGGTGGGGGGATGGCATTAAGCGCGGAGGGTGACCAGATCATCGCCTATACTGGAACGATTGCCAATAATGCGGGGGGAGTATATCCCTGGCTTGGGGACGCTAAGGCAGCTGTCATGTTGTTCGGGTTGAATTTCGCAAACAATGGTTGGGATAATGTGACAGGTGGTGGAAATACGAGTTTTGTTCCGCCTGGCTTGTCTGTGGCGGCGCATACTGCCGTGCATGCCGGGAACTGGGATGATGGCTATTACTCCGGGATCAGGACGGGAAAAGTTTCAGAACTTCTGGGCTCCGTGGATTCATTGGATCATTGGACCTCAAGTGCCGATTTCATAGACCCGGGGCTGTGGCCCTCAGTTTTTTATATTAAACGGCTGGGGACGATGATTTCGGTAAAATGAAGGAATTTAAGTTGATTCATAAGAATTTGACAGGGACGGGGGCTCTCCGTATTGTGCCGATATGCTTCCCCAATGGATTATTGAAAAAAAACGGAATGGCGAAACTATCTCTGATGATGAGTTGGCTGACTTCATCGGGGGCTATGTCAGGGGGGATATCCCCGATTATCAGATGGCGGCCCTGGCCATGGCCATTTATTTCCGCGGCATGACTCCGGCGGAAATTGCCTCCTTGACCCGGGTGATGATGCAGTCGGGTGATGTTGTGGATACGTCCGCCATTCTCCTGCCCAAGGTGGATAAGCATTCCACCGGCGGGATCGGTGACAAACTTTCCATCCCCCTCGCGCCGCTCGTGGCCTGCTGTGGTGTTGCGGTTCCCATGATCTCCGGGCGCGGCTTGGGGATTACGGGGGGGACCTTGGATAAACTGGAGTCCATTCCCGGGTATCGCACCGGGCTGCAGATCCCCGAGTTCATCAAGGTGCTTCAAGCCTGCGGGTGTTCAATGATAGGTCAGACTGACCGGCTGGTGCCAGCTGACAGGAAACTTTACGCTTTGCGCGACGTCACCGCGACCGTCCCCTCCATCCCCCTGATTGTCTCCAGCATCATGAGCAAAAAGCTGGCCGAGGGCATTGACGGGCTGGTGCTGGATGTTAAGTGCGGCCGTGGTGCCTTTATGAAAACCAGACAGGATGCGCGGGCGTTGGCCGAAGGGCTTGTCCGGGTCGGCCGTGCCATGGGGAAACGAGTAACCGTCTTGATCACCGCGATGGATCAACCACTCGGGCGGTCCGTTGGAAATGCCCTCGAAATAATGGAATCGGTTGACATCCTGAAGGGGCAGGGCCCGGAGGACAGCACTGAACTGACGCTGCTGCTGGCGGCGGAAATGCTTTTCGTGGCCGGAGTCGTGACGTCTGTAGAAGCCGGCCTCGAAATGGTGCGCAGGAAAATGGCGTCGGGCGAGCCTTTCGAAATTTTCAAAAAGATGGTCCGCCTGCACGGGGGCAGCAGCGAGGTGCTTGACGACTTCCGACGGTTCCCTGCCTCCAGATTCCTGATCGACTATCCTGCTCCGGTCGGCGGGTTTGTGCAGGATGTGGATGCGGAGAAACTTGGACGCGCCAGTGTGTTGCTGGGCGCGGGACGGGTCAAAACCACGGATACGATTGATCATGCCGCAGGGTTGTCAAATCTGATGAAAATCGGGGAACCGATCACCGCCGGTGCACGGCTGGTGACATTACATGCCGCCACCCAGGCGCGGGTAGATGCGGCGCTGGGGCTTGTGCGCGAAGCTTTTGTCATTGGTCCAAACCACGTTCCCGCAGGGCCGTTGGTGCTTGAAAGAATATAAGACGATGAATACAGATATACTGATTGCGGCGGCGGAGAAAATCCGTAGTGCCTTTCAAGGCTTTCATCCCAAACTGGCGATTGTCATGGGCTCCGGTTGGCGTGAGGTGGCGAATGGATTTGCCGTCCGGCAAACGGTTGAATATGCGGCTATCCCCGAGTTGGGCGCCACTCAGGTGGCTGGACATGGGGGGCAACTGCTGCTGGCGGAACAGGCTGGCGTCGATCTGTTGATTTTTGCAGGCCGCCGTCATTGGTACGAGGGAACAGGGTGGGCGCCCATTGCCTTCCCGGCCTGCCTTGCCAAAATCATGGGCGTTGATGGAATGGTGTTGACCAATAGTGCCGGGGGAATCAGGCAGTCATTTCGGCCCGGGACGGTGATGGTGATTGACGATCATGTCAATCTGATGGGGACAAATCCGCTCATCGGGCCGCATCATCCTTTTTGGGGGCCGCGATTCCCTGATATGACCTGCATCTATGACCGTGGCTATCGCGCCTTGTTGGATCAGGCTGCTCAAAGTGCGGGAATTGCCCTGACGCATGGTACCTATCTGGCGGTAACGGGGCCTTCCTATGAAACTCCGTCTGAGATTGCGGCTTTTCGCCAGATGGGGGCCGATGCCGTGGGCATGTCCACGGTACCGGAAGCGATTCTCGCGCACGCCGCCGGGCTCAAGGTGGCGGGGATATCTTGTATCACCAATGCGGCGGCAGGCGGACAGGCAACGCTTTCCCATGAGGAAGTTCTGGCGGGTGCCAGCATGGCGATTCCGGCATTGACTCGAGTGTTGCAGGAATTTGTAAAGAAGGTTGTGGTAACATGAAAAAAGATGTCTGGACGGGGAAGTTGTTGCAGGCGGCATCTAAAGCGGCCAGGCAAAGTTATTCACCTTACTCCCATTTCCCTGTGGGCGCCGCGCTGGTAACGTTGGCGGGGGAGGTATTCGTGGGCTGTAATGTGGAGAATGCCTCGTTTGGGCTGACGATGTGTGCGGAACGGGTGGCGGTGCTGAAGGCTGTTTCTGCCGGGAAACGGAAATTTGCCGCACTGGCGGTGGTGGGTGGCCGCGGCAAAGCAGTCTGCCCTTGCGGGGCCTGTCTGCAGGTTCTGTCGGAGTTTTGTGAGCCTGATTTCCCCATTATCCTGGCACCGCTGAACACGGTGAAAAAGTTTGAAGTGTTCCTGTTGGGAGAGTTGCTCCCGCAGGCGTTTGAGTTGAAAGAGGATTCAGGATTCAGGATTCAGGATTCAGAATGATCGGAAATTCAGAAAACATGATTCGGGATTCAGGATTCAGAAAGCCGATGCAAGGCCCTTCCGCTATTCTGAATTCTGAATCCTGTATTCTGATTCCTTTTCCCCTTAATGCTGCGCATATTGCGGTCCCGGGTGCCTTGGAGATTGTTCGCAGGCTCAAGGCCGCAGGCTTCATAGCCTATTGGGCCGGGGGCTGTGTCCGTGACTTGATCATGGGCCGGAGTGCGAAGGATTTCGACATTGCCACGAATGCCGTGCCGGACAAGGTGATGGAGTTGTTTCCGGGGGCAGTTGCCGTGGGGAAATCATTTGGGGTGGTGCGGATTCCGGTTGCAGGGAATTGGTATGAAGTGGCGACCTTCCGGAAAGATGCCGAGTATAGGGACGGGCGGCATCCTGAGAGCATCACCTTTTCGGATCCAGAGACGGATGCCCAGCGGCGCGACTTTACCGTCAACGCCTTGTTCTATGACCCGCTTGAGCAGCAGGTGATTGATTATGTCAAGGGGCGTGCTGATATTGAGGGGGGGGTGATCCGTGCGGTGGGTGTGCCCGCCGACCGGTTTCGGGAAGATCATTTGCGGATGCTGCGGGCCGTCCGCTTTGCGGCTGCTTTGGGATTTGTCATTGAACCCGCAACCGCGAATGCCATCAGGGCCACGGCAGTCCGGATGACGTCCATCAGTGCCGAGCGGATACGCGAAGAACTCAACCGCCTTCTGGTTGAGTCCAGGCAGGCGGGGGAGGCGATCCTTTTGCTCAAAGACCTGGGCTTGCTTCAGATGATCCTGCCGGAGGTGGCGGCCATGCAGGGCGTGGAACAGCCGCCGGAATATCATCCCGAGGGCGATGTCTTCCAGCATACGATCATCATGTTGAACGAGATGCATACGGATGATTACCGGCTGGCCTGGGCCGTGTTGCTGCATGATGTCGGTAAGCCGCCGACGGCCCAGTTTAAAGAAGGTCGCTGGCGTTTTGAATGTCATGCAAAAGTGGGGGCGGATGCCGCCCGGGTGATTCTTGAGCGGTTGAAATTTTCCTGTGATGATCGCGATGCCATCACGTTTATGGTTGGTAACCACATGCGTTTCATCGATGTCAAATCCATGCGGCGGGCGACCTTGCGACGTCTGGTGGGGGCGCCGACGTTTCTTTCGGAAATGGAATTACATCGATTGGACTGTTTCTCAAGCCACGGTGATCTGGTAAATCATGAATATCTGATGGAATTCCGGCGGCAGATGGAGTCGGAACCGGTTTTGCCTGCACCCTGGGTGAATGGGCGTGATATTATTGCCCTGGGGATTTCCGAGGGGCCCGAGGTGGGAGTCTGGCGCAAGAAGGCCTATGACGCCCAGCTTGAAGGCATTGTCACGGATCGCGAAGCCTTGCTGGAGTGGCTGCTGGGGGAGATGGGGAGAGGGCAGTGAGCAGAGGGCAGTGAGCAGAGGGCAGTGAGCAGAGG
>JBAXDB010000033.1:0-22449 GCA_037141135.1 bacterium | reverse complement strand
AGGCAATCGAATTGATACAGCAATACTCATGTCATCTCCTCATGTATTCTTCTGTAATACAATGTATGCAATGCCATCATTATTGTCAACTCCCGTTGTCTTGGAACCGAATCGAGTGGGTTTGGCGCGCTAGCGCCCTTCTCAATTCATGGATAAAGAATTCCTTGAGTTTTCCGCCAATCTCCCGTATACCATGCGCCTGTTTGATTCAAGGACCAGCTAAATCAGGGTCCGGATCACGAAGGGAAGGTGACATTACACGTGGCTCAAGTCAAAATTAGACGCGGCGAAACCGTTGACAAAGCTCTGCGGCGCCTGAAGAAGATCATGGATAAGGAAGGCATTATGAAGGAAATTCGTGCCAACCGCTACTTTGAGAAGCCCAGCGAGCAACGCCGTCGCAAGGCAGCCCGTGCCCGCGCTCGCGCGGCGTACAATATCGTCTGATTCAGTCACTGAATCTCCGAAAGCTCTCTGGATTATCAATTCAGGGAGCTTTCTTTCTTTAAACCCATGATTTTCAGCCTCACAACTCGTTGGAATGCCCGCCGGCATGAAACCGGCGAGACGATGCTTGACGAGATTCTCGAACTCGGCTTCGAGCATGTTGAGCTGGGATTCGACCTCACCCCGAATCTAGTCGCGGGCGTACGCAACCGGGTCGCCGACGGGCGGGTGAAAGTGGATAGTCTCCACGCCTACTGTCCGCTCCCCCCCGTCCCCTATCCTTCCCCTGAACCATTTACCCTGGCGTCCTCTGATCCCAATATCCGCGCCAACGCCCTGCATTATCTTGAAAACACCATCCGCTTCGCCGCTGAAATCGGAGCCCGCGTCGTGGTGGTTCACGCCGGTAATGTGGAGATGAAAATGCTTTCCCCTCATCTGGTGGAATTGACGGCGGCTGGCCGCCAATACGATGAAGCTTACGAGAAAGCCCGGGTGCAGCTTATTCTGGCCCGGGAGAAAGCCGTGGTCGCTCAACTCCCCCACCTCTACGCCGGCATTGAGCGCCTGCTCCCCCTGCTTGAAGAAACCCAGCGCACACTGGCTTTCGAAATCCTGCCAACATGGGAAGCCATCCCCACGGAAGTCGAAATGGAACGACTTCTCACCCATTTTAATTCCCCACGGCTGCGTTGCTGGCTCGACATGGGGCATGGTCAGATCAGGGAAAATCTCGGTCTGATCAGCCACGCCCGCTGGGCGAAACGCTTACGCCCCTGGCTTGCCGGCATGCATATCCATGATGTTTGCCCCCCCGCCACCGACCACCTGATGCCACCGGCGGGAACAACGAAATTTGAATTGTTCAAAGAAGTCGCCCAGGATGATATTATCCGTGTTCTTGAACCTTCCCCATCCGTGGCCGCCGAGGATATCGTGACGGGGTTGAGGATCATTCAAGCCGCGTGGGCGGTTACGTGAGAGGGGAAGAGGAAACGTGAAGACATGAAACGTGAAGAGGGGAAGAGGGGGAGACGTGTCGGAGATCCGCCTGTGGCGGATGATGTGAAGGTGTGAAAGTAATGGTATGAAAATATTAGTCACAGGGGCCGGCGGATTTGTCGGCCGGCATTTGATCAACGAGTTGACTTCCCATGGTCATCAGGTAGCGGGACTGGATATCGGCAGCCAACCAACCTGGTTGACCGCATCCTCGTTCATTTCCGCCAACATCACCGATGCCGGGGAGGTGGATAAGGTTGTGGCCAAAGCAAAGCCCGACGCCTGCATTCATCTGGCCGCGTGGGCCTTTGTCCCCTCGGGCACGGCCGACCCATCCAAAATTTTCGACATCAATCTGGCAGGCACCACGCATGTGCTGGAGGCATTCAGGAAAACGTGCCCCACGGCCAGCATTCTTTTTATCTCAACCTCACACGTATATGGCATGCGCACTCGCTCTGCGCCTATTCATGAAGATGCCTTGCTCGACCCGGACACGTTTTACGCGATTTCCAAAGCCGCTGCCGACCAGATTTGCCTGCTCTACGCCAAACAATATGGCATGAACATAATCGTCGCCCGCCCGCACAACCACATCGGTCCGGGCCAGTCCCCTCAATTTTCAATTGCTTCATTTGCCAGGCAGGTCGTTGCCATCCGCAACGGAGCCCCCCCAGCCATGAAAGTCGGCAATCTTGACAATCGACGCGACTTCACCGATGTGCGTGACATTGTCCGGGCCTACCGCCTTCTGGTCGAAAAGGGGAAAGCCGGCCAGGCTTATAACATCGCGTCCGGTCATGAAGTCAGGGTCGGCGATGTGCTCACCCGCCTCTGCGAGCTTGCAGGCGTGAAGCCCGTCATCAGCCGGGACCCCGCCTTCTATCGACCGGCTGACGAAAATCCGACCCTCGATACCCGGCGAATCCGTGTCGACACCGGCTGGGCGCCCATCATCCCCCTGGACCAGACGCTACAGGACATCCTGAATCAGCCATGAGCAAAACACGTCAAACCTTTGCCACCCTCCTGAAACTCGGCATTGCCATTGCCGTGCTGGCCCTGATTTTCAGAAAGATGGACATGGGCCAACTACAGACCACCCTGCAATCAACGGCAGGGCAATGGCCCTGGTTGCTCTGGGGCTTTCTCCTTTGTCTTCCCCCGGTTCTGCTCTGCATGGCCCGCTGGAAAATGATTCTCGACGCACAGGATATGCGCCTCGGCTGGCGCCGGGTAAACTCCATCTTTTTTATCGGGCTCTTTTTCAACTCATTCATGATCGGCCCCACGGGCGGGGATCTGGTCAAGGCATATTACACCGCCAGGGAAACCAACCATAAAAAAACGGAAGCCGTCTCCACCATTTTCATTGACAGGATTATCGGCTTACTTGTCCTGGCCCTGATCGTCGCCGTGATGATTCTGACGCGCTGGGATTTCTTCATGTCCAACTCCATCTCCCGCGTCTATGCCTGGCCGGCACTGACCGCCTGCCTCATTCTGATCGGCGGCGGCGTGGTGGCGTTCAGTGTTCATCTTTTCGAGGTTTTTCCCTGGATCAAACGATGGAACCATATCCGGCTCGTCGGCAAAGTTCTGGAAACCGTGGAGCGGGTTTATAACGCCTTTTATGTGTGCCGCGCCAATCCACGCCTGTTACTGCGTCTGGCCCTCACCTCCGTGGTGGTCCAAGTCTCGTTTGTGGGGGTAGGCTGGTGCGTCGGAAATGCATTGGGGATTCAGGTTTCCTTTATCGACTATCTCGCCTTTTCGCCGGTAATAGGCTTGATCAGCGCCATCCCACTCACCCCCGGCGGCACCGGGATCCGGGAAGCGGCCTCCATCCATCTCTGGTCGGCCCTGAGTGTCACCTCCGATAAAGCGCTGCTACTCGCATTTATCCCCTACATTTTCATGCTGGTCTGGGGACTCCCCGGCGGACTCCTTTTCCTGCGCCAGAAATCAGTGGGCAGTGAGCAGTAGGCAGTCGCTGCCCCCTGCCAACTGCTCTCTGCCTACTGCCCCCTGCCAACTGCTCTCTGTCTACTGCCCCCTGCCAACTGCTCTCTGTCTACTGCCCCCTGCCCACTGACTTCTCCCAAGCATCCAACAATACGCTTCCCGCCTCATCAAGATCCTTGCCAAATGAGATGACCCCTTCCTCATGGCCGGCCATGGCGGTTAGTTTCCGGTCGGGCAGTTCGGTTTCACGATAGAGCCGGATAATTTCACGAGCCATTTCAGTGGTTCCATACGCAACCTCAGGCGCCGTGGTGGGAACGTGATTCAGGAGTCGCTTCCAAAAATCAAGATGATGGACATGAATCACCGCCCCGATCGCAGGATCTGCCTGATAAAATGCGGCGTGGGTCATGCATTCAGCTGAGGGCGTTGTGCCCGGTGATTCCGCACGGAACTCAACGGCATTACGCGCCAGATCCACCCCCACAATTTCGGTATAGTGCTGCGGACCAAGCTTTTCAAGGCCGCCTGTCCGGGTGGCAGTAATTACAAAGCCGCCGGCTGTCCGGACGCTGATGTTGCCATATCCGACCCCTTTGAGTTCGCCCTCCTTGTACATCCCGATCATTTGAAGAGCAAAAAGCCTTTCCCGCCAACGATTGAGTTCATCCAGAATGGAAGGCTGAAATACAGCCTCACCAGCAAAACGCGGGGCAAACTTAAAATACCCCTCCTTGGTTTCTTTGATCATGCGGTTCATACTAACCAGTTTTTACTTGATTCTCAACGTCTATCGCCTCATAGTGCGCGCGTTTTTACCCGGGAAAAGTTCGCGGGTAGTGTATTCTTTTAGGAACTCATTATGGCTGACGAAAAAATTGCTTTATCGCAGATTCGAAACATTGGAATTATGGCTCACATTGACGCTGGAAAAACCACGTGTAGCGAGCGTATTCTTTTCTATTCCGGCAAAACCCACAAAATCGGGGAAGTTCATGATGGCGCCGCCACCATGGACTGGATGGATCAGGAGCAGGAACGC
Source organism: bacterium (assembly GCA_037141135.1). Taxonomy (GTDB): domain Bacteria; phylum Verrucomicrobiota; class Kiritimatiellia; order CAIKKV01; family CAITUY01; genus JAABPW01. Next base: position 17,993 of record JBAXDB010000033.1, on the reverse strand, counting down.
GGGATCACCATCACCTCCGCCGCCACCACCACCCACTGGCGCGGACATCGTATTTCCTTGATCGATACTCCCGGGCATGTGGACTTCACCGCCGAGGTGGAACGCAGTCTGCGTGTATTAGACGGGGCTGTAGCCCTCTTCTGCGCCGTCGGTGGTGTTCAACCCCAGTCCGAACAAGTCTGGCGTCAGAGCGAAAAATACAGCGTTCCGAAGATTGCCTTCATTAACAAGATGGATCGTACCGGCGCTGATTTCTTCGGCGTTGTCGAAAAGATCCAGAATATTCTGGGAGCCAATGGCGTACCCATCGTCATCCCGATTGGCAAGGAAGAAGGTTTCTCCGGCATCATCGATCTGATTAAAATGAAGGAGATTGTTTACAACGAACAGGATCGCGGCCAGACTTGGACCGAAGTATCCATCGCTCCAGAACGTCTGGAAGAAGCCAAAAAATGGCATGCCTTCCTCGTTGAGAAATGCGCGGAGCAGAACGACACCCTTCTGGAAAAATTCCTTGAGACCGGCGATCTGTCGGAAGCGGAAATCATGGCCAGCATGCGGCAAGCCACCATTGCCCGCAAAGTGATTCCCATCTATTGCGGTTCCGCCTTTAAAAACAAGGGAGTGCAGCGCCTGCTGGACGGGGTGGTGGACTTCCTCCCCTCCCCTGCCGACATCGCGCCGGTGATCGGGCGTGTAGGTGAAGGTGAAGTGCACCGGAAACATTCTGAAGACGAACCTTTCTCAGCATTGGCGTTCAAAATCGCCGCTGATAAGCACATGGGCAAAATTGTCTTCATACGAATTTACTCGGGATCCATCACCGCTGGAAAGCCGGTGTATAACAGCACTCAAAAGAAGGAGCAACGCATCGGCCGGCTGTTGCGGATGCATGCCAACCGGCAGGAATCCATCGATATTGCCCGGTGCGGTGATATTGTGGCCGCCGTCGGCCTGCAGCAAACCAAAACCGGCGACACGTTGTGCTTTGAGGATGATCAGATTGTCCTCGAGTCCATTGAATTCCCGGCCCCGGTAATCTCCATCAGCATAAAGCCTGAGAGTCGGGCTGATGATGAGAAATTGAGCCATGCCCTTCATTCTCTGGCGGATGAAGATCCCACTTTCGTGGTCAGCTTTGATGACGAAACCAAGGAAACGATTATCGCGGGTATGGGCGAACTTCATCTGGAAGTACTCGTAGAGCGTATGAAACGTGAGTACGCCGTTGTGGGCCAGGTGGGCCGTCCTGAAGTGGCTTATCGCGAAACAGGAACCTGCCTGTCCGACGGCGAATACAAGCACGTCAAGCAGTCCGGTGGTCGCGGTCAGTTCGCGCATGTCTGTATGCGCCTTGAGCCACTCGCCCCCGGCGAAGGCTTCGAGTTTGTCAACGAAGTTCGCGGTGGCCGCATTCCACAGAACTTTATTGCGCCTGTGGAAAAAGGCGTGATCAAAGCCATGCTGAAGGGACCGGTCGGCGGATTCCCCGTGGTGGATATGCGCGTCGTGCTTTACGATGGATCATACCACGAGGTTGATTCCAATGAGTTCGCCTTTACCGAGGCCGCCCGTGCCGGTTTCCACAAGCTTTTCCTGGAAAGCAAGCCGCACCTTCTGGAGCCGGTGATGTCAGTGGAAGTGGTTACCCCGGAAGACTACATGGGCGCCGCCACGGGCTCGGTTTGTCAGCGCCGTGGTCGTATTGACTCCATGGATGAGCAGGCGGAATACAAGGTCATCCGCGCCATGGTACCGCTCAGCGAAATGTTCGGGTACTCAAACGTAGTCCGCACCATTTCGCAGGGACGCGCCTCGTACACCATGCACTTCGAGCATTACGAAGCCGTACCGTTCGGGCTGGCCGAGGAAATTGTTACCAAGCGCCGGGAAATGAAAAAGATCAACTGAAGATCTTTCACCGAAAGTGGAAAAGGCGGCCGGGGAAACCCGGCCGCCTTTTTTATCTCACCCCGGCTTCGACCAGTGATCGCGGACCGGCGGGGCTTCAGCAACACGGTTATTCTGATACTCTTCCATGGCCAAACGCCTTCTCTGCCTGATGTGATCAGCAGCAAATTGCTCGGTCACATGACCCGCATCCACCTCCAGGGCCATTCGCACCTCGCAGCGGGTACGGCGCATGATGCCCAGAATCCTGCCCACGATGACGGCATAATCCGCAATGGGACGGGTACGTACCCGCATGGACAACTCGTCTTCACCCGTCTTCCGTTCCGCATTCAAAAATGATTCGAGGATACGAATGACGACACGGATATCACCCGCGTTTTTTTTCATCAAATCCGCCAGCTCAACGGCGAGAAAATGAGCGGCATAAGGCATTGTTACCCGTAATTCGGCCACCGTGCGCCGTTTATCAAGGATTGCCGCCTGCAGTTCCTTGCAGCGTCCGACCTGATCGAGAATCCTGGCCTCTTTCATGGAGATCAGGCGCTCGGCAATCCCCAGCGCGATCCAGGTGGAAATGTTCAGCTGACGGCTGAGTTGGATCGCCCGCGTGGCGACCACCGCGCTATCCCCGCGAATGCGGGCCAATTCAACCAATTTCGCCTCCCTCCGGTCGGGGCGCACATCATCTTGTTTCTTAACTTTTGAAATCATGCCCGCCATCCTGCGATGCCAGTCTTGCTGTGTCGAGACTGAAATGAATCAGCAAAGGAGGCTTGCCCTTCATTGCAGGTTTCCGCACAATTTGCAGCCATGAAACGCGGCTTATACCTTTTACCGGCCCTGGGTTATATGGGGCTTATTTTCTGGATGTCCAGCTATCCGTCCCCCGAAGCACTGAAGCATTTTCCGATATTTGGAGTGATCAAGCTGGTTCATCTGGTTGAATACGGCATTCTGGCCCTGTTCTGGGTCTGGGGGCTTGCTCATGCTTTCTCCTGGCACTGGTGGAGAATAACCAGCACCTCAGCCCTGATTACGTTCTTCTGGGGAATTTCCGATGAGATGCACCAATCATTTGTCCCTGGTCGCACTGCATGCTTAGCCGACGCCCTCACGGACCTGCTGGCCGCCCTGCTGGCCATCGGGATGATCACTTTTATCCGTGGCAGGAAGACCAAACTGTGGTACAAACCACGGTTCATAAAGGATGAGGAAGCGTTATGACAGAGATTTCCGTGGTGGTTCCAATTTATAACGAAGAAGAGAGTGTCGAGCTTCTGGTATCCCGTCTCCATACCGCATTGACGGCGACCGGCCGTTCTTATGAGATTGTGCTGATTGATGACGGGAGCAAGGACAATTCATGGAAAAAGATGAAAGAGCTGTCCCGTCAATATCCCGGACTCCACCTCATCCAGTTTCGCCGCAACTTCGGTCAAACCGCCGCCATGAGCGCCGGCTTCCGTGAGTCGCACGGCGAGATCATCATCACCATGGACGCCGACCTGCAGAATGACCCCACGGACATTCCAAAGTTATTGGCTGAAGTTGATAAGGGATTTGACGTTGTGAGCGGCTGGCGCCGGGATCGTAAAGACACCTATATCAACCGCCGCTTCCCCTCCATGATCGCCAATTACCTGATAAGCCATATCACCGGAGTCCATCTTCACGATTACGGTTGCACCCTGAAAGCCTATCGCCGGGAAATTGTGCAGAACATTCAGTTATACGGCGAACTTCACCGCTTTATTCCCGCCCTGGCAAGCTGGGTCGGCGGACAGATTTCCGAAGTTGTGGTCAACCACCATGCCCGCCAGTTCGGCACCACAAAGTACGGGATCGGACGCACCTTCCGAGTTATTCTGGACCTTGTGACCGTCAAATTCCTGATGCGCTACAGCACCCGGCCGATTCATATTTTCGGCAAGTGGGGCATGACTTTCGGGGCCCTCGGATTCTTGATGCTGTTCTTCATGGCCGGCGCCAACATGTCGTACTACTTTTTCGGCACAGAATTCTGCTCCGAGCTGATTAAACGGCCTTTCTGGGTCATCACCCCTTTCATGCTCATTTTTTTCGGCCTTCAATTTATCTCCATTGGCCTGCTGGCAGAACTTCAGATCCGGACCTATCATGAGGCCCAGCAAAAGCCGATCTACGTCATACGCGAATCGATCGAGCCCACCGTGCTTCCAAAAGGCACCCCGAAAACCTGATGGACATGCCCAGCGAGCAGCTTATTTTAAACTCCACCGGTTCTCTGTCTGTTCTCATTGTGGTGGTTTTATACATCCTGCTGTTATTGGGAGGGACCCTGACGGCAGCCCTCCTGATCATCCGCACCAGGCAATTCCCGATTCACTGGGCAGGCCGCATCGACTGGCTCCGCTCACGTCCCTGGACGTGGAAGGAGTGCGTGGCGGTTATCGGCATCGTCGGCATCCTTATCAGCTTGGGATGGGCGATTTCCGCCATGCTGGTCCATCCTCGCGAAGGCACCCTGATCATCATTCAGGGGCTTACTCTGGATCTTGCAGGACTGGGAGGCATTGCATGGATCGCTCATTCCCGGGGTTGGCGTTGGAGTGAAACCTTTGGCATCGCCACCCTGTCTCCCAAGCTCATTCAATACGGGGTTGTTTTTTATATTACACTTATCCCGTTTATTCTCACAAGCTCCCTCGTATATCAGGGAATTCTATCGGCCAAAGGTTACCCCCCGAACCTTCAAGACATCGCTATCCTGCTATCCGGCGATTATTCCTTCTGGGCAAGGGGCCTTATCTTTCTTTTCGCCATCGCCATCGCCCCCATTTTCGAAGAGTGCCTTTTCCGGGGGATACTGCTGCCCCTTGCCGTGCGACAATGCGGCCTGGGCACCGGTATTTTTTTGGTTTCGTTGCTTTTTGCATCCATCCACGTACATCTGGCCTCGTTCATCCCCCTGCTGATCATTGCTTCCGGATTTTCCCTTGCCTATCTCTATACACAATCCCTGTGGGTGCCCATCATAATGCACGGGCTGTTCAATGGGGTCAACCTGGCGCTGCTGCTTGTCATACGTCATTAACCGGAGCCACCACTATGTCACTTCGCACCATTGATTGGAACCCTGATTCAACAGCCGGCCTGCTGCCAGGCACAGTTATTATGGTGGATCAAACCCGCCTCCCCGGCGAACTGGTTTTTCTGCGCACCCGGAGCGTGGAGGAGATCTGGCAGGCCATCAAAACCCTTCAGGTACGCGGGGCCCCAGCCATCGGCATTGCCGCCGCCATGGGTGTGGCCACAGCCATTCAGGGCCATGCGGATGCCACCACCAATAAGTTGATGGAGACCGCCCTGCAGGCAGCCGATTATCTGGCCACTTCGCGGCCCACCGCCGTCAATCTCTTCTGGGCACTGGACCGGATGCGTGCGGTCATCCGCTCTTCGGCCACACTGTCGCCTCCGGCCTTCAAAGAACGCCTGGTTCGCGAAGCAATTCAGATCCGGGATGAGGATGCCGCCATGTGTCGTGCCATCGGAAAACATGGAGCCACCCTTCTCAAGGATGGCGACACGGTATTAACCCATTGCAATGCCGGCGGGTTGGCAACAGCAGAGTATGGTACGGCCCTCGCGCCAATCTACGTGGCCACGGAGCAGAAAAAACACATCCGGGTCTATGCGGATGAAACCCGTCCCCTCCTCCAAGGAGCCCGACTGACGGCCTGGGAATTGATGCAGGCAGGCATTGATGTCACCATAATCTGCGATAACATGGCGGCCCATGTCATGAAAACAAAGGCCATCACTGCGGTCATGGTCGGGGCCGACCGCATTGCCGCCAACGGGGATGCCGCCAACAAAATCGGAACTTATGGTCTCGCAATTCTGGCCAAGGCTCACGGCATACCTTTTTATGTACTGGCTCCCAGTACCACGTTTGATTTCGCCTTGAAAACCGGGGCGGAAATTCCTATTGAGGAGCGGGCTGCAGAAGAAATCACCATGGGTTTCGGCCGGCGCACAGCGCCAGAAGGCGTGAAAACCTATTCGCCGGCATTTGATGTGACGCCGGCAGAATTTATTACGGCCATTGTTTGCGAAAAAGGATTAATTTACCCGCCCTTCGCGCTATCCAGGGGAATAACCCGTCAGCTATTGACGCATCGCGCGGCCACAAGCGCTTTGGAAGGCTAACACAAGATCCGCGTGTTTTTCAGCAAAGGATGTGGCTCCGTAAGTTTCCAGGAAACCATCCATGGCCCGATCCAACTGCATGGCGATTTCGCGGTTCAGCGGGGCTGACTCAATGGCCCTTCTCATTTTAGTTAAGTCACATTGGTCCAAATCCACCCCGCTTTTTTTCGCAAGTTTGGCGAAGGCAATGAACGCGGGATCCGCACGCATGGCAGCCTCTTCTACAGCACGACCAGAGACCAGGGCGGCAGCCCGCGTAGCCGCCGCGATATCCGCCTTCACGCGCTCAATCAACATTGATCCCAGCACAGACCCTGTATTGCGCCAAAGCGCATCGGCCTCATCACCTTTCCCCCCATTGTAGGCGGCCACACCCCGAACCAGATTCCCTTCAGGGAGATCAAGGGCAATCAGTCTGGCTTGACGTTCAGACGGTGATATTTCCTCCAATTTCAAATCCACCTGTGCCGCAGATTCATCCAGAGTTTTCAGCATCAATTTGCGATCGCGGATCGCCAACAAAATTCCTCTGAATGGGCCTCGCACCAGCGGGATGGAGACGGGTTTGCCGATATCGGGTTCATACGTCGCCAACAGCCTGTCAGGCAATGTTACCACATCATCCAGCAAACGATCCATTGACGTCAGTTCCACCAGGTGTTTCTTAAGTTTCGGTTCTTTCACCGCCGCATCCACTAGCTGGCTGGCCATTAAATATTTCCCGGACAACACACAGGAAGTGATGGCATACAACCGGTTCGTCCAGTCCGCTTCCACTTGTTCCGGATCATCCTGCTCTACAAATTGGTTTTTCGGAGCCTCCCCCGGCTCCGTCATTTGCTTCTTCAAAGATTCAGCGAGCTCCCGGCGAACATGACGTGTCTCGTAAGCCCAGCCGCCGGAGTAATTTTCAAGCCACTGGATTCCTTCAGACAATTGACCGGATACCAGGTAGTTATTAGCGGTTCGTTTGAGGCGTTTAATTGCTAAAGCAATTTCAGCCTCATGACTGGGTTGACCGGGAACCTCATGCGACACCTGTGCGGACACGTTGGTATCAATCTTCACAGCAAGCGTCGGAATTGGCGCCGTTACAACTTGCGGTTTATTGCGGGAAAACCACCACATGCTGCCGATCTGAATGGCCACCAGCACCAAACCCACCACCAGAATCGCCGTCATACGTCCCGCGGCAGGCTGCTTTTCAACTTTCATGGTATCCGGCGGGACTGGAGCCGGAACCGTGGGAGCAGCCTGCAGGCGCCGCCGCATCGTGCTGGCTCCAGCAGGAGGCAGCTCCCTGCTTGACAGGGGACTCTTTTGTGCCCGGTGCAATTCCTTCAGAACAGCATCCCAATCCGCAATGCGATGAGCCCGGTTCTTGATCAGCATCAATTCAATCAAGCCACATACACTGGCCGGCACTTCGGGAACAATCTCACGAGGGTCCGGAATCTGGGAAGTCAAATGGGCTTCCATCGCCTCGCTATCGGTAAGGTTATGGAATGGGCGCACCCCGGTCACCATCTGATACAGACAACACCCCAGGGAATAAATATCAGTGCGACAGTCCAACTGATCGTCCCCCTGCACTTGTTCGGGCGAGATGTAGCCAGGGGTGCCGGCGACTTCATCGGAGGCCGGATTGGCACCCTGAGAATCAAGAGTGCGTGACAAGCCAAGATCCGCCACCTTGATGGAGCCATCATGGTCAATCATGATATTTTCAGGCTTGAGGTCACAGTGAATCAACCCGGCCTCACGCCAGGCATATTTCAGGGCGAGGGCAACGGACTCTATCACCACCAACGCATCCTTGGAGGAGATTACCTGTTTGCGTGCGAGCCACTGCCCGACGTTATACCCGTCAATATACTCCATCACCAAACAGCAATGTCCATCCTGCTCACAGGCGTCATAAACATGAACAATGCCGGGATGCTTCAGCTTTGCGGCCGTCCTGGCCTCCTTGATAATCTGATGCATACTTTCAGCATCATGACTCAACTTGGGAGGGAGAAGCTTGATCGCCACCAGCCGGTCCAAAGATAGCTGACGGGCCTTCCAGACCTGCCCCATACCTCCTTCACCGACTTTTTCAATCAGCTCAAAACCGGGTATTTCAAAATCAGGCATAAGATAATTATTTCAACAGGACACCAATGGTCACACCCAAAGCGATAAAGCAAAGGTATACCAGGGAGGCGGCTGGCTTGATCACCATAAATATCAGATTCACAGGGGAATCCCCCTTGGTGAAAATCATAATAACCACCGACAAAGCAATTAAAAGCAGGGCTACCAGTACATTTTTCGTCATGCGTTCACTCCTCTTTTAGAAACGTTTCAGCGAATACAGACTCGACCACCGCAAGAATATCCTGGAGGTCAGCCAAACGCCCCGGCCCCTCCCGGCCACAAGCCAGATCTCCCGAAGCCACCTCCACAAAAGCCACCCCGCGGGACTTCAGCAGCACAACATTGGCCCTGGTTGCCGGATGAGCCCACATATTGTCATTCATGGCAGGTGCGATGACAAGTGGCGCCTTCGTGGCAAGTGCCGTACAAGTAAGTAAATCATCTGCCAAACCCTGCGCTAGTTTGGCGATAACGTTGGCGGTACAGGGGGCGATCAACAGCAAATCAGCCCGGTCTGCATAGGCAATGTGCTCCGGATGCCATCCATCCATTTCATCAAACAAGCCTGAGCCCACCGTATTTCTGGACAAAGTCTGAAATGTCAGCGGAGTGACGAACCGGGTCGCTGCTTCCGTCATGACGACAGAAACATCCCAACCTTTTTTCTGCATCAGGCGCAGCAATTCAACAGCCTTAAATGCTGCAATTGAGCCCGTTACACCCAGCACGACGCGTGGGTTCGCCCTTGGTTCATCACTCGTTGCCATACGTAGGGCTATAACCTGCCAGTTTCCTCCTCTTTTGTCAATTTTAGGCGGGTTTATATTCCAGGACACTCTCGAGGTCTTTATCACCACGCCCGGACAGGCAAACCACGATCGTCCCGTCTTTCCCGATCTCCTGGGCGCGCTTTCGCGCCTCGGCAACAGCATGGCTGGACTCAAGCGCCGGAATGATGCCTTCCAGCAACGTCACATCATAAAAGGCGGCCACCGCCTCATGGTCGGTAATTCCGGAGTAGACCACACGCTTCAAGTCCGCCCAGAGGGCATGCTCGGGCCCAACACCGGGATAATCCAGCCCGGCACTAATAGAGTGGGCATTCACAATCTGACCGGCCTCATCCTGCAGCACATAGGATTTGCTGCCATGGAGGATTCCCGCTCTCCCCGCTTCAATACTGGCCGCATGTTGCCCCGACGCCAGGCCATGTCCGGCCGCCTCCACCCCGACCAGCCTGACTGCAGCATCATTGATGAATGGATAAAACATGCCGGCCGCATTGCTGCCCCCACCAACACAGGCGATCACCATGTCGGGCAAACGGTGTTCGTGCTCCAGGAACTGTTCGCGTGCTTCAATTCCTATGACACTTTGAAAATCACGGACCATCATGGGATAGGGATGCGGCCCCGCCACCGTCCCGATGACATAAAATGTGGTATCCACCTCCGCCACCCACGCCCGCAACGCCTCACTCATGGCGTCCTTGAGCGTCCGGGTTCCACTGCTTACAGGCACCACGCGCGCACCCAGAAGTTTCATGCGCGTCACGTTGGGGGCCTGCCGGCGGATATCCTCCTCACCCATATAGACATCACATTCCATTCCGAAACGGGCTGCCACCGTGGCAGTGGCCACACCATGCTGGCCGGCGCCAGTCTCTGCCATCAGTTTCTTTTTCCCCATCCGGCGCGCCAGGATCGCCTGGCCCAGGGTATTGTTGACCTTATGGGCCCCGGTATGGTTGAGATCTTCACGTTTCAGGAATATCCGGGCGCCACCAAACGCTTCCGTCAGGCGCGGTGCAAAATAAAGCGGCGATGGTCTCCCCACATAGTGCTTGAGCAGATAACGGAATTCCGCATCGAAGGCTGGATCCGCCTGGGCCGCCCGATACGCCGTTTCCACCTCCATCAAGGCCGGCATCAGCGTCTCCGCCACGTAGCGTCCGCCATAGATTCCAAAATGTCCCATCGCATCCGGTCCTGATTTCAAATCGTTCATGTTGGCACATCCTGACTTCATTCTATTACTCCTGCGACCGCCCTTGCATTCGCGATGAAAGCAGCCACTTTGCGGAAATCCTTTTTCCCGGGAGAACATTCCACCCCGCTTGACACATCAACACCCATCGGCCGGACCTGCCTGATGGCTTCCGCCACCGAGTCAGGCTCAAGGCCACCTGCCAGCATCGCCGGGTGGCGTGACGCAAAGTCACGTCCGACCGCCCAATCAATTTTTAAACCGCTTCCACCATAGGCAGGGGAAGCGGCATCCAGCACAAATCGCTCCGCCCTCCACTGCTCCGGCACGGGATTCCAACGCCCCGCCTCGAGCCGTACGGCACGCCACACAGGAACGCTGAAGTCCGAAAAATCAGCTGGAGCCTCATCCCCGTTCAACTGCACAGCCGACAACCGGCAATCGGACGCAATCTGTTTTACCAGGTCAGGCTCCATATTTACAAAAACGCCGACCGTCCTGGCATGCTCCGGCAGCCGGGCCACAATCTTCGCCAGGGCCTCAACCGCCACATGCCGGGGCGACTTGGGATACAACACAAAGCCCAGATAATCCGCCCCCTGCTCCAGCGCCCACCTTGCATCATCCAGATTGGTTAACCCGCAAATCTTTACCGTAAACATGTGTCCCTCCCGATCAAACGGGTGTCCGCAAGGCTTTCAGCGCTTTTCCCGGCAAAGGCTCCCGAAGCAAGGATTCTCCAATCAAAAAGCCTTTATACCCGGCCTCCTGCAAGCCAAGAATATCATCCCGCGTCTTGATCCCGCTTTCCGCAATACAAATACGGTTCTTCGGCATCAGCTTCGCCAGCCCATACGCCACCGCCAGGTCCGTCTTCAAGGTCTTCAGATTCCGGCTGTTTACCCCGATTATGGCTTCCTCACAAGCCAGCGCCACCTTTAATTCCTCGGCAGTATGCACTTCCACAATGGCTTCCAAGCCTAGTTCCCGGCTCTCCTTGTAAAGGAGCTTGCACTGCGCCGGATTCAAGGCGGCGACAATCAGTAAAATCACATCGGCGCTCCAGGCCGCCGCTTCCAGCAACTGATAGACATCCACCATGAAGTCTTTACGCAACACGGGCACCGTGACACAGCGCCGGACCGCCTTGAGGTCCGCCTGCGAGCCCATGAAATAGTTGGGCTCCGTCAGCACCGAAATCGCCGCCGCCCCACCTGACACATAGGCCTGGGCAATCGCCGCGGGATCAAACGACACGCGCAACTGCCCGGCTGATGGACTTGCCTTTTTGACCTCGGCAATAATCCGGGGTGCGGGACTATGCAACAATGCCGCTGAAAGACTGCGATAATCCACCCTCTGCTCAATCAGGCTATAGAGTTCATTCACCGCCACCGAACGCTTCGCTGCGGCGATATCCTTCCGCCGATCACGCACAATACGAACCAATATATCTTCTTGTGATTTTCCGAAACTCTCCATTGGACCTCACCGTAATGAAAATTCGCCCGAACCGACACCCCCCGGCGGGAAAACGGGGAAACTGACACCCTTTTTACTCTCTGAAGGAGCCCATCACAAGCTCATAAGCAGAACCCCTCTACTTCACATCTTCGCGGCTTCACGTGAACCAGATTTCGTAATAACTTGATGTTGGCCATCTGGTCGGGCATCATGTCTCCCCGCCACATGGAAATTCAGCCGTATTTTGAGATTGGAATGATTGCGTGATTGCTACAACAAAGCTTACCAAAAGATTTGGACCGGATATTTTATTTGAAGATGTCAGCGTCCAATTCAACCCGGGCAACTGCTATGGCCTCATCGGCGCCAATGGCTCTGGCAAATCCACCTTTATTAAAATTCTGGCGGGCCTCATTCCTGCAAGCCACGGGGAAGTGTCCATTGGCCGGGACTGCACCCTTGGGTATTTGCGTCAGGAACATGCGGAATTCGACGACGTTGCCATTCTGGACACCGTCTTCATGGGCAACAAGAAACTCTGGGATCTTCATTTGGAACGTGAAGCCCTGTACTCCAAAACGGATCTGACCGATGCCGAGCATGAACGCAGCGGGTTGGTCGAGGATGAATTCGGGCAGGCGGGCGGTTACACCATGGAAGCGGATGCCGCCAAACTGCTGTCCGGCCTTGGCTTTACCGAAGACGTTTTCACGAAGGAAATGCGCACCTTGCAGGGTGGGTTCAAGCTGCGGGTTCTGCTGGCTCAAGTTCTTTTCGCCCATCCGGACGTCCTCCTGCTGGATGAACCCACCAACCATCTGGATATGGAATCCATCGAATGGCTGGTGGATCTCCTGAAGCGGTATGAAGGCACGGTCGTCGTCATCTCGCATGACCGTTTCTTCCTGAATCAGGTTTGCACCCACATTGCCGATCTGGATTACCATGAAATCCGCATGTTTACGGGCAATTATGATGATTTCACGATCGCAAGCCTGGAATCCCGTGAGCTACGGGAAAAAGCCAACAAGAAGATGGAAAAACAAATTCATGAGCTTAAAACCTTCATCAGCCGGTTCAGCGCCAATGCCTCCAAGGCTAAACAGGCGACGTCGCGGCAGAAGTTATTGGGCAAAATTGAACTGGAAGAAGTGAAGCCCAGTTCCAGGGTCTCTCCCTACATCCGGTTCACCCCCAAACGGCGGCTGGGCGACAAAGTCATTCAGGTCCATCACATTTCAAAAGCTTACGACTTTCCTCTCTTCAAGGACTTTTCCTGCGAAATCGGCCCCAAGGAGAAGATCGCGATTATCGGGAAAAATGGAGTCGGCAAAACCACGCTCCTGAAGATCCTGTGCGGCCTCCTGTCCGCGGATTCAGGTTCCGTGGTTCTGGGTGATACGGTTCAACTCAGCGTTTTCCCCCAGGATCCCGGGGAGGTACTTGACCCGAGTTGCCAGGCCTTGACCTGGCTTCGGCGCTTTGCCGACGACAAGGATGCCTCTGAAACCGAACTCCGGTCCTTCATGGGTCGCATGCTTTTCAGCAAGGATGATGTGTTCAAGCCCGTTCAGGTCCTGAGTGGTGGTGAAAAAGCCAGATTGATCCTATCAAAGATGATGTTGGAAGGTGGCAATGTCACCATTCTGGATGAACCCACCAATCATCTGGATCTGGAATCGATTGAAGCATTGAACTTCGCTCTTTCCAAGCTTGAGAATACCATCATCTTTGTGTCACACGATCATCGGCTGATCGGATCGCTTGCCACACGTATTTTCGAGATCAAAGACGGAAAGGTTCTGGATCGCTCCTGCGACTAAGGAGGCGCAAATAAATAACATTTACATGTGCGAAAATCCCCCTCACCTAAATCCTCTCCCTCAAAGGGAGATGAAAAATGGGAATCAAGTACTCCGAGGGGGCCGATTATGGCGCGGTTCATGCGGTATTACTTCCTCTCCCTCGAGGGGAAAGGTGATAACCGGCGGCGGCAAGCACCGCCTCGATTGCCGCTCAGCAAATACGGGGTTTTTGATCACGAAATGTCGCCTATGGGACGCCAGTGAAAGTAGAAATAACAAAGCCCAAAGTTAAGAGCCAAGTCTTTCGACTTCGAACTCTCAACTTTGGACTCGCAACTTTAGACTTTAGACTCTCTTAATTCCCAGCCAACGTCGCCTTCAGGTCAGCTTCCACGGTGGTGATGGGTTTGATGGCAAACTTCTCCACCAACACATTCAAGACCGCCGGGGTCACGAAAGCCGGCAGACTCGGTCCAAGCCGGATATTCTTGATTCCCAGGTGCAACAGCGTGAGCAGGATGCAAACGGCCTTCTGCTCGTACCATGACAAGATCATCGACAAGGGCAGGTCGTTGACCGAGCAATTGAAAGCCCCGGCCAGCGCGCCCGCGATCTTGATCGCCGAGTAGGCATCATTACACTGCCCGATATCCAGCAACCGCGGCAGACCACCGATGCTCCCGAAATCGAGCTTGTTGAACCGGTACTTGCCACAGGCTAACGTGAGCACCATACAGTCCTGGGGGACCGCCTGGGCAAATTCGGTATAGTAATTACGCCCCGTCTTGGCGCCATCACAGCCCCCAATCAGGTAAAACCGCTTAATCGCGCCCGACTTGACGGCATCAATGACCGTGCCTGCAACGCCCAGCACCGCCGCATGCCCGAACCCGACCAGAATGGTCTTACCCGGCACATCCGTTGCAAAACCCGGAGCCGCCAGCGCCGCATCAATCACAGGCTTGAAATTCCCGGCGGCAATATGATCCACACCCGGCCAGGCCACGAGACCGCTCGTAAAGATGCGGGCCTTGTAGGTATCCTTCGGCTTCTGGATGCAGTTCGTGGTCATCAGGATGGCGCCCGGGAATTCATCGAATTCCTTGCGCTGGTCCTGCCAGGCACCGCCGTAGTTCCCGACCAGATGTTTGAATTTCTTCAGTGCGGGATAACCGTGGGCGGGCAGCATCTCGCCATGGGTGTAAATGTTGATCCCCTTGCCTTCAGTCTGCTTCAAAAGTAATTCCAGATCCTTGAGATCATGCCCTGATACAAGAATGGCCTTCCCCTTCACAGGCGTGACGCTTACGGGCGTAGGAACAGGGTTGCCATAGGCGCCGGTGTTGGCGGCATCAAGTAATTCCATGACCTTGAGGTTCACTTCGCCCGTCTTGAGCGCATAGCCAAGCAACTGGTCCATGGTCGGATTTGTTTTGACCAGAAAATCCAGAGCCTCATGCATGAACGCATAAACGGCGGTGTCTTCCTTGCCCAGAACCCGGGCATGCTCCGCGTAGGCGGCAGTCCCTTTGAGTCCGAGCAGGATCAGATCCTGCGTCCCGGCGACATCCGCGCCAAGGGCGGCAGTTCGCTTCTCGGTCGAAATGTCCTCACCCTGCCTGATCAAGCCTTGGAGATCATTGGCCGGTGTCCACTGGGCCGCGCCTTTCACCAATTCAACCGCAACGCCCTTGGCTTTGCAGGCTGCTTCATATTGCTTGCGGATACTTTCCTTGACCACAAATCCCTGACGCAGGATACCTTCCAGGCGCTTCGGGTCAAAATTGACATTTGTCACCGTGGTGAACAATGCCTCAATCACATACATATCGGCGGCATGATCAACCACTCCGAGTACACGGGCGCGATGCGCATATTGACTGATGCCTTCCGCCGCAAAAACCAGCAGATCCTGAAGTGCCGAGGTCTCGGGATCTTTTCCGCAGACTCCGAACGAGGTGCATCCCGTTCCCTTGCCGGTCTGTTCGCATTGATAACAAAACATACTACTCATAACGTCTGTCTCCTTGTTGTTGTTTTCTAACTTGGTCTCTCGAAACAGCGCCTATTATGCAGGTTCTGTATTTTACCTCCTTGATGTATATCAAGGTTTTACAATTTAACCCAGCATGTTAAAATTAATGTTTTATGACCCAATTAAATTTAAATACAAAGTCAGGCCAAGCAAGCCCTTCCATACGGCTGGAGGTTTTGCTGGCCAGACATTTTGGTTTTTCAACCTTCCATTCGGGCCAGCGCGAACCGATTGAAGCCATCCTGAACGGACAAGATGCGGTGGTAGTCATGCCCACCGGTGCGGGAAAATCAATCTGCTTCCAATTACCCGCCATGATCCTGGATGGGATTACCCTGGTGGTCTCCCCGCTGATTTCCCTGATGAAGGATCAGGTGGACGGCCTTGCTGAACGCGGCCTGCCTGCCACCTGTCTTAACTCTTCGCTCTCCTCTGAAGAGGTAACCGACCGGATCGCCGGTCTGCGCCATGGCAGAACCCGACTTGTCTATGTCGCTCCTGAACGTTTCCGCAACAGGGGCTTTCAAACCCTGCTTGCTGATCTCAAGGTCGCCTTGATCGCCATCGACGAAGCACATTGTATCAGCCAATGGGGGCATGATTTCCGGCCCGACTACATTCGACTCGGCAGCGTGGTCAAACAGTTCCCCGCCGCACGGGTCATGGCGTTAACCGCCACCGCCACCCCGGAGGTCCGAACGGATATCGCCAAGCAACTAGGCCTTGGTCTCGATGGCCGTCCCGCCCCACAGGTTTTTGTCCGTGGCTTTCGCCGCGATACCCTCCGGCTCGTCGTCAGCCATGTCTCTTCCCATACCGACAAAATGCGACGCATTGAAGGCATCCTTTCCCGCTACCCAACCGGCATCATTTATTGCAGTACCCGCAAGCAGGTGGACCGGGTCGGCGTGATGTTGGGCGAGAATAAAATCAAACATCTGGTTTATCATGCCGGACTGACCCCAGAGAAGCGGGCCAAGGCCCAGGAACAATTTCTGGGGGGCAAGGTGCCGGTGGTGGTGGCCACCAATGCCTTCGGCATGGGAGTGGACCGGGCTGATCTCCGGTTTGTCATCCACTGGGATGTTCCCGGCAGCATTGAAGCCTACTACCAGGAAGTTGGCCGCGCCGGCCGTGATGGCCAGTTGTCGCATTGCGAACTGCTCTATAATTATGCCGACGTGCGCACACAGGAGTTTTTTCTCGACGGCTCTAATCCTGATCCCGCCACCATCCTGCATACCTGGGCCGAGATCTACTCCCTGCTCAAAACAGGCGGCGCTCAAACCTGCTCGCTGGACGAGTGGGCGGAACAAATCAAGTCGACCGACAACAAAATCACGGTCCACACCTGCATGGGTCTGTACGAGCGCTATGGTCTGATTTCGCGTGAAATTCTGGCCGGCTCCCGCTGTTATACCACCTCGCTGATTGAACCCTCCGATCTCACCCGTTTGAAAGAGGCCATGCCGACCTTGGAGGAAAAGCGAAAAAGGGATCTACGCAAACTCGAACTGATGCTCCGCTACGTCGGTTCCCGGAGCTGCCGCCATCATTTTATTCTCGACTATTTCGGAGACAAGGAAATCATGGGGGAAGCCTGTGGCCACTGCGATTATTGCGGATTTGACACCGCGATTCCGGCACGTCCTCCTACGGAATCTGAGTGGCCCCTCATCCAGAAACTGCTCAGCGGCGTCGGCAGACTGGACGGGCGGTTCGGCCGTAACACCGTTATCGCCGTCATGACAGGCTCCCAATCTAAAGATATTTTGGAGCGCAAGCTGAATGAGGTATCCACCTACGGGGCTCTGACCGGGACCACGCCAGACTATCTGAAAGCCATATTTGATGAACTGGTACGGGCCAAGGCCATCGCCTTAAGCCCGGATCAATATGCCCTGGCGGCGTTAACCCCGCTTGGCCGCGAAATCGCCTGGCGCCGCTCTTCGGTCAAGTTGCGGTGGCCGGCACAAACGGTGCACCTTTCCGGCAATGAACCGGACGCTCGCCGCAAGTCCCAGCGCTCCAGTTCAAGGGCCAGTCTCAAAGCCGCAACCAGTGAGTCCTTTGACCGTGTGCTTTCTGCGGCTGAGGAAAACCTGTTTGATGAATTGAAAACCTGGCGCAAGGATGAATCCTTCCACCATGGCACGCTCCCTTATCTGGTGTTCAGCAACAAGACTCTCAAGGCCATTGCCGTTATGCAGCCCAAAACACACACCGAACTGGAGCGCATTCCCGGTGTCGGCCCCGCGAAACTTGAGGCCTATGGTGCCGACATTTTGCGCCTCGTTGCGCGAGGCTGAAGAGAAAGCGCACCGGCGGCCGTATGTTCAAAACTATTTGTGTTTTCCTAATGCAAGTAGCAGAATCCCCAGCATGCCCCATCGAATCATGAATATTAAGGAGATTGCCACCTACCTGCATCTGGCGGTTGCCGATGTCGAGTTACTGGTCAA
>JBAXDB010000032.1:0-22874 GCA_037141135.1 bacterium | reverse complement strand
AACAAAAAAGGAGTATGGATCATGGCACGACAGGTGACATTATTTACAGGACAATGGGCGGATCTTCCTCTGGAGCAACTCTGCCAGAAGGCGAAGGGGTTCGGATATGACGGACTGGAACTTGCCTGCTGGGGTGATCACTTTGAGGTTAATAAGGCGGATGCTTCCTATTGCCGGCGAAAGCGGGAAACGCTGGAGCGCCACGGTCTGAAGGTGTATGCCATCAGCGCCCATCTTGTGGGCCAGGCGGTGTGCGACCAGATTGATGCGCGCCATAAGGCCATTCTGCCTCCCTATATCTGGGGGGATGGCAATCCCGAAGGCGTGCGCAGGCGTGCCGCCAAAGAAATGATCCAGGTGGCCAAAGCGGCCAAGACCCTTGGCGTCAAGGTTGTCAATGGCTTTACCGGCAGCTCGATCTGGAACCTGCTCTATGCCTTCCCGCCTGTATCGGAGGCCATGGTGGCGGCAGGGTACGCTGACTTCGGGAAGCGCTGGAAGCCGATTCTGGATCAGTTCCAGAAGGCCGGCGTGAAGTTCGCCCTGGAAGTTCACCCGACCGAGATCGCCTTTGACATCGTTTCGGCGGAGCGTGCGCTTGCTGCTGTTGATAACCATCCTGCCTTCGGGTTTAACTATGACCCGAGCCATCTGGGGTATCAGGGCGTTGATTATGTGGCGTTCATTGAACGGTTCAAAGACCGGATTTTCCACGTTCACATGAAGGATGTCGCCTGGGCCCAGACCCCGCAGTTGTCTGGCGTGTTTGGCGGTCATTTGACCTTCGGGGATGCCCGGCGGTTTTGGGACTTCCGCTCACTAGGCCGCGGGAATGTGAAATTTGAGCCGATCATCCGTGCCCTCAACCGGATTAACTATCAGGGGCCGCTCTCCGTGGAGTGGGAAGATAGCGGCATGGATCGTGAACATGGCGCCAGGGAAGCCTGCGAGTTTGTTAAGCACCTTGATTTCCCGCCTTCAAACGTTGCCTTTGACGCAGCCTTTGAGAAAGGGTGAGCCAATGACCGCCCCTTTTCGCGTTGTGCTGGTAGGCTGTGGCGGCATTAGCGGTGCCTGGCTGAAGCCGATTGGCACCATGCCCGACCTCAAGATTGTCGGGCTGGTTGACCGGATTGAGGACAGCGCCCGCAAGCGGGAGGCTGAGTTTCAACTGGAGTCGGCCGAGATCGGGACGGATCTTCGCACGGTACTCAAAAAGACCAAACCGGATATCGTGTTCGATTGCACGGTGCCGGAAGGGCATGTCAAAGTCTCGTTGGAAGCCTTCCGGCATGGCTGTCATGTCCTTGGCGAAAAGCCTCTGGCTGACAGCATGGCCAATGCCCGTCGTATTGTGAATGCGGCGAAAAAAGCCGGGCGGACGCATGCGGTCATCCAAAACCGGCGCTTCGATGCCAACATCCGGAGTGTGCGGGGGTTGGTGGAATCAGGCCGGATCGGGACACTTACAACCCTGAATTCGGACTTTTATATCGGGGCTCATTTCGGTGGATTCCGCGATCGTATGGAGCATGTACTCTTATTGGATATGGCCATTCATACCTTTGATGCCGCCCGTTTGTTAGGCGGAGGGGATCCTGTATCGGTTTACTGCAAGGAATGGAATCCTGAAGGTTCCTGGTATGACCACGCGGCTTCGGCCGTGGCGGTGTTCACCATGAGTAACGGGCTCGTGTATACCTATCGGGGCAGTTGGTGCGCTGAAGGCTTGAATACAACTTGGGAAAGCACCTGGCATGGGATCGGGACGAAAGGCAGCTTCCGGTGGGATGGCGGCAAGGATATCCGGGCGCAGGGCGTTAAAACCGTTGGGGGATTTACCTCTGAATGCGAAACGCTCGCGGTGGAGTCTTTTAATGATGAAAGCAGGACGGGGAGTCACGCCGGACAGATTGCGGATTTTGTGAAATGCATGAGAACTGGTGCGGTGCCGGAAACGATTTGTTCGGACAATATCAAGAGTCTTGCAATGGTTTTTGCCGCGATTAAAAGCGCTGGAACCGGCAAGGAAGTATCAGTCAAGTGGTGACGGTTTAAAATTATATAGAAAGACAAAGTGCGTTATGGATCATCAGAAACATTGCGACATCAGGCTTGGAACGCTGGTTAACGGCGGCAAAGACACCAAAAAATACATTCAGCAGATTCTGCCCCATGGGTTTGAGAGTTTCTCCCTGACCTTTTGGCAGACTTTGGGTGACACGGATATCAAAAAACTGGCCGCAGAGGTCAAGGAAGCAATAGCCGGCAAGGATGTGGTTATCAGTTCGATCGGTATTTTCGGAAATCCCCTGGAAACCGGAGACAAAGATCTGGAAACCCGCAAGGGATGGGAAACCCTGATTGATAACGCGCATCTTTTTGGAGCTGATGTTGTCGCCGGGTTTACCGGGCGGCTGCGGGGTCAGTCCATTGATGCCTCGATTCCCCGGTTCAAGGAAGTGTTCGGGGAGTTGGCCCGACGCGCTGAAGGCAAAGGGGTCCGGTTGGCCTTTGAAAACTGCAGCATGGGGGGGACCTGGCAGTCTGGAGATTGGAATATTGCGCACAATCCCGATGCGTGGGAGTTGATGTTTGACGCGGTGCCGAACGCCAACGTCGGTCTTGAATGGGAGCCCTGCCACCAGATGGTGCAATTAATTGATCCCATGCCGCAGCTGCGAAAATGGGTGAGTCGCATTATCCATGTACATGGTAAGGATGCCACCATTTTGTGGGATGTGGTGAAGCAGCACGGGGTTTTCGGGAAAGAGCAATTTGCCTTTCACCGCACGCCGGGCTTCGGCGATACCAATTGGACCGATGTCATCACGGAATTACGCCGTGGTGGCTTCAAAGGCTCCATCGACATTGAGGGTTGGCACGATCCTGTTTACAGGGGTGATCTGGAAATGAGCGGTCAGGTGCATGGTCTGAATTATCTGAAGCATTGCCGTGGTGGGGCGTATGTGCCCAATCCGGTTGTGTCATAAGAGAATCGAAAACCCGCTGTCAATTGGAGGGATCTGCCGCTAAGTTTAACGGGTTGGGAATGGGGATGGGGAGTATCCCGCGATTTGCGGGACCGGCACCGAGGATTATTTCTGCTTTTACCCTTACAGGACGATATCGCGTCCGTGGCGTATTGGTATCAGACGTTGCCCAGCACTGTATTTCCGGTATTTCCGACGCGTGATGCGCTGGAATTGTGCTAGCCCCTTTTTTGTTAGAGGTCGATGCGGGAGGCGCGCTCTAGAAGAAGTGTTTTGAAGCGGTCTTTCATATCGGGGCTGCAGAAACCCTTCGCCATGATCTGAAAGGCGGAGGAGAGGTTCTTGGAAAAGCGCTCATAAACGTTCTCGACCTGTTTATTCGTAAGTTTCATGGAAGCGGCAAAACGCATGAAATCCTCCCGCGTCAAGCGACTCTTACGACCATTCAGTGTCAGTGCGGTCTCTTCGGTATCCTCCGGCAGCAGCAGGACCGTCGGGAGCAGGTCATAGGCGGGCGACAAAGCGATTTCGCCACCGGGTCTATATAGCAACGAAAAGTTTTTTAGATGCATGTCCGAGTTGCCACTAAGGAAGCAGAAGAGCGTCACTTCGAACAGCCTCAGGGCGTCAAATAACGGGTTGCTGCAGTGCAGGAGGATCACCTTGCCAACCTGCTCCAGAGAGCCCCGGTATTTCTGTTCGGTCAGCCGGTCGGTCAGTTGGCACATGTCCTCCATATGGAGTTTTGTGTTGCCATCGCGGTCCATGCGTTTGGTGACGAAAGCGATTCGCTTATCTTCCAGTGGGATTAATCCGCATTCGGCTGTAGAGATGCCGAAGCACTTGGCGATGCACATGGTCAGATGCTCCAGTTCCGGCATCTGAGGAAAGCGGGTCACCGGTGGCTTGAGGATATAGCCTCCCTCCAGGCCAACCAACGTAAATCTGGAATTTTGCGGGGGCTCTCCTCTTTCAAGATGCAGGGAAAGCTTGGGTTGAACGCCGGGAACCGTTACATGCTGGCGCACGATCTTTTCTGCCAGTCCATTCAGTTGGTCCCAGGTGTAGGGCAGTTGGGGTGGGTGGGGTGAACCAAAGAGCTTCCGGCAGCAGGCTTCATGGTATTGCATGACGCTGCCCCCCAACGGTTCGAGACAGATCTGGCAGTTTGTGCTATTCATTTTCTGTCCTCCAGGGGAATGACTGACACTGCCCCGATGCAGTCGCGGCAACAAGCCAGCAATAATCCCATTCGGTCGCGTGGATCGAGCTTCCAGGTATGTTCGGCTATATCCAGCAGCCACCCCTCGGGAATCAGGCCATCAAAGAAGGGGAAGAGTCGTTTGTCTTTGAAACTTTCGGTTTGAAGGGGTAACGACAGGCTGATGGCCACCGCATCGGTGTCCGCTAAATAGGCCGCATCGTACGTAAATGTATAGTCGCGATCCCGCTCCTCCAGCACTCCAGTCAACCGGCCTTGCATGTGGATTTCAGCTCTCCTCATCATCCACCTCCATGCGGAAAGCGACCGGTTCCATTCGGTGCCCGAAAAGTGCCAGCACCTGATTTACCTTGTCAAGCCGGAGCGAGGTCTTGCCTTGCTCCAGTTCGCGGATAAAGCGGAGGCCAACGCCAGCCCGGTCAGCCAAATCCTTCTGCGTCAGCCTCATGGCTCGGCGACGCTCCTTGATGAATAGAATCAACGGCTCAGTCATGTTGTCCCCTTTCGGGTGTAATTTGTATAACAGGAAATATAATACTCCCTATCGGGTATATCAATGATATAATTTGCTAAATTATACCCGATAGGTGCCTTTTTGCAAGGGCGGTAAAGCATGGGAAGTTTGGTCAAACTCTACGAACAAGACAGCCCCAGAGCAGTACGAATTTCGGCAATAATCTGATCGCCTGAGGATACGGTTTCAGGAGCACTGGTGCCCATTCGATTGAAGATTGTTTCGGGTTTTCCTCGGCTGATCATTCTGTGTATATTCCCGCGCAGTGATCACGATTTCAGATAAAGTGCGGAAGAAACTGCAGGAACTCCCTGATCAGCCTGGGTGCTATCTCATGCGGGATCGGCGGGGGAAGATCATTTACATCGGTAAGGCTTCCTCATTGCGGAAACGCGTGCAATCCTATTTCCGCGCCAGTACCTGGTCGCGGGCTGATCCCAAGTTGCGCGGCTTGATCCGGAGTGTGGATGATTTCGATCTTGTCGTGCTGCGTAATGAGGCCGAAGCTCTGCTGACGGAAGGGCAGTTAATCAAGGATTATAAGCCCCGCTATAACGTTGATTTGCGTGATGATAAACGGTTTCTGATGCTCCGTATCGATTTGGCGGAGCCCTGGCCCCAGTTCAAGGCGGTGCGAATCCGGCGCGATGATGGGGCTGTGTATCTCGGACCTTATGTCAATTCAGTGGCGACCCGTGTGGCCATGGATTTTGTAGAGAGGAAATTCGGGTTGCGCAAGTGCGCCCCGCGTGAACCGGATGCAACGGATCACAAGCACTGTATCAATGATATCGTCCGCTTTTGTTCCGCACCTTGTATTGACCGGATCACCCGGAAGGCGTACCTGGAAAAGGTGGCGGCCGCTTGTGCCTTCCTGCGCGGGGAAACGCCTGCCTTGCTTGAGTCCATGCGGGTCAGCATGGATGAGGCCGCCTCCCTGCACCGGTTTGAGGAGGCAGCGGCGTTGCGTGATACCTGGTTCATGCTCAGGGAGATCACTCATCAGCGCGCGCGGGTGGCCTCCACACCGGAAATCAAGGCAGAGGATGCACGGGCCGGCCTTCTGGGTCTGCAGCAGGCGTTGGGGCTTACGATGCCGCCCCGGGTGATTGAGTGCTATGATATTTCCAATATCTCCGGCACGCATTCGGTGGCCAGCATGGTATGCGCTGTGGATGGAATGCCATCGCCCAATCGCTATCGTCATTTCAGGATCAGGACGGTGCACCAATCGGACGACCCGGCCATGATGGCGGAGGTGATTCGCAGGCGGTTTGAACGGTTGCAGCGTGAGGGCGAACGTGGGCCTGATCTGTTGGTTGTGGATGGCGGGCTCTCGCAGTTGAATGCGGCGCGTGGTGAACTGATGCTGCTGGGGGTAACCCATGTGCCGGTGATCGGGTTGGCGAAACGGTTTGAGGAGATCCATGTGCCCGGGCAGGCCGTACCGCTCCAATTGCCGTCTGATTCGAAGGCGCTTTATGTGCTCCAACGAATCCGTGATGAGGCGCATCGATTCGCTTTGGCTTATCACCGGCGATTACGGGGACGCCGTTTGCGGGAGTCGGCACTGGATGAGATTCCCGGCATGGGTGAGAAACGCAAGCTGGCGCTGTTAAGTCACTTCGGCTCCGTTCTCCGTCTCCAGCGCGCCTCCCCCGAGGAAATAGCGGCCGTCCCCGGCGTGAGTCTGGCCTCAGCCAAAATTATTTCAGAATGGGTGCAAAAAAAAGAGTAGGGTTATAAGTTATTGGTTATTGGAAAATGAAGAGAGGGAAGTTGAAATGACCGTACCGCAAAAAATTCTAGCTTTGCGAAAATTGATGGCGGCGCGCAAAGTGGCCGCTTTAGTGGTGCCGTCCTCGGATCCGCATCAGAGTGAATATGTGGGGGCGCGCTGGCAGACCCGCAAGTGGGCCTCGGGCTTTACCGGATCCGCCGGCACCTTGGTGATCACCTTGAAATCCGCCGCACTCTGGACCGATGCCCGCTATTTCATCCAGGCGGAAAAGGAATTGCGCGGGAGCGGGATCAAGCTCTTTAAGATCAGGGAGCCTAAGGTGCCAACGGTCAATGAGTGGATTTTAGCTCAGTTGAAGCCCGGTCAGACGGTTGGTTTTGATGGCCAGGTTCTCTCGTTGGAATCTGTGCGGGAAATGGAGAAAGCTTTCGTTGCTAAAAAACTGACACTGCGAACGCACGAAGATCTTTGCGGTCAAGTCTGGCGGGAACGTCCGTCGGTTTCCCGGGCTCCCGTCATTGATTTCCCCACGAAATATGCGGGGGTCGGACGGATGAAGAAGTTGTCCGCAGTTCGTGCCAAGTTGAAGGAAAAGGGTGCGGACGCCTTATTTTTAGCTTCATTGGATGATATTGCATGGCTGTTCAATATCCGGGGTGAAGATGTCGCGCATTCACCGGTGGTGCTCGCCTATGCTTTGGTGGGGCTGAAAGAGGCCGTTTTGTTTGTTGATCGCGCGAAATTGCCGGTGTCACTCCAGCAAAAACTGAAACAGCAGGGGGTGACGGTGCGTCCCTATGAATCTGTTTGCCTGGCCCTCAAAGCCATGCCGGCGGGCAAAACATTGTGCTTTAATCCGCGGCGGGTAAATAAATTGGTGGCCGATGCGATTCCGAAGCAGGTGCGGCGGCTGGAGGAATCCATTGATATCACCACTGAACTTAAGGCCATCAAAAATCCGGTGGAACAGGCGCACGGGAAGGTGGCTGCCTTGCTGGATGGCTTGGCGTTGGTAAAATTTTTTACCTGGCTTGAGCAGGCCTTGGCTCAGGGGCAGCGGGTGACGGAGTATACGGCCAGTGAAAAGCTTAAGGAATTCCGGAGGGAAGCCCCGGAATACCGGGATGACAGTTTTACGGCGGTCTGCGGCTATCAGGCTAATGCGGCTATGATTCACTATACGGTTGCGCGTGACTCTGCGGCCCAACTCAGGCGGAAAGGTTTGTTGCTGGTGGATTCCGGTGGGAACTATTTTGAGGGCACCATGGATACGACACGCACGGTGTCTCTTGGACCTGTGTCAGGGGCGGCGCGTCGCCATTATACTCTGGTTCTCAAGGGCCTGATAGGTTTGAGTCGGGTGTGCTTTCCAGCCGGGATGACAGGCACCCATCTGGATGTTCTGGCGCGCTTGCCGTTATGGGGGGAGGGCTTGAATTACAAGCATGGGAGCGGGCATGGGGTGGGGGCTTATCTGAATGTTCATGAGGGTCCGCATGGTTTTACCCAGGCGTGGAACGCCAGTACCTTCAAGCCCGGGATGGTGGTGACGATTGAGCCCGGGTTTTATCGCGAGGGCGAATATGGTATCAGGAGCGAGAATATGGCCCTGGTGGTGGAGGCAGGAAACACCGACTACGGGCAGTTTCTGCGTTTTGAAACCCTGACGCTGTGTCCGATTGATACCGCGCCTTTGATCACGGCAATGCTCACCACGGAGGAACGCGCCTGGCTGAACGCCTACCACAAGGCCGTCTGGTCCCGGCTGGCGCCACACCTTAAAGGTGCGGCCCGCGCCTGGCTAAAGCGAAAAACGCAGACAGTGTAGGGAAGGGTCTTATGACATGGCGAAATGGCAAACGTGGTCGACAATGTTTTGCACATTGGGTGATTTGACCATGTAGTCGTTAGCGCCCAGGGCCAGGGCCTTGTGTTTGACATCATTATCCTCAGTGCCCGACAATATGATCACCGGAGTTGCCCGGGTAACCGGATCCTTTCTGTACTGGCTCAACAGTTCCAGACAGTCGCCTCCCGGCATGTTGAGGTCTTGTAAAATGATCGCAGGCTTGAGTTTCCGTGCCTTTGCCAGAGCCTCCTTGATGTCGTTGCAGTACGTGATTTGAATTTCAGGATGATGGGACAAAGCTCGGTCCACAAGCAGGAACATAGTCTGGTCGTCGTCCACCATCAGCACTTTGACCACAGGGCCAGCCCATGGTGGAGGAGCGCCCGACACATCGACATTTGAGGCGCCCATGCCTTTTCCCGGCTTTTCCGGGCATTGACAGAGAACGGCAATCCGTGAGGCAATTTGATCCGGAGGAAGTATCCATTGAGCCCCCCCTTTCTCGATGGCCACCCTGGGCATGCCAAACACCACGCAACTGTTCTCGTTCTGGACGAAGGTCCGGCCGCCCGCCCTGCGCATGGTCACAAGACCTTCCGCCCCATCATCCCCCATACCCGTCAGCAAAACACCCACGGCCTTATTTCCGAAACGCTTCGCAACGGACTTGAACAAGTGGGTTACGGACGGACGATGACCATTCACCGGGGGAGCATGGGATAGTCTCAACCATCCGCCGCTGTCCACTTCCAGGTGCAAACGTTCCGGGGGAAAATAGACGATCCCCGGCAAAGGCCATTCGCCATGTTCGGCCACTTTCACCTTCCGTCGACATTGAACCCCCAGCCAACTCACAAAACCGGGCAGAAATCCATCACTGATGTGCTGGACACACAAAATCGGGACTGACAACCGGGCAGGCATGTTCACCAATACCGTTTCAATGGCCTGGGGCCCCCCGGTCGATGCTCCTATCGCAATTACTTCAACAACGGTTTCTTCCTGGGTGACTTCAGACGGGGCGGTTTTCATGCTGACAACAGGGGGCGTGATTTTCGTGGCCGCTTGCCGCGAAAAAAGGTGTACCCGGCTGACGACTTTGATTTTGGACATCAATTCGCACCCATAGACCTGCAAAGCATCTTTATCCATCACGTTGTTGGGCTTTCGAAGCACATCCACGGCCCCCGCTTCCAGCAACTCAAAGGCTTTTTGCGAATCGGCAGATTCGGTGGTCTCGCTGATGACCAGTATGGGCCTTGGTGACCGGCTCATGATGGCCTTGGTCAGTTCCAGCCCATTCATCAATGGCATGTGATAATCCAGACAGACGACCTGTGGTTTGAGTACGCCGATGAGATCCAAAGCTTCCATGCCGTTGCGAGCTGTGCCAATAACCCGGATCAAAGGAGACGCTGAGAGGATCCGGCTCAGGATGGACAAGGCTATGGGGGAATCGTCCACCAGGAGAACGGTAATGGGGGACTGCTCTCTACTCTGTGGATTGTCATCGTTCATACAAGTCGCCTCAGAATATCAATGAAGGATTTCTGGTCAAAGGCCGGCTTGGCAAGATACGCATTGGCCCCCACTTCAAGGCCCCGTCTGCGGTCAGATTCGGCACTTAATGACGTGACAAGAATGACAGGCAATTCGGCAAACCGTTTGTCCTTGCGAATTCTCGCTGTTAGATCGAACCCATCCAGATTAGGCATCTGGATGTCACTCACCACCGCATCGAATTGGCCGGCCACCAGTTGGTTCCAACCGTCCAGGCCATCGACGGCTGTTGCAACTTCGTAATGGGCGCCTTCAAGAATCCGCTTCAGTTGTGTCCGGGTGGTGAGGGAATCCTCCACCAGCAGCAGAGCCTGCCGCCGGACAGCGGTCGTTTCGGACAACGGCAGGGAGGGGGTAACCTCGCGCTTGCGCAAGGTCGCGAGAAGGTCATGTGGATTGAGAATCATGCACACCCGCCCATCATCCAGAATCGTGGATCCAAGCACGTTACGGACCCGTGCCAAAAAGTGATTCAGAGGTTTTTCCACCACTTCCTGTTCATCCAGCAGCACATCCACAAAAACACCGCACCGGTTGGCACCGAGTTCAAGGAAGACACACGGTCGTGAAACAGGCGTCTCGGCCTGTGCCGACTTTGCGTCTCCGGCCGGTGCAACCTTGATGCCGAGCAGTTTCGACAAATCGATGACTGAAACAGGCCGACCTTCAACCGTAACAGTCTGTTGACCTTCCAGGAGGTAAATTTCTGATAAGGCGATCCATCGACATTGTTCGACAAATTCAACAGGAATGGCGAAGGTCTGCCCTTCAGCCTGGACAATAAGCATATGACCCATTGCGAGCGTAATGGGCAATTGGATGCTAAAAGCACACCCCTCACCGGGTTTCGAATCAATCAGGAGGGTGCCCTTGAGCCGCTCCACATTGGACCGGACAACATCGAGGCCCACGCCGCGTCCCGACACATCCGTGACAAACGAGGCTGTGGAAAAACCGGGGCGGAAGATCAAGGCATGAATCTGGTCAGGCTTCATTGTGGCCAACTCGTCAGCCTGACAAACTCCATGTTGAAGCGCAGTCTTTCGGATGGCGTCGACATTCAGCCCCTGCCCATCGTCGCGAACCTCCAATTCCACAGCCGTGGTGGTCTGGCGTGCCCTCAAAGTGACTGTGGCTGGCAATCGTTTGCCCTGTCGTTTCCGCTCATCCGGCGATTCAATCCCATGCCCGATGGCATTACGGAGCAAGTGCATAATGGGGTCTTTCATCTCCTCGATGATCAGTTTGTCTGCCGTGATGTCACCGCCCTCAATCACCAGTTCCACTTCCTTGCCCTGATTTTGCGCCAGGTCTCGAACCATCCGGGGGAACAGGTTGAACACCGTGGACAAGGGCAGAAGCCGGATAGAACGGACACTTCTTTCAATCTCGGCCGCCACGAATTCAAGCCGGCTGTTATCTTCATGTGCCTTGGCCAGCAAACGGCCCAGGACGGCAATACCCCCCTCAACGCCGATGCGGGACTGTTCATACATCTCGACGGACTGCCCAGACCGGTGGGCGGGAGCCAGAGGGCTGGATGATGGTTTCTGCCGCAAGAGCTCCCGGCTCCAGACCTCCCATGATTCCAGCAGGTCCTCCAGTTCCCTGGCGCGTCCGACGCTCTGGATCCCTGCCACGGTCAACTCCCCCGCCAAGGTCATCAATTTGTCGATCTGCGAGGGTTTAACCCTGATGGTTTCAATCTTGAATCCAGTTGGTGTGGGTTGCCCCGCATCCAAGGAAGCGGCTTGTGGCCCGACATGGAACGGCGGCGCCAGCGGCGCCATGTCCGGGGTGGGAGAAGGGGCAGGGAGTGGCGCGGGTGGAAGGGAATTGTTTAATTGCGCCAAAACACTGTCAAGGTTGACGTTGGCCGCCTCGCCCGTAACCGCCTCATGGACCAGCTTCCTGATGGCGTCCAGCCCAGCATAGAGACGGTTTACGATATCGACAGACAGTCTGCCTGAACCATTGCGGGCTTCGTCGAGGATGCTTTCGAAGTGATGGGCAATGGTCTTTATCGATGGCAGGCCAATCATGTGGGCTGAGCCTTTAAGACTGTGCGCCGCGCGAAAGGCCTCCTGCAAGGCCGGGGGATCATCAGGGTTCTTTTCCAGCCTCAGCAGGTTTTCGTCCAAACCCTGCAGGCGTTCTTCACTCTCAGACTTAAACAGTCCCCGAAGTTCTGGATCGCTTATCATTTCCTGTCACCTGCCAGAATTTGGCACATCACCCCGATGTGCCCCTGATTCCCCGCGTTTTTCCTAGATCATGGTTTCCAATTGAGCCGCATTCTCCTTCAAACGGTCCAGACCAATGCGTGTTTGGGCAATGCCGGAGGCGGTCTCCCGCGAGCCCACCGCCAGATTATTCATGGCTTGGGTTACCTGCTGCACGGCGCCCAGTTGCTGTTTGCTGTTCAGCACGATCTGCTGCGCATTCTCGTTGGCATCCGTCAACGCCTCCGCCAACATCGCAAAGGCATCACCGGCCGCATGCGCCCTCTGCAGGTTCAAGGCGAGGGTTTTGGATCCCTCCTCGGTGACCATGACGGTTGCATTGGCGGCCTTGCTGATATCGCCCACCAGGACATTGATGCGTTCCGCTGATTTCCGGCTTTGGTCGGCCAACTTGCGGATTTCCTGGGCCACCACGGCGAACCCCTTGCCGTGCTCACCGGCGCGCACCGCCTCGACGGCCGCGTTGAGGGCCAGCATATTCGTCTGGTTGCCCAGATCGCCAACCACATTGGTGATACTGCCAATCTGGTTGATCTGTTCGCTCAAACTCAAAATCCGTTCCGCGATGGCATTGATCTTTGTCTCCAACTCTTTCACGGCGGCAACGCTTTCACCGACCACCCGGCTCCCCTCCTTGGCCTGTTGGACGGCATTCTGGCTCTTTTGCGCTGAGACGCCCGCCGCATCGGCGGCCTGACGGAAGGACGCCTCCAGTTCATCCATGGTGGTGGTGGTCTCATTTACGGACGCCGACTGGCCTGCGGACGTCTTCTCGTGCTGTTCCACCGCCGCCGCAATTTCAGTTGTCGAGGTGGCAATGGTGTTGACAACCCCGTTGAGCGGCGTCACCACACGGCGGTTTACGGCAAACAGGATGTAGAAACTGACCGTGATCACCAGCAGCGTGCCGCCGACAACCACGGCATTGGAAAGATGCTCGGCCTGTTGGGCAGCATTCCTACGTTCCACCAGCAATTCCTTCTCAGCGCGGATGGTCTCGTCAATCTTGACTGAGATCGCATTTCTCATGATTCTTTCCTCGCCGGAACTGACCGCATCGACAGCCTCCTTGTCCTTGCCCGTCTTTTTGAGTTCCACATTTTGAGTGGCATAATCCAGATAGGCGTTAAATAATTCCTCTATTTTTTTCAGGCGTTCGATCTGATCCGGTAGCAAAATCAATTTCTTGAGGCTTGCAAAGTCTGCGCTGGCATCTTTCGGGCCATGAAAGAAAGGATCGAGAAATTCAGGTTTGCCCGTAATCAGAAATCCCCGCTGGCCGAGCGATACTTCATTGGCATGCGTTTCCAGGGAGTTCAGTTCCGTGACGATTAAATAGGTCCGGTCCAGCAGGCTCATGGTTTGTCCCACTTTCAGGACACACCAGAATTCCACCAAGCCCATGAGCAGAACGAGCCCCATTATACCCATCATTGAACGTCGCGCGATTGTCCGGAATCTTAATGTCGTTCTCATGCCTGCCTTCCTTCCTGTTTCTCATACCACCTCATTAACCACACATTCACCCCGGGTGAACACCTTCTGAATGTCAACAAGACAAAGCATTTTGTCGTCACAAGCGGCTACACCCTTGATATAATTCCGGCTTTGCACCTGGGCGGCAACTGGGGCCGGTGCTACGTCGGACGGCCTCAAATAGACCACGTCGTGGACAGCCTCGACAAGAATGCCCGCCACCAGCGGTCCGACCTGAACGACAACAACCTTGGCTGGATTCCCATTACCCGCCGGCGAAAGATTAAGGATGTCGCGGATGTCCAGAACTGTCAGCAACTCGCCGCGGAGATTCATCTGTCCGACAATACACGGCGGGCAACACGGCACCGGCGTAACATTGCGTAAAGGGGCAAACTCCCGCACCCATTCCGCTTCCACCGCGAATACTTCCCGTCCGAGGCTCAGAATGGCCACGGCCAGGCGATCTTCCTGGCTGATGTCGGCCAGCGGTTGCCTCAATTGCAGGGCCCGTTCTTTGAATACCGCATCGATCTCCGGCTTCCGGTCAAGTTGGACATAGGCCTGTTCCTTATCCTCACCGGTTGAGATGCCTTCCTCGCAGGGAGGAAGGTGCAAGGCGGTCAGATCAAAGAAAGCTGGAGAGTTCAGGACATGCGCAAGACCGGTTTCCAGATCCACCACCCCGGAAAGGTATTTTGCTTCCGTCTTGTGAACCACACTACAGTCCGGAAAAGGTTGGATCGCGCCCGCTGAGAGGGGGGTCACCTGAAGGACTTCGTGAACAATGATTCCGATGAGGGCACCGGCATGTTCCAAAACAACGAGCTGGTCATTCAGTCGACTGGGGGTTGGCGGGTGGTTAAAAAGTATTTCAAGACTGATCACGGGAATGATCCGTCCACGCAGATCGATCAGGCCAACGACGCCGGCAGGAACTGTTTCCATCGGTGTATAGGCAGGCAGCCAGAAGATTTCCCGCACCATCAGGGCATTAATGGCATAGGTTGACCGCCCCAACATGAAGACAAGATGAACGTTCTCGCTCATGCTTTTTTCTACACCTTATGCAGCTTCTTGTCCAGTTCTGACAACATTCTTTTTACAAACGCCACCAACTCACCAGCCGTCGCGGGTTCATAGTGTTCCACCGTTTGTTCCGGTGGCATGGCCGCGAGCAAATCCAAAGCCACAGCACACATTTTACCGGCGCGGCGTTGATGGTTCTGTTGTTCGCATAGGAAAGCCAGTTCCAGATAGGCCGCCACGTTCCGGGGCTCCAGATAGATGGTTTTCATGCACATCTCCCTGGCTCCCTCCAGATTGCCCTGATGGGCGGCAATCTGTGCCAGCAGAAAATAGGCCGGGCCGGCTGTAGCGTCTATTCCGGCTGCCTGTTGCGCGGTTTTGGACGCCTCTTCGTAGCGGCCCTGATTGGCGTAGATCCGGGCGGTCAGCAGCAAATCGCCGGGGGCATGCGTCTCCCCTTCAAGCGCTTTCGCCGGGAGACTTAGCGTTTCAGGCGGGCTTTGGATTCGAGCCACCTGTCTTGTCGGAATCCGGCGATGCGAAGCAAAGACAGTCGCAGTGGGGTGTGGGGACAGTTCCATCTTGATTGATCCAGCGGGGTAGTCAACCTGATGCTGGTATATGACCGACCCGGGAAACACCCGCGCAGTGAGCCCTTCCATAGGCACTCCCTGCAGTTCTGTATGCGCGGTGAGAAGGTAGCCTCCTTTACTCAAGCAACCGGCAAACTTCCGGAGAATGGATGCGACGGCGTCCGTGTGAAGATAGATGAACACATTACGGCAAAGGATCAGGTCGAAATCGTGAAGCCCTTTGAGCGGGTTCGGAAAAGGATCCATATAGAGATTCCCGGGTTGAAACTGAACCCTGGCGCGAATGCGCTGGTTAAGTTGCCATTCCTGCCGGAGTGGCGTGAAAAACCGCGCCTGGATACCGGGAGACACACCCCGGAATGCCCACGTGGCATAGATGGCACGCCGGGCCTTGAGCAGGGCGTCGTCGTTGATATCCGTTCCCAGAATAGAGACCTTCCAGTCTTCGTTTCTGGGTGCCAGCAGGTCATCCAGTAGAATGGCAATCGAATAAGGTTCCTCGCCGGTGGAGCATCCGGCGCTCCAGATCCGGAGGGAACGCCTCGCTTCATTCCGATGGATCAACTCTGGCAAAATCCGTTCCTGCAAAAGTGCGAACTGTCCCTTGTCACGGAAAAAATAACTCTCCTGCACCGTCAACCGGTTCACCAGTTCGCGCCATTCGCTGTGGTCATCCTTTCCGTCAACCTGTAACAGGGCCACGTAATCTTCATAGCGATCCAGGTGGTGGACAGCCATTCTTTCGCTGACGGCTTTCGCCAGTTTTGGATAATCCTTTTCGGGAATACGCCAGCCCGCGCGCTGTCGCACCGCCTTAGTCAACAGGTCGAACCAGTCTAAGGGTGGAGTTTTCATTACACACTGATGGTGAGTCTGATCACACACAATACCGTCTGCGTGGTTTTGTAGCCACGACGGCCACATGAAACGTCCTCATACCTGTTAATTTTTATAGACTTCCACAGCCCTGACATCAAGCCATTTGCGGGTACACTCTCTGTCGGGCGTTTTTCAGGGTGTATTCAGGCAATTGATAACTTCTTCAGGTGCAAGTGGACCCCACCCCTAATTGGGTGGCCCCAATGAGTGATGGATCTCTGGATTCCCCGTTTCCCTTGTTTTTCAGCCCTTATCATGACACTATTTGTCACTTGCCGATGTTCCTGAAGATACGATGAAGCATTTCCCTGTGGAACTGCATTGGCGAATTGCTTGCGATTCCCTGAATAATGGAGAGGTGACATGAAACAAAACTTGATGGATATGGCGATCAGGAGCGACTTGACCCGGATCGCAAAACAGAAATGCCTGAATATTGCCGGTGGCTCTATCCGGCGCACCTCTTCCCGGTTTTGTCTTGGAGTGGAACATGGTGATTACAACGGTACCGAGTTGTTCGGCGTCGGCACCGACCGATTCATATGGATGGCCTATAAACCGAATGGGACGGATCGGGTCCGGCTCTATAGTGGCAATTTTCCAGACGATGGGGTGATCGATTTCCGGTCAGGGAAGATTCCTGCGCCCCGCCACAAGTCCATCGCTGATACCTGGGCTCGATTCGCATATGGCTGTGATCATATCCTGCGCAAGGAAGGGTTCGAGCTGAAGACGGGATTCGATGCCGTCCTAATTGGTAATATTCCCGGTGGAGGTATGTCGCGTTCCGCCTCGCTAACCCTGAACCTTCTGTTAACCATGATGGAAGTCAATGGTATCACGCCGGGCAGGAATCCGATGCAGATCATCGATTTGGCGCAGGCTGTTGAGAACGAATATATCGGTTCCCCGTGTGGCCAGCTCGACCAGATCATGATCTATTTTGCCAAGGCCGGCATGGGTACGCATTACGATCCAAAGACCTCCGCCATCAAGTATGTGCCGCTCGGTGAGGGGGCTCCGGACTTTCGCATTGTGAGCCTCGACACCGGTACGGTGCGGCCCGGGTTGGAAAAATCCACCTATCGTCTGCGGCGAACGGAATGCGATGACTTCGCAGCTTTGGCGGGCAGGAAGTTTGGCTTCAAGAAACTTGCCGACGTGCAGGATGACAAGCTCTATCAAAAAGTTCTGGCGGCATTTGGCAAGAGCCACCCGGACCATTGTGACCGTCTGATCTACATCTACGGTGCTCAGAAGCGGTTTTATAAGATGCTCAAAGCCTGGCGTGCAGGTGACATTGAAACTGTCGGAGCCATTTTCCGTGAAGACGGACACGGCCTGCGCGACAAGTATAAAATCTCGGGCCCCGAACTGGAAACCATGTGCGACATTGCGCGCACGATCCCCGGCGTTTACGGCGAGCGGATGCTTGGTGGGGGCGATAAAGGGGCCGCGGGGGCCTTGGTGGCGGCCAAAAGCGTGAAGGCGCTTCAGGATGCCGTGGCCATCGCGTACCCCCGGAGTGTGCCGGCCTTAGCCCATAAGTTTGCTGTGCATGCCCTGAAGGTGGTCGATGGCGTTACGGTTTTCAATGATCCGCCTTATGGAAGCACGGGGCGGGGCGGCAGGGAGTGACGAGGTCACGGAACAGAAAGACAAATCCGCATGTGAATTGCTGAAAACCGGACCCGTGCCGGGTTTTTCTCGTCTTGGCGTACAAAATGTGCCACCAAATGTGACACCGGCTTTTCGGAGGTGAGGAGGATGGGAATGACGGAATGTTGTAAATGATTGGTTTATAAAGGGATGAGGATGGCGTGGCGTAGTTCGCAGCGGGGTGGCCCGGCTTCATGGTTTCGCTTGCGCTCAATCATTTCGCCGCGGCAGTCTTCGTGCTCCGCTACGCTGCGAACGAAGACTGGTGGGCGTTACAGGACTTGAACCTGTGACCTCTTGCATGTGAGGCAAGCGCTCTAACCAACTGAGCTAAACACCCTTAAAACGAGAGCGGATAATGCCGTGCCCGTCAGCAGGTGTCAAGTAGAGGTTCTGATAATTTTTCAATTTATGGTTTCAAATAAAAAGGGAGTACCGATGAAGGAATTAGAAGAAGGTGTCAAAGTAGAGTTGGATTTCGGCAAAATCGCCAAGGTGGCCAAAGTGTGCTCGGATGTGATTCCCGTGGCGTTGCAGAATGTGGATACACGTGAGGTCATTCTGGTGGCCTATACCAATGAATTGGCATTTAAAAAGACGCTCGAGTCGCGGAC
Source organism: bacterium (assembly GCA_037141135.1). Taxonomy (GTDB): domain Bacteria; phylum Verrucomicrobiota; class Kiritimatiellia; order CAIKKV01; family CAITUY01; genus JAABPW01. The sequence continues at coordinate 4,502 of JBAXDB010000032.1, read as the reverse complement.
GGTTGTGTTATGGAGCACGTCCCGTAATGAACTGTGGGAAAAGGGCAAGACCTCCGGTGAAACCTTTGACCTCGTCGAGGCGTTTGTGAATTGTGAACAAAACTCCCTGGTCTATACGGTCCGACCGCGCCGGGGTGGTATCTGCCACACTAAAAACCGCAACGGTCAGCCCCGGAATTGTTACTACCGCCGGATCAATCCCGCCACAATAACCCTGGAAAATATGGATCAGTGAGGGAAAGGATTCAGGATTCAGGATTCAGAATGCAAAGAGCGGAGGCGCCCATTATTCTGAATACTGAATCCTGAATTCTGAATTCTCTCCCCTCACCCCAGTTCCCTGCGATTAAACAGGGTGATCCCGATGAGGGCGGCAATGACGGTGTAGAGGCCTGCCAGCCAGCCGAAGGCCAGGAGCGCCATCTCGCCGCTGACTACCCTTCCTGCCGCCAGGAGAGGCACAGGATCGAATCTGGTGAGCGGCATGGTGACCAGGTGGAAGCCCTGGAATAGATGCAGGATCATTTTGTCCAGCCGGGTCAGTTCTTCCGCGTGGCCTTCATGAGGAACGAAGAATACGCCCGATGTGGCCACGGATTCAATATAACCGGCCGAAGCCATCAGAATCAGGACGAAGAAAGCGGCGAATACGGCAACCGGTGTCGATAGCAGGCAGCCGAACGTCAACCCCAGCGCGGCCAGAAATGCGAGCCTGCACAGGATTACAAAGAGCCCTCGAAGCAGGTTCATTTCAAAGCCCCCGTACGGGACCAGGAGTTCAGGCTCCTGTGTCTTGTCCGCCATGATGATGGTCGCCTGACTCCGGTCGTCCAGGCGTTGGTAAGTGACGGACAGGATGTTCGTGCCTGTCGACATTGAGCTGGCGATGGCCAGGGTGGCCGGGACCCCTGGATAATTGGTAACCGCGATGTGAATCAGGTGGGCATGGTCGGTGCCAAGGGTCCAGCGCGCCGCAACCGGGCTCCGCTCAGGGCGTGTGGAATCAAATTTATAGCTGAGAATCAGATCATTTCCGTTGTTTTTCGCGTCAGGCTGCTGGAAAGAAAACTCAACGCTGCCGCCCGGGTGGATTGTGAAACGCTGGATTTTTAATTCTTCAATCAGCCTTTGCTGTATGGCATCAAACGTCATTTTTGCGGGAGCCCGCCCGGATTGAATCAGGCGTTGGGCTGCTTCGGCCGCGATGCGAGAATAGTCCGGCGTGATCGGGGGCAGAGCTTGGCGGGCCATGAGGAATTGTTCGGTCACTTGCCGTTTTACCTGGGGTGAGTCCTTCGCGCTATGGATCGCCTGGCGGGTCATCGCGCTGATGATGAGTCCGGTGAGCGCGAGTAGCGCCGCATTGAGCGCCAGCACTCCCAGCCATTTACCCAGCCAGAGTTCCGTGCGGTGCAGCGGCTTGGTCATCACCAGATAAAGCCGGCGGTCCTCGATTTCGGCCGAGACGCCGCCACAGGCGGTCCCGAGGGTGGTTATGGAGAGGATGGCGGTGGCAAAGGTCAGGGTGTAGGTCAGGATGACCTGGATCTGTCCCGCCAGCGTGTTGTCGCCGGCAATCAGGAGCGGGAGTCCAACCAGTCCCGCCACGAGCAGGGAGGCGAGCGAAAGCAGGAATTTAGAGCGGACGGCTTCACGGACGGTCAACACGGCGATGGCAAAGGTGCGGATCAGCATCATAGCGGGGAGGGGCGGCGGGTGACGGTTTCAATAAATACGGATTCCAGTGTGCGGCCGGCATGATCCACCAGCGGCCGTTGCCCCGTCTCCTGTTCGATATAATTCAGAATGGCTGACAGGCTTTCGCGGGGAGGGGACTGGAGCGACAGACGCAAGGTGTCGGGGTTGATCAACAGGTCTTTGACGGCGCCCTGGGTGCAGATCTCGCCGTTCAGCAGGATGGCGACGCGGTCACAGATATCCTGCATGTCGGCCAGATGATGGGAGCAGATCAGAATGGTCTTGCCCCTTCGGGCCAGGCTTAGCAGGAGATCCTTCACTTCACGGCAGGCAATGGGGTCGAGGCCCGAGGTGGGCTCATCCAGCAGGATCAGATCCGGATCGTTCAGCAGGCATTGGGCCAGGCCCACCCTGCGGGCCATGCCCTTGGAGAATTCACCGATGGGTCGGTTTCTGGCGGCAGTGAGGCCGACCTGTGTGATCAGCCTCTCCACAATCTCTTTTTTGGCGATGCCGGACAGGCCGTACAGGTTGGCGTAGAAATTGAGGATTTCGACGGCGGTCAGGTATTTATACAGGTAGGATTCCTCCGGCATGAAACCGATTTTAGCCTTTGCAGCAACATCGCGCGGGGATTTCCCCAGAACCGTGAGGTCGCCCGACGTGGGGTAGAGCAGCCCGAGAATCATCTTGATGGTCGTGCTTTTGCCGGACCCATTAGGCCCCAGCAATCCGAAGATCTCGCCCCTTTTGATTTCAAGGTTGATTCCCTTGACGGCGCAGACCTTGGGCCGACGCCAGAAGTCCCGGAAAACCTTTGTCAGGTTCCGGGCCTCAATAACCAGTCCATTATTTGCGCCCATCATATCTCCTTCAGACCAATCTTAAAACTGCCTGTTCCGGAAGGCCGCATAGCCCAAGCAGAGTACTCCCATGCCGTAAATGGCGGCATAGATGGCGGCATGCCCCATCAGAGCGCCAGAGATCACTCCCCCGTCGGCCAGTTTGTCGGCGGGCCAGAAGCTTTGAATATCAGGCAGGATCATTTGCATTGAAAATGCAGCGGAGGGAATCGCTGCCAGCAGCCCTGCCAGATGGTCGGAAACCAGTCCCGTGAAAAGCAGGAAGAGGAGAATCATCACGGTGGCGGGAGTGGCCAGGCGGGTGGAGAGACTGATGGCGATGGCCGCCAGAAGCAGCAGGGCGAACCCCTCCAGCAGGCAGGCGGAAATGATGCGCCAGTCCATCATGCTGCCAAAGATGACATGGTGTCCGTCCCGGTCGAAGGTGGACAGGATCAGCACCAGGGCGGTTAATACCAGGGAATAGAAGAACAGGGCGGTGGGCACAAAGGAGCGATGGGTGCGGAAGTTCAGCAGGCCTGCCGGGATGAAGGCGATAAAAGGGGAGGCCAGCAGGAGTTTGATACCGAAGGCATCGAACTCAAAGTTGCGGGGTGCCAGCCGTTCCGCGAGTAAGGCCGCCGCGCTCGAGCAGAACACGAAGAAAGTGAGCAACAGGGCGACAGCGGTGAATTTTGCCAGGAAGAACATCAGGCGGCCTACCGGTTTGCTGAAGACGATGAGAATGGTGCCTGAGCGGCACTCGTTGTTCAAGGTGGAGCAGGCGGCAAAGCCGGCCAGGATCAGGCCGAATACAAATTCAAAGGCCAGCGCACTGTCCACGGCCAGATGCGTTTGCTGTCCGAGCTGGTGGGAAATGCACAGAGGAACCAGAATGGTGAAGGCGATACTCGACAGGACAAGAAGGAAGGTGGCGGGTTGTCGGAACAAGTCCGTCAACGCCAGCCTTGTGAGCGCCATAAATTGCTTAAGCCGTATCATCATGAACAAGTCACAAAAAACCCAACATCCAGCAGACCGGTCGCCCTGCTGAATATTGGGTGTAGGGGGACGGTTATCGCACCTGCTCTACGACAATTTTCTCATCCAGCTGTTCGCGCAGGACGCGCTCGATACCGTGCTTGATGGTCATGGTCGCGTGCGGGCAGCAGCCGCAGGCACCTTGCAGTTTCAACTTAACATCGGTCCCGGTAACGCTGACGACTTCCATATCGCCGCCGTCGGCCTGAAGGAAGCCCCTGAGTTCTTCCAATTTCGCTCTGATTTTTTCTTCCACGTTTACTCCTTTTGTTTTCGTTTCATATCCAGGATTTTCTGATTGCGGATCAGTTCCGCCAGGGTGATTGCATTCAAGTGCTCATCCAGAAGGTTCTGAATGCCCCGGAGCGCCTGATGGGGGGCGCAGAAGTGGGAATGCGTACAGGCGGCGGGATCAATGAGGCAATCATTCAAAGCCCTGGGGGTGTCCGTGGCGGAGAATACATCATTCAGGGAAATTTTTTCCGGATCCCGTGCCAGTTGAATCCCGCCGCCGACCCCGCGTTGCGCCTTGATGATGCCCGCTTTGGTGAGACTTTGCGCAATTTTCAGAGTAAATTGCCGCGGAACTTCAATTGTTTCCGCCAATTCTTCGCTGGTCAACCGGTCATTGGGCCGACATCCCAGAGTCAGAAGAATCCTTAAACCGTAATCCATTTTTCGAGTTACAAACATAACACCTCTTTATTGTTCTGTAATTTGATCCACAATCGGGTATTATGTCAAGAATTCGTTGGACAGAATTCGTTGGACAATCTTGGGATAGTGCTTGCTCTCCCCCTGTAATTTCTGGCATTGTCCGGCGGTCTTACGGCCAGCTTAGCTCAGTTGGCAGAGCAGCTGATTTGTAATCAGCAGGTCATCGGTTCAAGTCCGATAGCTGGCTCCATTAAAAGTGCCGTA
>JBAXDB010000031.1:0-22906 GCA_037141135.1 bacterium | reverse complement strand
AGCTCTAAGGACAGGCTAATACTAAACTCTCTACTGGCTGTGGCCGTCTATATCCATGAGCATCAGCAAACTGTGATTGAGGGTGCGGCAAATCTCGGTCATGTACTCATTCACTGCTTTCACGCTGCCAGGCAGCGTGTACACCAGAGTCGTATTTATGAGGCCGGCCACACTGCGACTGAGCAGGGCGGAGGGGATGGTGGCCCCATATTTCACCCGGATATATTCCATGATTCCGGGTATGACACGGGTCAACATCGGCGTGATGACGTCCGGGGTGATGTCGCGGGAGCCAATGCCCGTTCCGCCGGTGGTGATGATGATGTCCACCCCCTCGGAAATCGCCTTGTTGACGGTAGTCTCGAGTTGGTCCGCATCATCAGCAATCAAAACGTTTTTTGCCACGGCTGACCAGTGGCCTTCGCGAAAATGGCTTTCAAGCCGCTCCCGGATGGCTGGTCCGCTCCGATCCTCATATTGGCCACGACTGGCGCGGTCGCTCAGAGTAATAATGCAGATTTTCAGAGGACACGGTTCATGCACGAGGGCATCGCCGGGGCGGATCGTGCCGCCATGCAGAACACGAGCGAAGATTCCCTCCTTGGGCATGACACACTTGCCCACCTCGCGGAAGATCGCACACCCATCCCCGTGGCATTCCTTGCCAATCTGGGTAACTTCCAAGGATACTACGCCGATGTGCAGCCGGTCGCGCAGGGAGACCGTCGCCAGATCGAGCCCGGATGTGGTCAGATTCTCAGCAAATTCGCCCGGCAGAAAGGCCTTGCCGGCCTGCTCGGAGAAATGCTGAATGCTTTCCTGCGATAGCAGACTCACCTGTCGATGCCAGTGGCCGCCATGGGCATCCCCCTCCAGTCCAGTCATTTGAACGATACCCTTCGGTACCGGCTTTTTAATAGTGCCTTTCTGTTCGGAGATATTGACCGAGATGATTTTATGTTCCTGCACCTGTTTCGCGGGGTTCATGTTTATCCTCCAAGATGATGAAAGCGATTGTTGCTGTGGCTCCCAGCTTCCGGCTTGCCGGCTATGGCGGCAAGAATGGCCGCACGGGGGCCTAACTCTCGTACATCGTAATATTCATTGCTGAAGAGACAGGGGTAAATGCGGCCCAGACTTGATACCCGCAGGCGGCTGCACGTTTCGCAATGGCCGCCAGTACCGCCAATGACCTGCCAGAATTCGCCTTTGGCCGTATCCATTTTTCGAATGTAGCGTACTTCTAAATCTTTCTTACGAGCATAGTTGGCCACCGAGCGGGCATCGGGCTCATCGGGAGAACGGGTTATGACGCAGTTGAGCTTTACCTTTCGAAAACCAGCAGCCAGAGCGACCTCGATACCTGCCAGGGTATCCTCCAACCGGCCACAGCGGGTGACGGCGTGAAACCGGGCCGGATCCACGGTGTCGAGGCTGATATTCACCCGGTGTAGTCCTGATTCTCGTAGTGCAGCAGCATAGCGGGGGAGCAGGACCCCATTTGTGGTCATGGCGAAATCTGTAATGCCGGGAATGGCCGCCAGCATGCGGACCAGCACAAGGATATCGCGACGCACCAGTGGTTCCCCGCCGGTCAGGCGGACTTTATCCACGCCCAACTCCACTGCCGTCCGCGTGAGTTCCGTAATTTCTTCAAAGGATAAAATCTGCTCATGCGGAACCAAGGGGACTCCCCCGGCGGGCATGCAGTAGGTACACCGCAGGTTACACAGGTCGGTAACCGACAGGCGTAGATAATGAATGCGGCGATGAAATCGATCGTTCATTTTGTTTTCGAAACAAGATGGATGTCGGTCAGGGTCATCTTTTTGTCAACAGCCTTGCACATATCATAGATCGTCAGCAAGGCAACGGACACTGCAGTCAGGGCCTCCATCTCAACCCCCGTCCGATCAGTGCAATTGATTGCACTTTTAATCTCGACCCCATTGCGACGTAAGGTCGCCTTGACGGCCACATGGGTGAGTGGGACGATATGGCACAGGGGAATCAGGTGTGCAGTTTGCTTGGCCGCCTGGATGCCTGCCAATTCGGCAGTAATAAGGACGTTTCCTTTAGTGAGAGCGTGGGCCCGAATTAACCTGACCGTCGCAGGCTGCAAGGTGATCCAACCTGAAGCGACTGCCACACGGTGCGTTATGGCTTTGGGTGACACATCTACCATGTGTGGACGTTGCTGTTCATCAATATGAGTTAACTTTTTCATCGATCTTCTCCTGAAATTTATATCGGTCGAACATGAACCAGGGATCCTTTTTTAGATCCCCCTGAGCCTGCGGGCATGATCAGCAGGGCGTCGGCGCGGGCAATGGCGTGGATATGGGCGGAGCCGTGGTACTCCAATGGAGCGACCTTGCCAGCTTCTGTGAAAATAACAGGCACGGTTGTTTGCCGGTTCGAGTTCTTCAGGCTGATATCAGCCTCGAGTTCCGCGGAGATCGTGTGGGGGAGGTAAGTGTGTCCCATCAGGCCATATAGAAATGGTTTGATGAGCAACTCAAACACCACGAAGGTTGATACAGGATTTCCCGGCATCCCGCAGCAGAACCGCTCTTTGCTGCGGCCAAAAAGCGTGGGCTTTCCGGGTTGCATGGCCACGCTCTGGAACAATAGTTGATAACCGGCCCCCGCCAGGGACTCCGCACCAAAGTCGTAGGCCCCGACAGAGACTCCGCCGGACAAGAGCAGCAGGTCGCAGTCCGTCACGGCTTTTTGAACAGCCAATAACAGGTCCTCACGGCGGTCACCCACAATTCCGTGATAGGCGACAGTAGCTCCCATGGCGCGAATCTGGGCTGACAACTGGTAACTGTTTGTATTGCGGATTCCCGCCGCCGGGGGGCGTTGCCATGGTTCCACCAGCTCATCACCGGTGGCGATCAAACCGACTTTTGCCCGGCGATAGACAAGGACATCGGGTTTGCCAAGGGCGGCGCAGAGGGCTCCCATCCGGGCGGGTGTCAGAATCGTGCCCCGCTGCAATACCAGGTCACCGGTCTTAACATCCTCGCCTTTGGTGCAGATATTAGAAGCCGTACGCGAGCCGGTGAAGCGGACGGCATTTTCTCCTTCGGTCCTGGTATCTTCCACCATGATGACGAGATCAGCTCCTGCGGGAACCGGGGCGCCAGTCATGATCCGGGCACACTCTCCGTGACCGATGGTCTTTTGAGGAAAGTGCCCGGCGGGAATTTCTTCAATGATGCGCAGTGCCTGGTCCAAGTCCTGGCGGCGGCAGGCAAACCCATCCATCGCTGATTTATCAAAAGGGGGCATATCCACATCGCACACGACGTCTTGCGCGAGGACGCGTCCCTGAACCTCCTGCAGGAGGACCGATTCGGTACCGAGCGGCCGGGCGGCCGTGGTGATTATTTCATAGGCTTGGTCAAACGTAATCATGGTAGTCCTTAGGAGTGTTCACATTGTGGTACCAGTCTGCAGCTGGCATATCAATATACTTCACTTTTACAAGGTCGAAAAGGTCAGCCGGGCGGCGCCCGCCACGGGAAAGAACCTGATCGGCAAAAGCTCCGACCGATTTCCGGTACACGGCCAGGAGCGGTTCAGGGCGGCGGTCAGGGGAGAGTGGCATGACAATATCATAGTCCTCCGCAGCTTGAATCATTTGCATAAGGAAATGGGGATCAATGCGGGGAATATCGCAGGCTGTTACAAAATTCAACTCGGTACTTGATTTCGAGAGGCATGAACTGAGCCCCATCAGGGGGCCCATGTCGGGTTCCCGGTCAGGTATAACGCGCCGCTGGAGAAAGTTGAATTTGGCAGGTTCGTTGGCGCCGATCAAAACGTCGTCAAACCAGGGGGCCAGTTGATTAACGATATGTTCGATCATCGGGCGACCCTTGACGGGAAGGAAGTTCTTATCCTGGCCCATGCGGCTGCTTTTGCCTCCGGCCAGAACAATGGCTGTGGCCTTCTGCCGTATCCACCACTGTCCGGACGAAAAAGAGATACGCTCGGGAGACAGGGCCCAACTTGTTCCATCGAAATCGAGTACTCGGTCCGCCTGATTCAGTACACGCAAACAGGATTCCTTAATCTTGTCGCTCCCTTTTTCACGGAGTATCAGGAAGGCTCCGGGTTCCAATGCAAGACGCGCCGAATTGGATTCCCAGATCGAGGGCTGTCCTGCTGGAATCTGTGTGAGCAAGGCTTCCACGCCTTCGACGAGGTGTGCATCATGCACCCTTAGCCAGAATACCTTTGAGGCGCCTGCCTTAAGCAGACGGGACGTGTCCTTATTTTGGGGACCGTCATGAAATTCCGTTAGACTGAAATTTCCCTGTAGAGTTCCACAGACGCCGCACCCATCACCGCCACGCGGGCAAGTCCCGCTTTCCTCCTTGATGGTGGTGATTTTGACCGCGATAATGGCCTGGGTTGGTGCATGCCGACGAATCAACTCGCAAGCCAATAAGGTCTTGCCAACGTTGCGATCAGCCGAGCCGATCATCAAAATTTCCGGGCGTTTGTGCATCCAAAGTCATTCAGAAACAGCCCAATTGGCATTGCCGGATTTTGATGCTTTCACTATCGCACAGTTTGCCGATCTGTTTTGGCGTAACATCGAACTTTCCCGCCAGAAGTAATGCTTTTTTGCATGTGAGGATAGGTTTCCCGTTCCGTTTTACCGTAGCTTTCACAACGGCCTCTTTCAGTTCCGTTTGCTGCATGAGCGAGTCCTTTCTGTGATTTGCTTTGGCTTAGAAAACTTCAGGGTAACCGATATCCACAAAAAGTGTCTCAAGCGAGTTTTTGTGACCGAGTTCCATATTCATCAGGTTCTCAAAAAGAGTCCGCATCTCGGCATCCGTTGATAACCGGGCCATTCCCCGGTACATGACCGCCGCCATCTGTTCGTTCTTCATGGCCAGGGCCACGGCATCACGCAATGGCATATCGGGCTTGATCTCGGGCTGTGGCTCGGATTCGGCGATGTGAAAATCGGCAGCCGGCCTGAACTTGGATTGAGTTAAAGGGGCCGCCTTCAGTGACATCAACAGATCCTTGTGACCCAATTCCTCTATGGCCAGCTCTGCAAAGGTCTCCTTTACGGAAGGGTCCTTCACGCGGCGGGAAAGGTCCACATAAAACCGGTTCGCCGCTTCCTCCCTGCTGATCGCCAGGTCGAAGATCGTGTCGAGTGTATGTTGTGAGCTCATCGTGTGTTTTCCTCCGTTAAGATAGAGTTTAAGGGCGCGCTTGTCGTTGAACAGTTTGAACATACGGCTCGCCATCGGACACCTTCTCCAGTTTGATGGCACAGGCCTTGTATTCTGGCGTTTCAGTGACGTTGTCGTAGGCGTCGTTGGTCAGCACGTTTGCGTGTGCCTCAAAGAAGTGGAAGGAGCACCAGCAAACGCCTTTAGGAGAACGATCCGTCACCCACGCCTTCAGGGTAATGGTGCCGCGCCGGCTGGTGGCCTTGACCAGATCATGGGTTTTTACACCCAGCCGTTTGGCATCCACTGGGCTGATTTCCATGAGCTCCTCAGGGAAAATCGTCTCCAGCCCGATGGAGTTCCGCGTCTGGGTTCCAGTGTGATAGTGCCAGAGGCGTCGGCCGGTGGAGAGCATAAACGGATATTCGGCATCAGGCACTTCCGCAGGCGGGCGGTGATCGGTGCGGCAGAACAAGCCCTTACCACGTGTGAATTTTCCGTTCAAATGAAGAATGGGCGTTCCCGGGTGTTCGAGCGTCGGACAGGGCCATTGAATTCCGATCTCATCAAGTCGGTCATATGTGATTCCCGCCATGCTGGTGGCGGTCCTGCGCATATCTTCCCAAACGCCTTGCGCCGAAGTGAAACGGAGATCGACACCCAGTCGTTTGCCAAGTTCCTGCATGATCCACCAGGTGGGCTTGGCCTGACCAGGTGGATTGACCGCCTTTCTCAGACGCTGTACGCGGCGTTCCAGATTTGAGTATGTGCCGTCATCTTCATTGAAACAGACATCAGGTAACACGACTTCTGCGAGTTCGGTTGTCAGGTTCTGGAAAATGTCGACCACAACCAGGAAATCAAGTGCCTTGAGCTCTTTGATGGTCTTGGCCATATTCGGCTCGGTTTGCACGGTGTTGTCGCCCACGCAGAAAAAGATCTTGGTCGCACCGGTGGTCGCCTTGTGCAGCATGGTGGGAATCTTATAGCCGGGCTTGAGCGAAAGATCCGTTACACCCCAATCCTTGGCAATCTTCGCAGCCACGTTGGTATCATCCACGGGTTGATAGTTATGGTACACATTGGGGAGGTCGCCCATGTCGCAGGCGCCTTGGACGTTGTTCTGGCCGCGCAGCGGGTTGACCCCGCCCCCGCGTTTACCCAGATGGCCCAGGACCATTTGCAGATTCGCGATGGCTTTGACGTTATCGGTTCCACAGGTGTGTTCCGTAATGCCGAGACAGTAAATGATATTGACGTTTTTCGCTGTGCCCAGAATCCGGGCAATGGTCCGCATGGTTTCGGCGGGAACCCCGCAAATCTTCGACGCCGCTTCAATGGGGTAGGGTTCAACCCAGGCTCGGATATCGTCAGGGTTTTCAGTGGAGGCTCTCATGAACTTCTCGTTCTGCCAGCCATTCTTGAAGATCTCATTGATGATCCCGTTCAGGAAGGCCACATCGGTTCCCACATGCTGCTGTGCATAGAGGGTGGCCCACCGCACCAGATCAATCTTCCGGGGATCCACCACGATCAAGGTCGCGCCATTTTTCGTGGCGCGCTTGACGTAATACGACACGATGGGATGCGCTTCCGTCATGTTGGAGCCGATCACAAAGATGACGTCGGCTTCCAGGACATCGGAAATTGAGTTGGTCGCTGCCCCGCTGCCAAAGGCGGCGGCCAATCCCGCCACGGTAGGGGCGTGACAGGTGCGGGCGCAGTGGTCAACGTTGTTGGTCTTGATGACCGCGCGCGTGAATTTCGCTACGGCGTAATTATTCTCGTTGGTGATACGACCAGAGCCCAAAGCTGAAAATACATCAGGGCCGTGCTGGTCGACGATGGCCTTTATTCGCCCGGCAGTATAGTCCAGGGCCTCGTCCCAGCTGACGGGAACCAAGGTGCCGTTCTTCCGTATCAGGGGCTGAGTCAGGCGTTTGGGGCTGGCATGAAATTCAAAGCCATAACGCCCTTTGACGCAAAGCATGCCGTGATTTGGGGCGATATCCCTACCAGTGACGCGGGTCACCCGGTTGAGTTTGCGGTCCACATGCAGTGTCATCTGGCAGCCCACGCCGCAGTACGGACAGGTGGTGTTCACTTGCTCAAGCTGCGCGCCGCGGCCTTTGCCCATTGATTTTTTGTCAACCAAAGCACCGGTGGGGCATAACTGGACGCACTCCCCGCACTGAACGCAACTCGATTTGCCCATGGGTAGATCGTCATCACAGATGACCTTGGTGTCGTGGCCACGGAATCCGAAATCCAGAACCTCGTTAACCACCACCTGATTGCAGCCGACAATGCAGCGGCCGCATTTAATACACTTGGCGTGATCCCTGAACACGAACTCCGCGCTGTCATCGGTCTCGAGGGTGGTATCCATGGTGTACGAAGGCCGTTCAATGCCCAACTCATAGGCGGCGTTCTGAAGTTCGCAATTGCTATTCCGTTCGCACGCCAGGCAATCGTGTCGTCCGGAGGAAAGCAACAGGTCAACGACCAGGCGTCGGGATGAGCGGATCACATCGGATTCGGTTTTGACGACCATGCCGTCTTTCGCCTCCATGGTGCAGGACGTTTGCAGGCCTCGCATGCCTTCCACCTCCACGAGGCAGAGCCGGCATTTCCCGGTGGAACCGGTTTTATGGTGATGGCAGAGGGTGGGGATATGGATGCCATGCTCCCGGGCGGCCTGGAGCAGGGTCTTGCCCGCCTGCACTTCAAGAGTCTGCCCGTTCATTGTAATCTTAATCATGCGCGTGTTCCTTGAGATTGTTAAGCCTGTTTCTGGTGTGAATCGGTTTTTACCAAAAGGGCAGGGGGCTTGGCCTTGCCGCTCCGGCGCACCGCCCTGAATTTGCAGACATCATAGCAGGCGCCACAGAGAATGCAGACTTTCTGGTCGATGACATGGGTTCCCTTGGCCTCGCCGGAGATACAAGACACCGGACAGCGCCGAGCGCACAGGGTACACCCCACGCAGGCCTCGGGATCGATATCATAAGTCACCAGTTTGGTGCACTTCCCTGCAAGGCATTTTTTATCCAGAATGTGGGATTTGTATTCGTCCATGAAATGGCGGAGCGTGGACAAGACCGGATTGGGGGCGGTCTGTCCCAAGCCGCACAGGGAGGATCGTTTGATTTCATTGCCCAATGTGGTCAGGCGTTCGATATCGGCCATTTCACCCTGACCATTGCAGATGCGATTAAGGATTTCCAGCATGCGCCGGGTTCCCTCCCGGCAGGGAACGCATTTGCCGCAGGATTCCTCCTGGACGAAATCCATGAAAAACCGCGCCACATCCACCATGCAGGCATCCTCGTCAATCACGATGAGCCCGCCTGAGCCCATGATGGCGCCCAGTTCATTCAGAGATTCATAATCAAGGGGAACATTCAGATGTTCCGCCGGAATACACCCGCCGGAAGGACCGCCAATCTGGGCGGCTTTGAAATGCTTGCCGTCCTTTATTCCTCCGGCGATATCATAGACCAGTTCATTCAGCGGGGTTCCAACCGGGACCTCCACCAGTCCCGAAACCTTAACGGAACCGGCCAGGGCAAAGACTTTGGTGCCCTTGCTTTTAGCGGTGCCGTGCGACGCAAAAGCATCCCCGCCATGGAGAATGATGTAGGGCACATTGGCGAAGGTTTCCACATTATTCAGGACGGTGGGCTTCATCCACAGTCCTTTTTGGGCGGGGAAGGGGGGGCGGGGGCGTGGTTCGCCGCGCCGTCCCTCAATGGAGGCCATCAGGGCGGTCTCTTCCCCGCACACGAAGGCCCCTGATCCCATCCGTATTTCCAGATCAAAGGAGAAATTCGAGCCGAGAATATGGTGGCCCAACAGGCCTTCACTCCGGGCCGAATCGATGGCGCGTTGCAGTCTTTCCACCGCAAGTGGGTATTCAGCCCGGACATACACATAGCCCTGGGATGAGCCGATGGCAAAGCCGCCGATCAGCATGCCTTCAATCACGCTGTGCGGGTCGCCCTCCAGCACGCTGCGATCCATAAAGGCGCCTGGATCGCCTTCGTCGGCATTGCAGAGTACATACTTGAGATCGCCGGGACTCTGACGGGCAAAGGTCCATTTAAGATGGGTGAGAAAGCCCGCGCCGCCACGCCCGCGCAGGCCTGACTTCTTGATTTCTTCGATGACGGAGTCGGGCGTCATTGTGGAAATCATTTTTGAAAAGGCCTGGTATCCGTCGCGGCCGATAAAGTCGTCGATACTGTTGGGGTCAATGATGCCGCAATTACGGAGAACAATTTTTGTCTGTTTTTTGAAGAAGGCAATATCGCTCTGAACAGGAACGGGTTTCTTTTTCGGCCCGTCCTTCCAGGTCAGGCGTTCGACAATCTCGCCTTTAAGAATATGTTTTTCAACAATCTCGGAAGCATCCGCGACGGCTACATGCTGGTAATATACGTTATCCCGGCCCACGAGCAGGATGGGACCTCCGGTGCAGGGGCCCATACAGCCGGTTTCGACGATGGACAACTTCTTATCGAGTTTATGGTGCTTCAGTGCGGCGAGCAGTGCGGCTTTGACTTTCATGGCACCGGAGGCAATGCAGCCTCCGCCGGCGCACATGAAAATTTTGTTCTTCGATTCACGATCCACGCTCTCGCGTCTGGCAACAAGATCAGCGGCTGTAGCGATTCCCTTGGTTTTTATTTTCATATGAAGTTCCGCTTATCCAGCTGAAGGTTTGCGATACTGGGCCAGGATAGCTTTGATTTCCTCAGGCTTCACGAACTGATGGACATCCTCATTGATCATCATGGCGGGAGCGAGACCACAGGCCCCGAAGCAACGCCCGACTTCAAGCGAGAAGACCCGGTCGTCCGTGACCTGGCCTACCGTGATTTTCAATTCCTTTTGCAATGCCTCAAGAACGGCCTGACCACCCCTTACATAACAGGCGGTACCCATGCATACCCGTATCAGGTTCTTGCCGCGGGGGACCCGCGAGAAAAAGGAATAGAAGGTGACGACGCCGTAGACGCGGCTGTAGGGTTCATTCATCTCTTCACTGATCGTCCTGAGAACGTCCGCTGGAAGGTAACCGAATATCGTCTGGGCGATCTGTAATACAGGAATGAGTGCCCCTGGTTTACCTTTGTATTCCTGGATCACCTCTGCCAACCGAGCCTTTTGCCCGGCATCCGAAACCGGCGCGCAACCACATGTGCACGCATCCTTTTTCTTGACCATTAAATTACCTCGCTATTTCCTGAATCGAAGTGCCACTCATGCATCATCCCTGCCAAATATGAATCAATATTGCATTTCTTATATCCCTGAGTAAATTGCGTTTTATAATACCACCCTGTGGTAGGGTGTCAATGGGGTCACCCTGAACCATTAGCGAATTATCTTCATTTCCTGTTTACATTAACAGAACTTTTCTTCTTATATACCACCCCGTGGTATGGGGTAGCGGGATATTTTTCAAAAAGGTTGCTTGATTCCACTCGGCGATCGTGATAAAAAGTTTCGCCTTTTTGTGCCGGAGACTCTTTAACTTTATGAGCAATACCGTAGTATTCAGTTTGATATATGTGCTGGCATTCTTGGTTGGCGGCCTGATCATCGGCGTCGCCTCCATGGTGTTGTCCTGGCTGCTGGCCCCGAAGCGGACCCGGTCGGTGTTCCAGAAAACCCTGCGGAGTATCGAGTGCGGCGTGGCGCCCATCGGGCATGCCTGGATCCGCTACGGTGTGGTATATTATCTCTATGCGCTGATTTTTGTGGCGTTTTCTGTTGATGTCCTTTTTCTGTTCCCCGTGGCTCTTGTCTATAATGAACAGCCGGGCTGGTTGGACTTCGCGGAAGTCCTGCTTTTCGTCGGGATCCTGGCGTTGGTGATTGTTTATGCTTGGAAGAAAGGCATTTTTTCATGGAAAAGCAAGTTGAAGTCCCACCAGGCTTAATCCATTTCGCAATGCTTGATGATGTTTTGAATATGGCTCGCGCCAATTCACTGTGGCCCCTGACTTTCGGGTTGGCCTGTTGTGCCATCGAGATGATGGCGACGGGTGCGGCCCGGTTTGATATGGCCCGGTTCGGCTGCGAAGTATTCCGGCCTTCCCCGCGTCAGAGCGATCTGATGATCGTGTGCGGCACCATCAGCCGTAAAATGGCGCCAGCGGTGGTGACCCTTTATGATCAGATGCCCGAGCCCAAGTGGGTGCTGGCCATGGGGAACTGCGCCATTTCCGGCGGTCCTTTCAAGTTCCCTGGTCAATATGGAATCGTTGAAGGTGTGGATCAGCTTTTCCCTGTGGATGTCTATGTGCCGGGTTGCCCCCCGCGGCCTGAGGCCTTGATCGAAGGGATTCTCAAACTTGAAGAGAAACTTCGCGGCAAACGCTGTTTCCCGACCGTGGAGGCCGAGTAACGCTATGAAGTTTACTTCCTTGAAATCTAAATTTGAGGGGATTGCCGTGCGCGGAACCTCTGCGCCTGTGGCAGGGGCTGAAGCCGGCGCTCCCGTGCCGCTGGTTATCGAAACCCCGCATGCGGCCAGGGGAACCAATCTGGATGTGACGGTTCCGGCGGAACGCGTGGTCGAAGCCGTCACCATCCTGGATGACGCGAAATTCATGATTGAGGCGATTACCGGTGTGGATTGGCTGGCGGAACGGCAATATGAAGTTATCTATGACTTTACGCATGTGGAGTCGGGAGAGCGTATTGCGATCCGGACCCGGATTCCCCGCGACAAGCCGGAACTGCCCACCATCTCTCATATCTATGGCGGTGCCAACTGGCATGAGCGTGAAACCCATGATTTCTTCGGGATCATCTTTACAGGTCATCCGCAACTGATTCCGTTGCTGTTACCTGAGGATGCCCGCTTCCACCCGCTGCGAAAGGACTTTACGGCGTGAGTATCGAAGCACAAAGCGTTCTGAATGAGACGTTTGTTCTCAATCTCGGTCCCCAGCATCCGGCTACCCATGGTGTGTTGCGCATCAAGTTGACCATGGATGGCGAGTATATCATGGATGCGGACCCGGTGATCGGTTACGGCCACCGTATGCATGAGAAGATGGGCGAGAACCGGTCCTACGCGAAGTTTCTGCCCAATACCGGTCGTATGGATTATGTCGCCGCCCTGTTCAACGGGCATGGCTACGTGGGGGCGGTCGAGCGTTTGGCGGGCATCACCGTTCCCGAACGTGCGGAATATATCCGGGTGATTACCTCCGAGTTGAATCGCGTTTCCAGCCATTTGCTTTGGTTGGGCGCCTTTCTGGTCGATCTGGGCGGGTTTACGCCACTCCTGTATTGCTTTGATGACCGTGAACAGATTCTTGACCTGCTTGAATCTGTGACCGGGTCGCGGCTGACGTTCTGTTATTACCGGTTTGGTGGCGTGAGTAATGACATTGATGAAGATTTCGTCGCCGGCACCAGAAAGTTTATCACCCGCCTGCGTTCCCGGATGCCGATGTATGATGCCTTCGTCACCAAAAACATCATTTTCCGCAAGCGGGTGGAGGGGATTGGCCACATTTCGGCGGAGACCTGCCGCAAGTACGGCGCGACGGGGCCGGTCATTCGAGGTTCGGGCGTGGCTTATGATGTGCGCAAGGTGGAACCCTATTCTGTCTATTCGAAATTCAATTTTGACGTTCCCGTTTTTCACGAGTGCGATTGCATGGCGCGTTACAAGGTCCGTGTTGAAGAGATGATTCAAAGCATGCGGATCATCGAGCAGGCGCTGGACTCGCTGCCCACGGGGCCCGTGATGGCGGAGAAGGTGCCGCGGACGCTCAAGCCGGCCAAAGGTGATTGTTACTATAATGTGGAGTCTGCGCGCGGCAGTTTCGGCGTGCGGGTGGTGAGTGACGGGTCGGAAAATGCATACCGCCTGAAACTCCGTTCGCCCTGTTTCTCGAACATGAGCCTTTTCCGCGAGTGTTCGGAAGGAATGCTGCTGCCTGATGCGCTGGCCCTTTTGGGAAGTTTGGATCTGGTGATCCCTGATATTGACCGTTAAGGATTGGAGTTTGGGTGTGATATCGAGCGACATGCTAATGGAATGTTTGCGGCTGGTGCTTTATGTGGCCGGCTTGCTTGCCTTTGCAACGTTCAATGCGGCATACCTGTCGCTTCTTGAACGTAAGTTTCCCTCTTGGTTGCAGTTGCGTCCGGGCCCCATCGAAGTTGGTCCCTGGGGGCTGTTACAACCAGTGGCCGACGGACTCAAACTGTTGAGCAAGCAGATTTTGACCCCGCAGGGGGCTGACCTGCTTCTATTCAAACTGGCCCCGGTGATGGTGGTGGTGCCCGGAATTCTATGCCTGGTGACTATTCCTTTCAGTGAGACATTGGTGGCCCGGAACTTCAACCTTGGTCTGCTGATGATCTTCTCGTTTGGCGCCTTTGGGGTGTTTGCGGTTCTTTTGGGTGGCTGGGCTTCTAATAACAAGTATTCCAGCATCGCCGCCGCGCGGGTGGTGGCCCAGAACATTGCCTACGAAATCCCCATGTTGTTGGTTGTAATTTCTGTGGTGTTTGTTACCCGCACATTCAACCTGCACTCGATTGTTGAACAGCAGACGGGTGGATTCTGGCATTGGAACGTGCTGAATCTGAAGGCAAGTCTGATGATGCCCATCGCCTTCCTCATCTATTTCATCTGTATGCTGGCGGAGACGAACCGGGCACCCTTTGATATGGTGGAGGCGGAGAGTGAACTGGTGGCCGGTGCCTTCACGGAATATTCAGGAATGGGCTTCGGCCTTTTCTTCATCGCCGAGTATGTGAACATTATTGTCGGCTGCAGTATCGGCACCATTCTTTTCCTGGGCGGCTGGGATTGTCCCTTTGGCCTGTTGCCAGGTGTGCACTGGTTCCTCATCAAAATGTATGCGCTGTGCGTGGCCGTGATCTGGGTGCGCTGGTCGTTCCCGCGAACGCAGTTTTACGGGCTGTTGAACTTGTCGTGGAAAATTCTGATTCCGTTCGCGCTGGTGAATCTGGTGCTGACGGCTTTTATGCTCAAACTGTTCCGCTAGGCTTAAACTGATGATTACCTATTTTAAAGAGATCTTTAACGGGCTTTACACCCTGTTCGTGGGAATGAAGATCACGTTTGTTCATTTGTTCCGCCCGAACGTCACAGTGCATTATCCGCGGCAGACCCTGAAAATGACCCCGCGCTATCGCGGGCATATCGATCTGACACGTGATGAGGCCACCGGCAAGCCCAAGTGCGTGGTCTGCATGGCTTGTCAGCGGGCCTGTCCTTCGGGCTGTATCAAGTTGGATGGGGCCAAGGCCGAGGGGGCACCCCGCAAGTCGCTGACCTCCTACACGCTCGATTTCACCACGTGCAGTCTGTGCGGACTCTGCGTTGAGAGTTGTAGTTTTGATGCGCTGAAATTTTCGAAGGCCTACAATCTGGCTTCCATGAAAAAAGACGATTTCAAAATGGATTTGCTTAAACGCGTGTTGGAGAAAAAATGACCATCGACTTGACTCCTGCAACGCTCAATACGCTCGCCTCGACCCTGCTTTTTGCCGGGGTGGTGGCGGTGACCTTGGCGGGTGCGGTTATCGCGGCAGCCTCGCGGCGGCTGGTATATAGTGTGAGCGGGCTGGCCCTCTCTTTCGTGGGGTTGGCAGGACTTTATGTTTTTCTGAACAGTCCGTTCCTGGCGCTGATGCAGGTCCTGATTTATATCGGAGCCGTGTGCGTCACGATCATGTTCGCGCTGATGCTGGCCAATCCAAAGGATGAGCCTTCCATGCTCCCTCGTAATGTGCTGATCGGGTTGTCCAGTGCGCTGGTGGCGGGCATGTTGGCGGTGGGCTTGATCATGGTGGTGGCCAAAACCCACTGGATGCCCAAGGCTATTCAGATTAATGCCGGCACCGTTGAGGATCTGGGGCGGGCCTTGTTGACACGCTTCGGGTTTGCGTTTGAATTGATTTCGGTGGTGCTGCTTCTGGCCATTCTGGGGGCGCTGGTAGTGGCTCGGTCGGGGCGGAGGGCTCAATCATGAATATCATTAATCTTATGATTCACGCCTCAGGGAATCTGGCAGCCTATCTGGCGGTGGGCGCGTTGTTGTTCGCCATCGGGTTCTTCGGTTTTTTCCGGCATCGGACGCTGGTGGGGATGCTGGTCTCCGGTGAGTTGATTCTGGCCGGTGCCTCACTCAATTTTATGGCCTTTGCCCATTTCCGTGCGGCGGATCCGGTGGTTGGACAGGTTTTTACGTTGTTTATCATGGGGATTGCGGCGGCTGAGGCGGCCATTGTGCTGAGCATTATGATTGCCGTATATCGCAATTATCACTCCATTGATGCAGCTGATTTGAAGGAGATGGAAGGATGACGATGGTTGCCCCCCTGGAAACTCCGCGCCTGCTCATTGCGATCCTTGCGCCCCTGATTGGAGCGGCGGCGGTGATGCTCACCGGAAAACGCCCCAATGTGCGCGAGACCTGCTCGTTTATCTCGGCAACCGTTTTGTTTGGAACGGTGGTCTCGCTGGTGCCCGCTGTTTTGGCCGGGAAAAAACTGGTCTATCACCTATTCAGTATTCTGCCCGGTGTCTCGGTGACCTTGCGGGCCGATGCCTTCTCGATGGTGTTCGCGTTGGTAGCGTCCTCCTTGTGGATGGTGACGGTCATTTATTCAATGGGCTATATGCGGGGCTCCCATGAACATGCCCAGACACGCTTCAATGCCTGTTTTGCGTTGGCGCTTTTTGGAGCCATCGGCTGTGCCTTCTCTGACAACCTTTTCACGCTTTACCTGTTCTATGAAATCGTCAGCATCAGCACCTATCCGCTGGTGGCCCATCATCAGGATCAGGAAGGGTATGAAGGCGGACGCAAGTACCTGACCTATCTGACCGCCACGGCCAAGGGTCTTGTGCTCCCCGCTATGATCATGACTTATGTCATTTGCGGTACGCTCGATTTCTCTACCAACATCCGAGACGGCATCTTCCCTTCGGACGCCAGCCGGTGGATGGTGACCATCACCTATATCTGCCTGATTCTGGGCTTTGCCAAGAACGGCATCATGCCCTTCCATAGCTGGTTGCCCGGTGCCATGGTGGCCCCCACGCCTGTGAGCGCCTTGCTGCATGCAGTTGCCGTTGTCAAAGTGGGTGTGTTCTCGACCACGCGGGTCATGCTGTTTCTCTTCGGTGTCGTCAAGATGGATGACTTTAATCTGGGCATTCCCACGGCTTATTTTGTGTCATTTACCATTTTGGCCGCCTCCCTGATCGCCTTGAGCAAGGACAACCTGAAGGCCCGGCTGGCCTATTCCACCGTGAGTCAGTTGTCCTATGTGATTCTGGGGGTGGCCTTGTTGACGCCGGTGGGGATTGAAGGCGGTATTGTCCATATCGTCAATCATGCCTTCGCCAAGATCACCTTATTCTTCTGCGCGGGCGCCATTTATGTGGCATCGCACAAGAAGAACATTTCCGACATGAAAGGGTTGGGGCGCGTGATGCCATTTACCTTTGCCGCCTTCGGGATCGCGGCACTGAGCATGATTGGTGTGCCGCCTGTGGGTGGCTTTATCAGTAAATGGTTCCTGTTGGTGGGCGCGTTGGATGCCGCCCAGATCGGGATTGTGGTGGTGCTGTTGACCAGTACGATTCTGAACATCGGATACTTTGCGCCCGTTGTGTATTCCGCCTTTTTCGGCAAGCCGGCGGATCCTCACGCTTATGATGGGCTGGGGGAAGCCCCCATGACGATGGTGGTTCCTTTGTTGATTACGGCCGCTCTTTCGGTGGCGGCAGGTATTTATCCTGACTTTTTCCTCAACCTGATTCGGGGGGTGTTTGTATGAACCTTGTCGCCCTGATTGATTTTTTCCGAAACCGTCTGAAAGCCGTCATCATCGTGAGCTGTGTGGTGCTGGCCCTTCTGGTCGTGGGGGATTGGTTCTTTGTGGATAAGGAACATGCCCACACCAAGGCGGAACATTATTTCGGATTCTGGTCGGCCTTTGGTTTTGTGGCCTGTGTGCTGATTATTTTTGTATCCAAGTGGTTCGGGCACCGGGGCATTATGAAACGGGAAGATTATTATGGTGATGAATAATTTCTGGCTACATCCGGCGCTGATCCTGCTTGTGGGCGCCATTGTGATGCCGTTGCTGCGCGGGCGGGCGCGTTCCGTCTGGCTGTTACTGGTTCCTGCAGTCGTTTTTGGGCAGGTCATTCACATGGGGGCGGATCAGGGGATCCATGGCGCCGTCAAATTCCTCAACCTGACGTTGACGTTCGGGCGTGTGGACAAATTGGCGCAGGTGTTTGGCTATATCATGGCCCTGATGTGTCTGCTGGGCAGTCTGTATGCCTTGCACGTCAAGGAGTCCGCGCAACATTCCGCGGCCTGGGTCTATGTGGCCGGTTCGCTGGGCGTGATCTACGCCGGCGATTTCATGACGCTCTTCCTGTTCTGGGAGTTGATGGCGTTTTCCTCGGTGTTCCTGATCTGGTTGCGGCGGCGTCCGCAATCGCTGGGGGCGGGGTTCCGGTATTTGCTGGTACATGTGGCCGGTGGCCTGGCGCTGTTGGCTGGTATCCTGCTGCGCTATCACGCCACGGGCGGGGACCTCACATTTACCCAGCTGGATGTGCACAACCCTGATTTATCGACGTACCTGATCATGATCGGGTTTATTTTGAATGCCGCCGTTCCTCCGCTGCATGCCTGGCTGCCGGATGCCTACAGCGAGGCGACCGTAACCGGTTCGGTGTTCATGTGCGCTTTCACCACCAAGACGGCGGTGTATGCGTTGTGCCGTGGGTTTGCCGGGATGGAAATACTGGTTGCGCTGGGTGTGATCATGGCCCTTTATGGCGTGGTTTACGCGGTGCTTGAAAATGACGCACGCCGCTTGCTCGCCTATCACATCATCAGCCAGGTCGGCTATATGGTGGCCGGTGTTGGCCTGGGGACACAGATGGCGATCAATGGTGCCTGTGCACATGCTTTTGCACACATTCTCTATAAAGGACTCCTGTTCATGGGGACCGGTTCGGTGCTGCACATGACCGGGAAAAGCAAATTCTCCGAATTGGGTGGACTGTATAAGAAAATGCCCTGGGCTTTTGTCTTCACCCTGATCGGGGGGTTGTCCATTTCGGCCTTCCCGTTGTTCAGCGGGTTTGTCAGCAAGTCCATGATTGTGGCGGCGGGCTTCGAGGATCACAAGATGATCGCGGCTTTTCTGCTGATGCTGGCCTCGGCGGGAACGTTCCTGCACACGGGCTTGAAAGTTCCCTACTTCATCTGGTTCGGCAAGAACAACTGCAGCAAGGAAACCTGGGAAATCGCCAAGGATCCGCCCTGGAACATGTGTGCGGCCATGGCGTTGATGTCGTTTATGTGCATTTTCATCGGGTGCTATACACCTTACCTGTACGATAAACTCCCGTATGCGGTTGATTATCACCCTTACACCGCCTACCACGTATCTGAAACGCTTCAGATCCTGTTATTCACGGCGCTTGGCTTTTTCCTGTTTATCAAGAAGCTCATTCCTGAAGCGACGATCAGTCTCGATATGGACTGGTTTTATCGGATGGGCGGACGTGGTGTGGCGTGGGTCTCACGGGTGCCGGCCCAGGCAGTGGATGAGTGGGTAAGCGAGTTCTACCGGTTCTGCGGATTGGCGTGGACGATGTCACTGGCCCGCGTGTCCTCGTGGTTTGATGGACGAGTGATTGATGGAGTGGTGGATGGGGTGGCGATCTCAGTGCGTTATATCGGGGATCGATTGCGCCATATGCAGACAAGAAATCTACAGTTCAATATCTTCAGCGCGGTCGTAGTGGTCGTGGTGATGCTGTTGACCTATGCGTTGACAGCGATGACTTTGAGGTAAGCTATGGGTTGCTTTTATACAAACGGCGAATGGCCTATTTTGTCGGTGTTGATATTCCTGCCACTGGCGGGGGTACTCCTGTTGCCGCTGCTCAAGGGTGACGGTCCTGCCAAGATCTGGGCATTGGGGGTGACGTTGGTGACGGCGGTATTGTCGTTACCGCTTTATACCGCCTTCGACATGACGACTGCCAAGTACCAATTCTGCGAAAAGGCGGCCTGGATTCCTTCGCTGAACATCCATTATGCCCTGGGAATCGACGGGATCAGCCTGCTGCTGGTGTTGTTGACCACGCTCCTGATGCCGTTGTGTATCCTGTGTTCGTGGCGCGCCATAGGAACCCGCGTCAAGGAGTTCATGGCCTGTATTCTGATCATGGAGACGGCCATGCTGGGTGTTTTCATGGCGCTCGATTTTGTGCTGTTCTATATCTTTTGGGAAGCGATGTTGATCCCGATGTTCCTGCTGATCGGAATCTGGGGCGGGCCGCGGAAGATCTATGCCTCGGTCAAGTTCTTCCTGTATACCCTGGCCGGGTCGGTGCTGATGCCAGTGGCGGTGATCGCCCTGTATCTGCACAGTCAGCCACATACGTTTTCAATTCCCGAGCTGATGAGTCAGCCTTATTCCTTCACTCTGCAATGCTGGGTATTCCTCGCGTTCTTTGTGGCCTTTGCCGTGAAGGTGCCGATGTTCCCGTTCCATACATGGTTGCCTGCGGCACACGTGGAAGCTCCGACGGCCGGTAGTGTTTTGCTGGCGAGCGTGTTGCTGAAGATGGGGGCCTATGGCTTCCTGCGGTTCTGTCTGCCCATGACGCCTTTGGGCGTGCAGGCGTTTGCCCCCTATGTGCTGGCGCTTTCCGCGGCGGGTATTATTTACGGCGGATTCACCGCTTTGGCCCAGAGTGACATGAAGAAACTGGTGGCCTATTCCAGTGTGGCGCATATGGGCTTTGTCACCTTGGGGATTTTTGTTTTGAATACAATTGGCATTGAAGGAGCGATCCTTCAGATGATCAATCACGGTATCACCACGGGTGCCTTGTTCCTCTGTGTGGGCATGATCTATGAGCGGACTCACAGTCGTGAACTGTCCCAGGCGACTGGCATTGGAAAGGTGATGCCGGTGTATGTGACGGCTCTGACGATTTTTGGACTCTCCTCCCTGGCATTCCCGGGAACCAATAGTTTTGTCGGTGAGTTTATGGTGCTGGTCGGTGGCTTTGCCCATTCAACGAAACTTGGCTGGGTGGTGATCCCGGGGGTGATCCTGAGCGCGGCGTACATGCTGCGCATGTTGCAGCGGGTGATCTGGGGCGGGGTGGCCAATCCGGATACATCCTATTTGAAGGATCTGAATTGGCGCGAAAAGCTCACGCTGGCGCCGTTGGTGGCGTTTGTCCTGTGGATCGGTCTGGCGCCCGCTCCGTTTTTGCAGGTGCTCCATGTCAGCGTCCAGCACCTGCTCATGCAAGTCCAAACGGGCTTGAAGATCTAAGTTTACGGAAGGAATGTACGAAACGATGAATCCGATTTTATTTATGCCTGAGCTGGTGCTCATCTTCGGGAGCTTGGCGGCCTTTGGTGTTTGCCTTGGTGAGGGGCGAACGCGGCTGGCGGCGGTGACGGCTTTGACCACGGCACTGCTGACGCTGGTGTCCAGTGTGGCGTCCTTGTGCTTGGCGGGCGATCTGTTTTGTCAGGCGTACCGGGTGGATCTCTTTTCGCAGTTATTCAAGGTGTTTATCGCCCTGGGCCTGGTGGCGGTGGTCCTCTTTGGAAGCAAGTTAAAGGATGTTCGCGCTGAGGTGCGTCCTGAATATTTCCTGTTTTTGCTGCTGGGTTCCCTGGGTTTGACCATGTTGGTGAGCGCGGTTGAGTTGATCACTCTTTTCATCGCTCTGGAACTCTCCTCCTACTCCTTGTACTTGTTGGTGCCGTTGCGCAAGGAACAGCCCGGTTTGCGTGTGCAGATGGAGTCGGCAGCCAAGTATGTGATGTTCGGTATTGTGGCCACGGGATTTCTGCTGTTCGGGATGAGTTATCTGTACGGGATGTCCGGCTCCACCTATTTCAACGCGATCGGGCCGGCGCTGGTTCAGCATTGGAGTGAGCCTGCCGTTCTCGTCGGCATGATGCTCATTCTCTTCGGGCTTTTCTTCAAGTTGGCGGCCTTCCCCATGCACCTTTGGGCGCCGGATGTCTACCAGGGTGCCTCCAACGAGACGACGGCCTTTATTGCCGGTGTCCCCAAGGTGGCGGTGGTGGCGGTCCTGGTCCGGTTTCTGATGTGCGTTCAGGCGCCTAACGAGGCATTGAGCCTGGTGATCACGCTGGCGGCGATTGGCTCCATGTTCTTTGGAAACTTGGCCGCATTGGTTCAGAAAGACCTCAAGCGGATGTTGGGGTATTCGAGTATTGCGCATGCGGGCTATGTGATGCTGGGTTTGGTGACACTGCAGAAGAGCGGATATGCGGTATCCATGTTCTATATTTTTGGTTTTGTCGCCATGAGCTTGGCGGCGTTTCTGGTGATCTGCCAGATGTCAAAAGATGGGGAGAATGTCACGCTGGATGATCTTTCCGGCTTGCACAAGCGCAACCCGCTGGCGGCCTTTATCCTGGCGTCCAGCATGTTTGCCCTGGCCGGTATCCCACCCTTCGCCGGCTTTATCGGTAAATTCCTGCTTTTGAATGAGGCCCTGCACAGTGGATTCGTGATGCTGGTGGTAATTGCCGCCGTGAACACGGCCATTGGCATTTATTACTACCTGACCGTCGCGCGTGTGGTTTACTTTACCGACCCCGGGGAACGGCCGGCCTTCCAATTTGAGCGGGGTGTTGCGATCCTGGGCGTGATCCTGGTCGTGATCGTGACGCTGCTGGGTATTATGCCCGCCAAGCTGTTGAATGCGGCAATTATAGCCGTACAGTTCTGATCAGGTAATCTTAATAGTATATTTCCTTTCCCAACATCATATTTCAATATGATCCAAGTGTCTTTGCCAAAGATATGATATGTCTGAAGTCTTCAAGACTGACACTGGGGTGGTCCTCAATACATTCGCTGCCATGATCACGCCATGTTCGGTGAACGCGTATGGCAAATACTTGATATTCTGGCCTCGTTTCAAGGTCGCAAATTGCGACCTTGAACGCTGGGCTTCCGCGAGGGTGAGTTGGAAAACAAAGTCTTCCGGGAATCTTTTGATATTGCGACGGACTTGCTCATTGAGCCGCTTGACCGTAACGCCGTAAAGGGCTGCGAGGTCAGCATCGAGGATGATGGCTTGTCCGCGGAGGCGGACGATGGCGTCCTGTGGAGTAATGCGTACGGGTTGTGTGCTCATGCTTTTCTCTTTTCAGCTACATCTCGAGACTTGAATAAGCAATCATTGTGGCAGCACCGATGAAATTCGTATATCTGCGGAAGTAACGATTTTTCTATCAGTAGATCGCGCCATCCGGCGTGGTAATTATCTGACAGCATACTTATCTTTGTCTGGAGATGCTCGCGGGAGGGAGCCAATAGTGACCATGTGACTGGGAGGGGTATAAGACCTGAAAACTTCAAAACCCCTGTAAATAGCTGCGATCTGCGGAGTCGGTAGTGCAATTAATTGCACTTTTTCGGGGGCTGTGGGAGGGGTATTGTGCCAGTGTCGCAAGGTTGTAGCCAAGCTCCGACCCGGTGTTAGATCCAGCTCATAGCCCAAGTGATGGGTGCCCCCTCTGTCCCCATTTTCACCCCAAATGCCCTCTTTCCATTGTTTCTGTTTATTTCAACAAATACGCTAGCCA
>JBAXDB010000030.1:0-23081 GCA_037141135.1 bacterium | reverse complement strand
AGCCAACCTCAAACCAGCCGGTCTCCTCATCCTTGTAATTGATATGAACGACGGGGGTGGCGAATTCGGCCTCCTCCATGAAGCCGCCGATCCGGCCTTCCAATTCGATCCGCCAGCCTTTACGACGAAGGGCGGGTACATGACTGCCGAGGAAGTTCAATACTTCCCGACACCCGACTACGGGAGTGAGAGCGTCGCCGGCTTCCCCGGTGAAACCGTATTTGGATAAAAATTCCGTGGCTTTTTTCTCGGCCTCCAGGTTCCGGACCAGATAGCGCAGAAAGTCGTTGGGATCAGGAATGGCAAAATGGCCTTTGGGATCATTTTTTGCGGAAACCATTTTGTAGCCGTTATATTCAGCATAGAGGGTTCCGGCGAGGGATGCCGGGCTTCCCTTTATGACGAAGCGGAATTTCGGCTGGGCCGGCTCGATCGGGAACAGTTCCAGGGAGAGATCGCTTTCCACCCTCATAAACCCTGCCAACATCGGCAGTTCTGCCTGCATAAAGCGGGGCACGGAGGTGCGCGGAATGATGACCGGCTCCACATAAATGGAGCGGATGGGGTCGGGCAGAATCTGTTCCAACGGCCAGAAGTGGTTGGCGCCGAATACCCAGCCATGCCGGCCTGCCACAATATACAGCGGGATCTCAGTGGCATTAAGGAAGGGGATCTCGGTGTGGATCATCAGGATCAGTTCCCCGTTGTCCCGGTCGAGATCGAGGTGCAGGAAAGAAGTCAGTTTGGTGGCGGCAATGGTGATCGGCACGGGGTTCTGTTCTTCATCGATCTGGTGTCCCTGCAATAATTGTAATAAGGAGACAAAGTCCTGCGGTTTGAGGTCAATCTCGCTTTTAGCCGGCCCCTCACAAATGTCTTCCAGTACAAAAAGGACCGACTCGTCCTTCTGATTGAGGCCAAGGCTCATCATCGGGGGAATATTGCTGAGGGGGATGACCTTCTCGCCGATCACGGCATCGCACCGGATCGGGATGCGCTGATTCAAAACGTCACGACGCCAGCCGCTCTTGAGAGTCAGTCTGATATGGGCGTCAGTGCTGCCGGGAGTGCCGTTGCGGGCGCGTTTGACATAGGCGGCTTCATTGAACTTGGCAATGCGTTCGGCCCGCCGGAGTTCCTCCTGCCGCTTGGCCTCCATCTCCGGATTATTGGCGCGCCGGATCAATTCCAGGCATAAGGCAACCACATGGGAACAGATGATGCCCCGCTCCTTGCTGTCACGACAGGGGCAGTGATTTTCGGCGGAGCCATCATGAAGGATCCGGACCGAGGTTTTGAGGGGCCGGTTGCTCCAGAGGACGGTACCGACGACGAAGGGTTCTTCATAGGCTGCGTCCTGAACCATTCCCCGATCCATCAAAGCCTTGGCATCCTGAAAGACGCGCTGGCCGGCCCAGTTGATCAGGATCTTGTGTGTGATGGGGGCGCGGGTCATAAAGTCTAAAGTCCAGAGTTCAAAGTCCAAAGTTAAGAATTAGTTTGCCAGTTTGCATGCTCATTCTTTTCTTTTCATGCAGAGGGTGGTCCATTCGCCGCGTTGGATGTTTTCTGTGACACTCAGATGTTGGGCTTCGAAGGCGGCCTGGACATCGGCGGCCTGGGGATTGAGAATACCGGAGAGAATGATGCGGGCGTGGGGGGTGGGGAACATAAAGGCCTTAAGAACCTTCGCATTGGCAATCAGCACTGTGGCCAGAATATTGGCGACGACAATGTCACAGGTCCCTTCAAGGCCGGCTTCGGCCACATCACCCGTCATAAACCGGATCTGGTCAGCCACACCATTCAATTCCGCGTTCTCACGCGCGATTCGAACGGCGAGAGGATCATTGTCCAATGCGATCAACCGGGTGTAGCCCAGTTTGGCGGCGGCGATGGTCAGAATGCCGGACCCGCAGCCAAGGTCGGCGAAAGTGGCCCCCGTGTGGGTGTGCGCCAGTTGATCAATCATTTCCAGGCAGCCGCGCGTGGTGCCGTGCTGGCCGGTGCCGAAGCTCATGCCGGGGTCAATTTCAACCACGATATCGCCCCTGGGGGGGTGGCAGGTTTCCCATGATGGCTTGATCCAGATCCTATCCGACACTTTTTCGGTATGGAAGAATTTCTTCCAGGTTTCCGCCCAGTCTTCGACGGGAAGTTCATGGATGAGACAGGTCAGGGTATCCTGGCCTTGATGAGGTTCAAGAAAGGCCTTCATGGCTTCAAGGCGATGGGTCGCTTCGGCAGGAGTGACACAGTAATACTCGATGATGGCCAGGTCACGGTCGGCATCAAACCAGGCCGTGCATTGGTCATCACCGCCTTCGACGGAATAGTCATCATAGAGTTCCGCAAGCCGACTGCTGGTTTCCAACCGTGCAACATGGAGGAGGGGAAAGGCCGGTTTGGAGGGGGGCGGGTTCATAAAATGGGGAGTGCGGAGTGCGGAGTACGGAGTGGGGAATCCAGGATACCGAATTCAGAATTCAGAATCTGGAATTGGGAGTGACTTAGCGTTATTACGACGTTTGTGTTCATTCTGACTCTTGACTACTGGACTCTGAATTCTTTTTTTTTGGAAACCGGCTGTAGGGCTTTGATTGCACGGCACCATCCGGTCCGAGAACGGCGCGGGTTTGTTGGAGGCGGGCCAGAACGTTGTCGGTAGTTTTGAAATGGCATTTGGCCGTATCCAGCAGCACTTTCGGGGAATGTTTTTTGATCAGTTCCACGGCCGCCATCTGCACCATGTCGGAGGCGCCCTTTGGCAATTTGACACCGTACTGTTCTCCGAGACGTTGAATCCCAAGAACAAAGGCTTCCCGGGCCAGAATGGAGGCGGCGGCAACCGCAAGATCTGCTTCGGCGCGGTGCATTTGAACAAGCTCGATCTTTTTACCCTTGTTCATCAATGCCCGTTGAACCTGCTCCTTGCTACCAAACTGATCCGAGATCGCGCGCGGGCAGGTGGGAATCTTCTCAAGCATGTTCTCGATGGCGCGGGCATGACCCCATGCCAGCATGGCGTTGACGCTCCGCATTTTGGCGTAGAGTTGATTGTATTTGCCAGGCCCGATCTGGATCAGAGTAAAGCGGTCCCCGAGCAGTTTGCGGATTTCGCGGGCCAGTTCCAGAATGCGCTTGTCGGTGGAGATCTTCTTGCTGTCCTTGACCCCCAATTCGCGCATTTTCTCGATGATGGGTTGGTCGGTGTAGGCGCTGGCAATGACCATGGGCCCGAAGAAATCGCCCTTTCCGCTCTCATCCACGCCGATATGCGGGGCCAGCGCCTCGGGGTTGAGCACATCTTCATAGCCAACCTGGGCGGACATCAGGACCAGCGGCTCAAGGGTAAAGGTGACGAAATCCTGGGCGCCTTTGCCCTGCACGCAAACCTTGCCTGAAGTATAGAGCACAATCCGGCAATGATCCCCATCGACGGCGATCAGGGAATAGGGGACGGTTGCCCGCTTATAATTGCCCCCTTCGAGGAGCATAATCAGGGCTGCCTGCTGGATCTCAGACAACTCAAATGTGAATGAATTTCGTGGTTCCATAAACATTTAGTTATAGCAGATTTGTTGGTACAGGCAAAAGGAAATTGGGACGGCTGAAATCGGAATGGTGTGCGGAATTTCAATGCGGAAGCCATTCGTTCAGATATAGTACCGACGTGATGTATGTGAATAAAGTATAAGCGAGGTCTGATTTGGATCATGTCATAATAGGTTTCGGGCCGGCGGGGATGTTTGCCGCTCTCGAGCTTCTTGAGCACGGCCAGAAGCCGCTAATCTTTGATCGTGGCAAAAACATCGAAGAACGCGATCTTGATGTTCAGCGATTTATCAGGGAAAGAAAGTTGGATCCTGAGTCCAATATCCAGTTTGGCGAAGGCGGCGCCGGATCCTACTCGGACGGAAAGCTGTTCTCCCGGATTAATAATTCGAGGCATGCCAACAAGGTGTTGGATACGTTCATCAATTTTGGCGCGCCTGACGATATCGGCCGCATCCGCAAGCCCCATCTGGGGACGGATGTCTTGTGCAGGATCGTCCGCAACATCCGGAACCATATCCTTGAACGGGGCGGTGAGATCCATTATTCCTCAAAAATGACGGATATATTCATATCAGAGGGTGCTGTTTCAGGGATTGTGATAAACGGGGAGCGGGAATATCTAACTTCACATCTCTATCTTGCGGTGGGGCATTCGGCACGCGACACCATGGCGATGCTTCAGGGAAAAGGAATTGTGCTTGAGCAGAAACCGGTTTCGGTTGGAGTGCGGATCGAACACCCCGTCGAACTGATCAATCGCATAAGATACGATCAGGATCGCACGGATTTATCCGGCTTGGTGGCGGCCACTTATTCCTTCAATAACACCAATCGAAAAACGGGCAGGGGGGTGTATACCTTCTGCATGTGCCCTGGCGGAGAGATTGTGAATGCGTCCTCTGAAAACGGGCTGCTGGTATTAAACGGCATGAGTTACTCCCGCAGGGCTTCGGCGTTCTCGAATTCAGCTCTTGTGGTGAACTGCCACACGGCTGACTATAAGTCGGCAGATCCGTTGGCGGGTATCGATTTCCAAAGGGGGATCGAGCGTAAGGCGTTTGAAGCGGCGGGCGGGGGATGGAACGCTCCTGCGCAGAATCTGATGGATTTCTTAAACGGGAACGTTTCTGTTTCGTTGAATCAAAACTCATTCAAGATGGGGACAACCGCCGTTGATATGAGGGGGATTTTCCCGGAATTTGTTTGCGAGGAGCTGGTCAGTGCATTTGGCTCATGGAAAGAAGCCTATCCGACATTTGTTTCAGAGCAGGCGATTCTATTGGCTGCGGAAACCAGGACCTCCTCACCTGTGCGCATCAAGCGTGATGAAAACTTTGAATCGGTGAATATGAAAAATCTCTACCCGATAGGCGAAGGCGCCGGTTACGCCGGCGGCATAACGAGTTCGGCAATCGATGCCATCAAGGCCGTCGAGTGTGTGATTCTGGGGCGATAAGAATTTTGAACAGATAATTACTGCGGGTGCGGCGTACTCGCCGCAACCGCCTTTGCGTGCTTCGTGAGCTTCTGTTCAAACTCTTCTTCTTGGCTCCGGTTATGCCGTGAAGGTGTTCCGGAGGAGGATCAGGTTGAGGACAATGACAATGATTGCGATGGTCCAGAGCAGGATTTTACCGCGTGGGGTATTGGCGTGGGAGCCCATGACTTTCGGGGATGAGGTCAAATAGACTTGCAGCACGATGGTAAATGGGAGTTGGATGCTTAGCAGGACCTGGGAGAGGATCAGGGCGGTATAACTGTTGGTGACAAACAGGATGGCCAGAAAGGCACAGCCCAGGGTAATCGCCACGCCGATTTTGGACGTCCGGGTATGAATGTCATAATGCTTGTTGAACATGCCCGCATAGATGGAACTGCCCGCCATTCCCGCCGTAACGCTGGCGGTAAGCCCTGCACAGAGGAGGGCAAAGGCAAAAATCGTGGCGGCCAGGGGGCCGTTATTTCCCAGGATGGGGCGCAGCATGTCCTGCGCCTGTTCCAGCGAAGTCACCACGATATTCGCTTTAAAAAAGGTGGCGGCAGCCAATAGAATCATGGCACTATTGATCATCCAGCCGACAATCATGGAAAACAGGGTGTCAAGCCACTCGTACTTCAAGTGACTTTGAATGGCGCTTTCCCCCTGAATATTCCATTGCCGGCTCTGAATCACTTCGGAGTGAAGAAACAGGTTGTGGGGCATCACGACCGCCCCGAGCACGCCCATCACAATCAGGATGGAGCCGTGGGGGAGGGCAGGTGTGACCCAGCCTTTGGCCGCGGTGACCCAGTCCGTATCAATCAAAAACATTTCCGCGATAAAGGCCAGGCCGATCAGGGAGACAAAGCCGATAATCAACTTCTCAAGTCGCCTGTAGGAGTTCCAGACAAGGAGGGCGAGGGAAACGACGGTCGTGAGGGCGGCTCCGATTTTAAGGGGGAGATGGAACAACATCTGAAGCGCAATGGCCCCTCCCAGAATTTCAGCGAACGCGGTGGCAATGGCGGCAATAACCGCCGACCCCAGCACACTGCGTGACAGCCAGGCGGGTAGATGCTGCGTGGCGGATTCCGCCAGACAGGAGCCTGTGACAATGCCCAGATGGGCGGCATTATGCTGGAGCAGAATCAGCATCACGGTGCTGATTGTGATGACCCAGAGCAGCAGGTAGCCAAACTGGGACCCGGCGGCGACATTCGTGGCCCAGTTCCCGGGATCAATAAATCCAACTGTCACAAGCATGCCTGGCCCAAGAAAACGCAGGGCATTTAGAGCGCCTGAATAGGCTCGCTTTTTTTGCATATGTTCGTGAAGTTGTCTGAGTAAATTCATGGGAGTGGGCACTATATCACATCAGAGCCTGCATTCCAGTCACATCTGACAAAGGGCGACAGAGAGGGGTGCAGGACAAATTCTTTGATACCACTTTTAAAGGATCCTCCTCACTACGGCCACCGAGGCCGGTGGCCCTCCACCAGAAAACTCCCGCTTTTGTGTGTCTTCTGGAGAGCCAGCGGCCTCGCTGGCCGTCTTTGCGCATTTGTATCTAAACGGCGGCAATATTAAAGAATTTGTCAGACACCCTCACAATCTTCCTCATACGAATGAGGTTGACGGGATATTGGTGATTTGGTGGACTGTCCCTCTTGTTGATGGCTTCGTAAGATGTCACTTAAAAGGAGAGCTCAATGCAGATTCAATTGCCGAAATATTCCATGGGTGTTGGGGACCGATTTGCACGGGAAGGGAAAGCGCAATTAGCGGCCCTGCTGCGGGCTCGTAAAAAGGGGATTGAGGTGTCGCCGGTCTGGAACAAATCATTCCGCGAACATTCCATCATCCACACTGAACCACTGAGTGTGCGTCAGGCGGCAGATGCAGCGGTGGCGGCCATGAGGTGGTCATTCCCTTATTTCGTGGATGCGGATCATATCAATTTCAAAACCGTTGACGGGTTCATCGCCACCAGCGATTTCTTCACGCTGGATGTCGCCAGTGCGATTGGCACGGCAGCGGATCCCGTGGCTGTTAAAGCGTTTGTGGAGAAATACAGCAGTTGGTGTGGGGAGTTGCCGGTGGAAGGCCTGGTCGCTCCGCTGGTTATCACGCGAGAGCTTTTGGAGGCGGTGGCCGGGAAATATCTGTTTGCCATCCAGGAGGCCGGGCGTATTTATCGGCGGATCGAGGAGAAAAAAGGAGCCGGACAGTTTGTGACGGAAGTCTCGATGGATGAAACGATGACACCGCAAACGCCTCCCGAGTTGCTGCTGATTCTGGCGGCCATCGCGGATGAGGGCATTCCTGCCCAGACGATTGCGCCACGTTTCTCCGGCCGTTTCAACAAGGGCGTGGACTATGTCGGGGATGTTTCGCAGTTCGCACGGGAATTTGAAGCGGATGTGGCGGTGATCAGGTTGGCCTGTCAACGGTTCCAGCTGCCGGCGAACCTGAAGCTGAGCGTCCATTCTGGAAGTGATAAGTTCAAGATCTATGGACCCATCCGGGGAATCTTGCAGAAAACCGGGGCTGGCATGCACCTGAAGACAGCCGGCACGACCTGGCTTGAAGAGGTAGTGGGGCTGGCGGAGGCGGGGGGCGATGGACTTGCTATCGCCAAGGAAGTCTATACCGCGGCACTGGGCAGGTTCGATGAACTCTGTGGCCCCTATGCCGAAGTTATAAACATTGACCGGAAGGCTCTTCCTTCGGCCGGACAAGTGGCGAAGTGGGATAGCGCCACGTATGTCGCGGCATTGCGCCATGATCAGGCCAATTCCGGCTATAATCCCAATCTCAGGCAGTTGCTGCACGTGGGCTACAAAGTGGCGGCAGAAATGGGTTCACGGTATCTGGATGCCTTGGATACTCACCGGGAAAGTGTGGCGAGGAATGTAGAGGCAAACTTCTATGACCGGCACATCACGCCGTTGTTTCCTTCCGGTAAAAGTTGACAGTCTACAGTTGAATGGCGCTTTCCGCACGACCCACCATTAATCCCTCGTTGGAGGGGTTAGGGGTGGGTTTTTATTTTTGACGGTACCAGGTTTTGACTAAGCGCCGGTGAATCTAAGATTGTATCAGGATGGGTTGTCTCTTATTCTTGCCGTAGTTGAACAGGAGGAATTTCATGAAATACGGTGTTTGTTGTGCCCATTCCTTGACTGCTATTGCCGCGGAAGCGTCTTTCGATTATGCAGAGGGAGCAGTAGGAGGAGTGCTGAAGCCGCGGGAGTCGCGGGAGGCGTTTTTAGATTCACTTAAAGAGGTGCATGGCGCCCAACTGCCGTATCCTGTCCTTAACTGCTTCGTGCCCGGCGATCTTAAGATTACGGGGCCAACGGTCGATGCCCCTGCCCTTGAGAAATATGTGTCGACAACATTTGAAAGGGCAGAACAGGCAGGTGTGGAGGTTATCGTGTTTGGTTCGGGAGGTGCCCGCTGTACCCCGGAGGGATTTGATCCGATTGCCGCTCACATTCAACTTGTCGGATTTTGCCAGATGTTCACTCCAATTGCCAGACGTCACGGCGTGACCGTTGTTGTGGAGCCATTAAACAGCAAGGAATGCAATGTGTTGACCACCGTCCGTGAGTGCGCTGCGCTGGTGCGCGAGGTTGCGCAACCGAATCTGCGTTTGCTGGTCGATGCCTTTCACCTGATGCGTGACAAAGACTCCTGTGAAGACATTATAGCCAATGGTGACCTTCTTTCTCACGTGCACATCGCCACGGAATTGAACCGTCTCGCACCCGGTTCCGAGCCTTGTGATTTTGCTCCTTTTTTCGATGCTCTCATCAAGGCTGGCTACAATGGGCGAATCTCGATAGAAGCGACCATTCAGGATCCCGGGAAGGATATGGCTGTGGCTTTAACGTTGATGAAACGTCTTGAAGAGGCCGCGAGAAGGAAGAATTAAATTGGTAATCACGCCGGTTTTTCAAAAAGCTTCCGCATTAATGCCGGACGGCAGATACTTTCATTGTGGCACCAGGACCTATACCAAGGTCGGATTGTTTGTACTGTTTGCCTGGCTGTTGTGGGGGGACTTCTGTTTCACGATGATGGAAGCAGTGGTGCCGAGCATATTGCCGCTTAAATTCAAGGCGCTGGGATGCTCAAACTGGCTGATGGGACTCGTCCTGACTACCGCACCCGGCGTTTTGAACATGGCGGTGGGGCCTTATGTCAGTTTTAAAAGCGACCGGTACCGGAGTCGCTGGGGGCGCCGCATCCCTTTCATCCTCTGGACCATGCCGTTTCTCTGCGCCAGTCTGGCGTTAATGGGGCTGAGTGATGATCTGTGCGGGATGCTGCAACGACATGCAGCATTTTTGCGACAGTTCACGCCCGCCACCATTACCATTGTCCTGGTTGCGGCTTTTCTGATCATGTTTCAGTTTTTCAACATGTTTGTCGGTTCTGTCTTCTGGTACCTGTTCAATGATGTGGTTCCTGCCCAGTTTCTGGCGCGTTTTATGGGCCTGTTTAAAATGGTCGGTGTGGGCGCCGGAGCGCTTTATAATTTCTTTATTTTCCAGTATGCAGAATCCCACATGCGCGAAATCTTTATCGGAGCCGCGTTGCTGTATTTCCTGGGCTTCGGCCTGGTATGCCTGAAGGTTAAGGAAGGTGAGTACCCGCCGATAGAAGGCGAAAGTGAAGAGGCCGGCAAGGGACTGAAGGGGATCCTTACATTTTTCAGGGAATCCTTTTCACATAAATTTTACTGGTTCAGGTTTCTGGCGACATCCTTTGGTGCCTTTGGCGGCGCCATTGGTGTCTTTGGAATCTTTTTCAACCGCGATATGGGGCTTTCCCTGGCACAGATTGGCAGAATCAACGCCATCAGCGCCATCGCGATGATGGCGGCGATGTACTTCATGGCCATATTCGTGGACCGCTGGCATCCGCTGCGTATCTGTGTTTACGGGGCAGTATTCGGTGTGCTGGGCAACCTGATGTCCCTGGTGTGGATTTTTGTGACCGTGCCGGGAAATTACTTTTTCTGGATGAATCTGGGGAATGTCATGATTGGCACGTTTCTGAGTGCCTTGGTCGGTGTGGCCGGCTTGCCCTGTGAAATGCGGATTTTCCCCAAGTCACGATTTGGGCAGTTCTGCTCGGCGCAAGCCATGATCCGGTCTGTCTTTGTTATGATTTCCGGTATATTGGCTGGAATTTTTATTGATATTGTCAGGAACCTTTGTAATGGCTCTGACTATTCCTACCGTTTCATGTTTATCTGGATATCTTTCTTTTCGATCATCAGCGCGACATTCATGGTGATGACGTATATCGAGTGGCACCGGCTGGGAGGTGACAAGCATTTCCACCCTCCGGCGCCCTGGAGTCCAAAAGGATTTGAGGAAATGCCGATATTGCCGATTGTGGGCCCCCGGACTAAATGGCTGAGCCGTTCGTTTTTGCTCTTTGACGGGATAACAGTGTTGTCAGTGCTGAGTGTGCCGTTCCTGATGTGGTGGATGTATTCACAACAGGAGATGCTTGCATTCAAATGGTTTGGTCTGGCGGTGTTGCCCCTTTGCATTTTGGGCTGGATGTGCTGGCTTTGGGTGAAACAAAAGATCCGACTTGATGTGGCCGCTGCGAAGGCCGGTTCGCTGTTGAGCAACGGCATTCCTCATCATGGCATGCTGATTATCCTTGGTGCTAAATTTCTGCTCGCGGTTGGCGTCTGGGTAGGGCAGGTGCTGGTAACAGTCTACCTGCGTAACGAACGCGGGGCGATTGCTTTCGGTATTGCCAACGGGGCTGTCAACTTTCTGTTGATCGGAGCCTTGTACCTGATGTGCCGAATCGAGCGTGGCTTTTCCACCACAGTTGATGAGTCGTAGAAAATCAGGAATTACTGTGGTATCGTATAAACGATTATTGTATAAAACTTTTTTTTATTAACAAAAGGAAGAACATATGAAAATCAGTCAAGTGGCCGCGCAATTGTATACTCTTCGAGATTATATTAAAACACCCGCCGAAATTGCTTCAGCCCTGAAGAAGGTACGCGCGATTGGTTATGAGGCCGTTCAAGTGTCGGGTATGGGTCCGATTGATGAGACCGAACTCAACCGGATATTAGCTGGCGAGGGCTTGATTTGTTGCGCCACTCATGAGGACAGTAATAAAATCCTCAATCAAACCGAACTGGTGATTGAACGTCTTCAGAAGTTAAACTGCCGCTACACGGCCTATCCCTGGCCTGCCGGCGTCGATTTCAGCACCCTCCAGAATGTGTTGGATTTAGCCGCCAAGCTGGATGCGGCAGGCAAGAAAATGCGTAAGGCGGGGCAGGTGCTGACGTATCATAACCACGCCACGGAACTGGTGTCGGTTGAGGGCAAAACGGCGCTGGAATGGATCTATGAGAAGAGCAACAAGAAGAACCTTCAGGGTGAAATCGACACCTTCTGGATCCAGAACGGTGGAGCTGATCCTGTGGCCTGGTGCAAGAAACTCAGGAAACGCCTGCCTTTGATCCATCTCAAAGATTACACCGTGATCGACAACAAGCCCAGCTTTGCCGCCGTCGGGCATGGCAATCTCAATATGCCGGCTATCGTGCAGGCTGCGGAAAAAGCCGGTTGCGAATGGTTTATCGTGGAACAGGACGACTGTTATGGACGTGATCCCTTCGGAAACCTGGCGCTCAGCTTTAACTACCTCAAGGGCCTGGCTGCACAGGATGTGTCCGGGGTCGCGACCTGAACACGGGAATCATGCGGATATAAAAGTCGACTTAGTCCTTCGGAGGCTTCACCGCAGGATGATCTTCAACCTCCCGTTTCGCCTGCTCGAAACAGTCCGGGCAGAGTCCATGGCTTATCCGGGCCAGGGATTGGTCGCCCAGGTATTGGTCGAGATGCTCCCATGCATGTTCATCCACCCGCATTTTCCGGCAACGTGAGCAGATGATGATCAGCCTCTTGATGATTTGCTTCTGTTGGATATAGGTGTTTCCGACGGTGATGATCGCGATCGTTATCACTCCGATCGTCAGGCCGCATCCCCGGTAAAAACTCGGAAGCTCCGGGCGGACACCAAACCACAACGCAGACAAATCCAGAACTTCGTTCACCCAGATGAGCAGAATCAGCAAAATAAAAGACATCAGTTCCCAGAAGGCAATTAAGAAAAATCCGTCATATTTCAGGCGGGATATTTTATATTTAATGTCGTTGTTTTGCATGCTATTCCCCCCCCATGTCGACTCGAATTGTAATAACTTTTTGATTGTAGACATAACCCGACGATTCAAACAACCCAAATCGCGTAAAATCATGTAAAAATCATTTTCTTCTTGCCGTCAAAGTGGTACTTTTAAGTCGAAGAGGGGTTTGGGTGTCTTCATCGTGAGTGGGGACTTAGGGATATGAATAAGAAGTTTCAGCGACTAGATCACAATGGGGTTTCTCTCTGGCGTAAAGTTGTGAAGCGGAACTTGCATCGGCTAGGTATACGTACAAGGAATCAGCGTCGTTTTCCCCGTTTTGAGTGTACTCTTCCTGTGGAGATTCATTTGGATACGCCGGGGCAGGTATCCATCATTAATGCTGTTGCGCAAAATGTTTCTGCAGGCGGCATGCTTGTCAAATGTTCAGCGGTTCTGGATGCCTTGACGGCTTGTCATGTGTCTTTTCGGATCCCTGACTGGTTTCCCGGTGCGAGTCGTACAAAGGAAGTTATGATGAATGCCCGTGTCCTGCATGCCAACGTTGCGGGCCTGACTTTTGGAATTGCTTTCAACCAGCCTCTGTAGGGTCTGTAATTATCCGCTTGTTACACGCTGCGGTGTGACGTAAAGTAGAGCTGTTTCGATAAACCCATCAATGGAGGCGTAATGAAGACCAAGAGTGAGATTATTGCGGAGTTGGCGGAAGCGTCAGGTGTCGAAAAGAAACAGGCCGCTCAGATGCTTGAGACCCTTGCCAAAATGGCGGTTCGTGATGCCGTGGAAGGTTTTGTCATCCCGGGGCTTGGTAAACTCGTCAAAGTTGAGCGCAAGGCCCGGATGGGGCGTAATCCCGCGACCGGCGAGACGATTCAGATCCCTCCCAAGACCGTTCTGAAGTTCAAGATCGCCAAGGCGGCCAAAGATGCGATTTTGACGGCTGGTTGATCCGTGAGGGCCGGGGGGCAGGCCTCCTAGAAATTCTGATATGCGCAAACAGTCGACTGTGCTGACGGTGTTGAGTTTAATTGTTCTGCTGACAACGTCATCGTTGGCAATTTATTATCGGAATCAGGCCCTTTCCTTTCAACAGCAATACAATGTTGCGAATGAGCGGCTCAAGGGCGTGCCCTTTGTTCCGCGGTTGGAAGTCGAACGCCAGGTCTCCGTATCACAGTTGGTCGTGCCTTTCTCTAATAACCGGGAACCGGCACCGCAGGTCGCCGGCACGGGCTCGCTCCAGTTGATTGAAGGTATAACGCCCCCCCCGCGTGACCCGGAGCCGGATCGGGGGCGCCGTCGCCCTTCGGACTGGATGGATAATCTGCGGACAAATGATCCCCAGCGATATGCGGAATTCCAGCAGCGGCGCCTGGAGTTGCAGCAACGTATGCAGAATGCCTGGACTCAATCGGCCGATTACTTCATGAGCCGGGATACATCGAGGATGACTCCGTCTGACTTGGTGGAATACAATACGATGACAATGCTGCTTAGTCAGGCCGCATCGTTGAACCAGCAACTGCAAAGCGGTTTGCCGCCTGATGAGCGCCAGCAGGTGATGTCGGCCTTGCGGAGCAATATCGTGGCTGTGGTCCCCTTGCTTGAAAACGAGCGCAATCGGGAATACTACGATGCTGCCGTGGCTATGGGGCAAAGCGAGCAGGACGCTGCGACCATGGTTGCGTATATCAACCAAATCGCTTCCAACACCACTCTGCGCACCATTCTGCCAGGCGTCAGAATGGGTGGGGGGGCCAGGCGGTAGGATGGTTGGGATCTGACGTCCGATGACCATGTGATCCATCATGAAGCAAGGTTTCATCATTTATTCAGAAAAATGGACTTTGGGGCATGTTTTGCCATAGTTGTTACAGGGCAGGACGAACCATAAATAATGAGCGGCAAGGGCTAAGAGGAAAAAATCAAGTGAATGAGTTAGCAAAAGAGTTGAAGAGTTTCGTGCCAGGCCACGCTTTCTTTATCGGCATTGATTCAGATGGCTGTGCCTTTGACACGATGGAGATTAAGCAGAAGCAATGCTTTCTGCCTAATAACATCAAGTATTTCGGCCTGGAATCAATTGCCGGGTATGCGAAGGACGCCACGGAGTTCGTCAATCTGTACTCCAAGGAGCGGGGATGCAACCGGTATCCTGCCATTCTTTCTGTTCTGAGTTGGCTTGCCAAAAGGCG
Organism: bacterium; assembly: GCA_037141135.1. Lineage (GTDB taxonomy): Bacteria > Verrucomicrobiota > Kiritimatiellia > CAIKKV01 > CAITUY01 > JAABPW01. Next base: position 8,641 of record JBAXDB010000030.1, on the reverse strand, counting down.
GGAAGTTATTGAACTGGGCGCAAAAGTGCCTGACCTCAAGAGTTTGCAGCAATGGGTTCAGGCTGAGTCCCAGCTCAGCAAAAGTGCCCTGCGTCGAGTGGTTGAAAAAACGGGTGACGTTGAATTGCGCAATGTACTGGCTTGGTCGGAGGCCGTGGATGCGACTATTGAGTCTACCGTGAAGGGGGTGCCGCCGTTTCCGTTTGTCCGTGAGTCGTTGGAGAAGGCGTTCCTCAACGCCGACATCATGGTCGTATCGCAGACCCCACTGGAAGCGCTTGAGCGTGAATGGGCGGAACATGGGTTGATCAAGTATGTGCGCGTTATTGCCGGACAGGAGCATGGCACCAAGACCGAGCACATCGCCTTGGCTGCAAACGGCAAATATCCGGCTGATAAAATCATGATGATTGGAGATGCCCAGGGAGATTATCGGGCGGCCATGGAGAATGGCGTCTGCTTCTTTCCCATTGTTCCGGGTAAAGAAAAAGCCTCCTGGCAGCGTTTCCTGAACGAATCCCTCCATAAATTCCTGGCCGGCACCTACAAGGGCCAGTATGAGTCAGCGCTGATCAAAGAATTTGATACCGCATTGCCGGTTACTCCCAGTTGGGGGTAATGCGGTTGTCTGTTTAATAAACAGGAGAGGGGTTGTGAACTTATTACGTTCTGAGCGATTTTGGGTATGGATGTCTGTTCTGGGCATTGTCGTTGCCGCAGCTGTGCGGTTTTATAGCGCCTGGTGCGTTCAGTATATACCCCTGCGCGATTATGGTGTTGTGTTGTTGATGGCTAAGCATATGGCCGAACTGGGGCAATTCCCGGTTTTTTATTCAGGCCAAGCATACATGGGAAGCCTTGAACCGGTGTTAAGTGCTTTGCTGTGCAAGATTTTCGGAACGTCCGAGTATGCCGTCTGCGCCGGGACCGCCCTGTGGTCATGTTCCGTGCCCTTCCTGGTCTATCTGCTGACACGAGACGCGGCGGGTTCGCGAGCTGGCTTCTTTTCAGTGGCCTACCTGATCGTAAGTTCAGACACCTTGCTCCACTTCAGCTCTCAGCCCCGGGGCGGGTATATGACGATGCTGATGTTCGGGTTGCTGACCGTGCTGATGGTAAATCGATTCACTGCGCTGGCCCTCGGGTCAGGGGAAACATCGGTACATCATTTAGTGTGGGCCGGTTTTTTCGCCGGGCTCGGTTGGTGGAATAATCAAATGGTGATTATTTACCTCATGACCGCCTTGGTTGTGGCAGTTCCGGCCATTCGCTATATGTTCCGGCAGGGAGTCATTTTTTGGGCACTGGCGGCATTTCTGCTGGGGAGTCTGCCTTGGTGGTGGTGGAATATTACCAATGATTGGGCTTCGCTCTCGTTCACTCAATCTTTCGGAAAAGGTACTACGCTGGAAGGGCTGGGGTATTTTTTCCAGATACTACCCAGAACTCTGGGGTTGGAGCCGTGGCCTACGGGAATGAACATTGCACGCCTGGTCGGCCTGGTAATACTGGCCGGCGTGTTTGTGCTGGCAGCGGTCCGGACAGCGAAGCAAAAGAGCCCGCGCAGTATTCAGTTTATCACCATGGTTTCGGCGGTTCTGATGGTTGTGTTTATGATGGGTTTTTATTCGCAATCGCATTTCTCCCGCATCAAGGTTACCCGCTACCTGATGCCCCTGATTCCAGCGGCGGCCGTGATGGTAGGAGTTGCTATTGACTGGATTCTCCAGCAACGAAAGTTGGTGGTAGCTGGTTTTCTACTGTTTGTATTGGTTGTGCCCAGAGCCGTAATCCTGATGCCGTCAATGAACGATCATATGGCGGAAAATCGTCATCGCTATGAGGCCACCAAGGAGTTCGCAGACTTTGTTGAAAAAAATACCGGTGGGGTGGTTGTCGGAGATTTCCTGTATTGCTGGGTATCTTTCGCAACGCGTGAGCGGGCGGTCATTGCTGATATGCCTGTGGAGTCGTACGTGCCTTATGCGCGCAAAGCAGCACTTGCGCCGGTTCAGGCGTTTATCAACAACTTTCATGATCTCCGCAGCTTTCTCAAAGCAACCAGAGCGAGTGGGAAGCAGGCGTACGCAGGTGAGTTCCTGGTCGACTATGATTTCCGGGCTCCCTCCAGGGATTGGGCGTATTTGCCGCTGGATCAGATAGTTTCCGTTCTGGAGGAAAAATCAAGACAGGATATCAGGCCACTGGTGGCTGATGGTAATCTCGACACACAGTGGGTGACCATGCTGCGGAAGGATGAGAAGGCGACCCTTGAATGGAGATTTAAAAGACCCGTGAAAACGACTGGTTTGCGGGTTATGGGTTCGGGTACGGAGGGGCTGGGTAGTATTCGCCTGGAAGGGCTGACCGTTGCGGGTGAGTGGGTTACCCTTGTGGAGAATATGCCGCTGACGGGGCATTTCTGGTCAGGGCCCCGGCTATTTTATCAGGGGCTGGATTATTTTCAGGAATGCCGGTTCACTCCCAGGAATACAGGGTTTACCGCCTTACGCCTGACCACATCATTAGAACGCGAATCATGGCTCAGGTTACCGGAAATTGCCATTCTGGAATCTGCCCAGGTTAATCTTCCGGCCTGGTCATTGGAGGCTCCCGATCAATGGATTGCGCCGTTGCGTCGCAACAATGTGCAACGTCTGTATGTACCGCGCTGGATGGCCGAACGTTTACAGCCTGTGCTCTCCTCGTCGATGCATGTCAGGGCCTCCTCGTATATGAGCCAGTCACTTCAAAGTGTTCCGAAAAATGACCCCATGGAAGCGGAACCGCTGCGACTGGATGTCCGGACCGGCCTGATTATTGAGTCGCAGGATGTGCCCCGCACAAGGCAATTACTCTCTACCCAGTCGATTCTGTGGAAAGAGGAAACCCTGCAAAACCAGACACTTTTTGTGATCGAGGCGTTAAATCCGGCCGAAGAGCTCGAGGTGTATGTACCGCTGTATTGGACAGACTGCGGTCTGTTTGCCAGTGACGGCAAGCAGAACCGTATCACCAGGGCGTATGATTTATATCAGCGGGCCAGTGTGGAGAAAAATCCTGACACCCGTTTGAAAATGCTGGAGCGTACGGTCTGGCTTGCGCCTGAATACGTCAGCGCCGTTGATGATTATGTGGCCGCGCTCAGAAAGCAGGGACGTGAAGCAGAGGCAGTTAAGCAGCAAGCCCGCCTGAGCGTGTATGCGCAACCTGCGATAAAGTTGCCCGGTAATTTCGAGGACAAGATTCACTTTGCCGGTGTTAGTATTGAGCCTTCGAACCCAAAACCCGGTGCCCAGATTGCGGTCACCTATTATTGGCAATGCCAGCCCCGTTCAGTGATCGATAAGTGGTCGGTTTTTGTTCATTTTCGCTCAAACGGAAAGATTATTTTCCAGGATGATCATAGTTTGACGCATGACATACCTGTCAGTGAGGCTAAAAACCAGCCTTTCCCGCTTACATTCCGGTCAACCCGATTGGTGAAGATTCCGGAAACGGCGTCGGGGGAAATTGATTTTTGCATCGGTCTGGTCAATCCATTAACCCTTAAGCAAGCATCCTTGTCATCGCCGCATAAAATGCGGAGAACCAGCATTGTGATGCCTGCGGCTTTCAAAATCATCAGGTTAAATGAAGCGGAGCGTCCGCTTTAGAACGTCCGCCTCATCGCCCTGCGCAGCTTATAGAGCATGATGCCCCAGAGGTAGACAAAGAAGCCCAATTCACCGCTGCTCATTTTCAGACGGAAAATATGGGTGTAGCCCTTAAAGCCACGATAGATGAGGTTATATAGGATATTGTTAGGCCACTTGATCAGGCGGCGTGACAGCGGGATCAGGGCCGGGAACTCAATGCAAAGCGCAAAGAACTTGTGCAGGTTTTCAAACTGGCGCTTGGTTTCACCCTTATTGATGGGAGACTCGACCTGATAGGACGCATGCTGCTTGTGGGTCGCATCCAGATAGCCCTTTTTGACGCAATAATGCCACAGCTCGGTGCGGGGATAGGGCTGAAAGATGGAGGCCCAGGCATAAGATGGCTTGACCCGGGCGTTGACCGCAATGGTCTCATAGGCGTTCTCAACCGTTTCGTCCGGCAAGCCGACCATATTCTGGGTCATGATGGAAATACCGTATTTATGGAACAGGTCCGCCGCCTCAATGATTTTGGCATTTGTCATCTCGCGTTTGAGCACGATTTTCCTGAGCTCTTCATTGCCGCTCTCAATACCCATGGCGATGGTTACGCAATTGGCTAATTTCAGCGACTTGACCACGTCTTCATTGACGAGGTTGGCCCGGACATAGCAGATCATGGGCAGGCCCACCCGTTTGCTGTAGACTTCGGCAAACTCCTTGAGCCAGACCCGGTTCATGATGAAAAGATCGTCATGGAAATAAACAATTTTCAGGGGGTAGTGCTTGCGGACATCCTCCAGCTCCTGAATAACATTCTCCACACTGCGGAGCCGGCAATATTGCGTCTCATTGGCCTCTTCACGATACATCTTCTTCAGTTTATGGTTGAAGCAGTAGGCGCAGTCATAGGGGCAGCCGCGGCCGGCCAGGAAGTGCTTTACGCTGCTATGGGCATAGGCATAGTACTTCAGGAACGAGGCCCGGTCAGGGAAGGGCAGCGAATCCAGGGAGTGATTCAGGGGCATGATCTGGTTCTTGATCACTTCGCCGTTCTTCTTTACCCAGAGGTTGGGCAGCATGGAGTAATCTTCCCCCGCCTGAAGTTTGTTCAGCAAGGCCACGATGGCATCGTCGCCTTCGCCGCGGCAGATAATATCCACCTCTGGTTCCTCAATAATTTCCGGGAAAAATGTGGGATGCGGCCCCCCCAGGATGGAGATGAATTTCGCATGCTTGCGGAGGCGGCGGATGAGTTCCAGATAATAAGGCTCTGAGCCGCTGGTGACGGAAAAGCCGATCACATCAGGCTTGTATTCCCTGACAGCCTTGAAAAGGTTGGACTCCAAATTTGTCAGGAACAGGTCTGACTCATGGCCATGCTTTTTGACATTGGCAATCAGACACATGATCCCCATGGGGTCGGTGATATCAAGCGAGGCCGTTTTATAGACAAATAAGCACTTCATTGGTATAAGCCCGTGTAAGCGTTGAATGTAATCCGTACAAAAAGCGTCGGCAATATATTCTGTCATGGCGGCGGCAACAAGTTAAATGAATGGGAAGCAGGTTGAATGAATAGAATCACGGTACTTCACCTGTGTGAACATTTCGGCGATAAACAGGTGTCCTTCCACGGGGTGTCACGACTGTTTGAGTTGTGGATCCCTGCCTTCGACACTACCCGCTTCCGGGTGCTGTTGTGCAGCCGGAAAGGACCCTGTGAACTGGCGGATCGGCGGCTGCGGGCGGCCGGCATCGAACCGTTTTACCTCGGGTATGGCAAAATGGATCCCCGGAACCTGTTCAAGTTGATCGGGCTGATGCGGCAGATGGATGTGGATATCCTGCATGTTCACGGTTATGGCGCTTCCACCTGGGGCCGGATCGCGGGGCTTCTGCTCCGTAAGCCGGTCATTGTTCATGAACATTGCAACTACGGAACGGTGCCACTCTTTCAGCGTCCGGTGGAGTGGCTGTTAGGCCATTTTACCCGCTATGCCTATGCGGTGTCCGAATCCACCCGCACCTTTACGGTGGCGAAACGGCACATTCCTGCGGCCATCGTGGAAACACTCTATAGCGGGATTCCCCTGGAGCAGATCCACAAGGTTGATCCGGAATGGGTGCGGTCGTTCCGGGCCGAACAGGGTCGGAAACCTGCCGACAAAATTCTCGGTGTGGTGGGGCGGCTGGAAAGTCATAAAGGCCATCTGGATGCCTTCAAGGCGTTGCAGGGGATATTGAACAAGCGGCCCGATGTCTATTTGTGGGTTCTGGGGAATGGCCGTTATGAAGAGGTCTTGAGGGATTGGGTCAAGGAGCACGGACTGACTGACCGGATTACCTTCCTCGGCTACCGTAATGATGTGGTCAAGGTGATTCAGTGTTTTGACATTCAGCTTTTCCCGAGTCATCAGGAAGGCACGCCCAGTACTTTGTTTGAAGGGATGGCGGTGGGGAATGCCTGTGTGGCGTCCACGGCGGATGGCCAGGGCGAGATTCTGACACACGAAAAGGATGCCCTGCTTTTTGCGCCCGGCGATGTGGAGGCACTAGCCCGGCATACCCTGCGCCTGCTGGATGATCCAGGCCTGATGAAACAACTACGTCAACATGCCTCGACCCGCATCCTGGATTTCGACATGAAACGTTGCCTTGATAAGCTGGAGCGGAAGTACGAGGAAGTGGTGTAAGCCAGTAGGCAGTAGGCAGTGGGCAGTTAGCAGTAGGCAGGTGGCTTAACCGGCTACTGGCGCCCTCACCTCATCTTCGAAATCTGCCGGTTGGCGAGGAGAAAATCGAGGCGGGCGAAAATGAAATGGGAGAAGCGCTCGATAAGTTTTTCCCAATAGCCCCGGGCTTGCGCCCAGGTGGAGGGATTGATTTTCTGGCAGTGTGGCAGATAGTCCCGGAAGATTTCGCGTGCCTCCTGCGCCAGATGCCCGTCATCGATCCTGATCAGTAATTCGTAGTTGATCTTCAAACTCCTTGTGTCCAGATTCGCGGAGCCGATGTACACCGCGTTATCGGCAATGATCAGTTTTGTGTGAAGGATTTGGGCCTGATATTCGTAAATACTCACCCCGGCTTTCAGGAGGCGACTATAAAGGGCGCGTCCGGCATAACGGGACATGGCGACATCTGTTTTGCCCGCCGTGATGATCTGCACATCCCGCCCATGATGCACAGCCCTGATCAGGAGGTTGCGAATCCGCCGGGTGGGGAGAAAGTAGGCGGAGATGATCCGGATGGAACTGGCATGCTGGAGATCCCTGAGTAATGTGAACTTGATGGTATTGTCCAGGTCGCCAGGGCCGCTGGCTAGAAGCGATGGAAGTGGCTTTCCATTGTTGCGATGCAGAAAACGGGGGCGCCTTAAACGCAGGCGGGGAAGGTGTCTATGTCTGAATTGGGCAACATGGAACATTCGTTCAAATGAAGCGGCCAGATCACGAACTACCGGACCGTTGAGGCGCAATCCCAGATCCCGCCAGCCATGAGTCACTCCATCGCCCGTCTCGCTGGCGGAAATGTTGAAGCCGCTGACGAATCCCGCCTTGTTATCGCAGACAAGCAGTTTCCTGTGATTGCGGAAGGCAAAACGGCTATACGAGAGGGGATTGAAAAAGGCGACTTCTCCCCCCGCGGTCGTAACCGCAGTCCAGTAGTTGGCGGGAAGATCCATGGAGCCGAAGGCATCGAGCAGGACCTTGACCCGTACGCCTCGTCGCAGGGCTGTCAGGAGTGCATCATGAATATCGTCCCCCGGATAGCCGGCGTCAAAGATATAGGTTTCCAGGAAGACGGACTCTTGGGCCTTTCCGATTTCCGAAAGCAGCGCGCGATAGAAAGCGTCGCCAGTCTGATACCACTGGAAGGGAGTGCTCATAGCTCCAGCATCTGACTGAGAGTCAGTAGAAAATCACGGTTGTCGGCATTGAGATAGTGCATCTCGCCACCCATGCGATTAAAGGTTTTGCAAAAACGAAGGTAGTAGGCCGGATGATCCTTGGGTGGTTCGCCATTTTTCTGCCAGTCCCAGGTGGATTCCGCAAGGTCAACAACGACAATATAATGCTGATCGATGGCGCGACCTGACTGCAGGGCAAGGTTTTGAGACATGGACAATGCCTTCTCGAAAATCATGGGAGACATGACGGCTGAACCTATGGATAGGTATACTCCGCCTTGGATCTGGCTGACGGAGTGGGTGAACGACATAAAATCCCTGAGGGCCGTACGGCCAATAGCTGCCCCATGATTCATGGGATGGTTGTAGATGATGTCGTGTCCGATCATGGGATGGCCGGTAAAAGGGATCCCCAGGCGATAGGCCGCCGCCTGGGCACTGTAGGTCTTGAAGGGATGCGGCACCGCTATGCGGCCGGGGTTCAGGTTGAACGTCCGGATTGCCCCCAGCAAATCTGCTGCTGCCGCCATCCTGTCTGCCTCAATGCCCTTACCCTTGATTTCTTCGATCAACAACTTTTCCGTCGGAATGGTCAACCCCTCACTCTCAATCATCTTTCCTACCGATTCGCCATAACCGAGGCCCTCATAGGCTCCGATGATGATGGCAAGGTTGATGTAGAAGCCGGTTTCCTGCCAGATGCCGAATTCGCCGCGGGCGACATTGGTTTGGACGTCCTCACTGCTCTGGCCGAGATAGGCAAATTCCCAGTCATGAATAATGCCAGCCCCGTTGGTCGCCAGATGGGTGATCCACCCTTTCTCCATCAGATTGATTAATACGGGCGCCAGTCCGTTTTTGATGGTATGGGCGCCGAAAGCCATGATCACGGGTTTCCCCGCCTGATGGGCTGTCTGTATCCTGGCCACGGTTTCATTCATCAGCTGCACGGCAGGCCCGGTCAGTGGGGTGGGGCGCTGATCCGGTTTGACATGATCCTTCTCAATGGCAAGCATATTGGGGCGCTGTGCCAGCGATTTGATGATCAGTTTACTGCGATCAAATTGTGGATAAGGCATCGAGAGCATCT
>JBAXDB010000029.1:0-23232 GCA_037141135.1 bacterium | reverse complement strand
TAAACGCCTTGGAGTGCAAACAAACAGAAATGCATGAATTTCCTAACAGTCTACAGCCTAAAGTCTATCAACCTGCATCATGTGGGATGCTATTGCTTACAAATCCCTCTAAAAACTTGTGCCACAACGGGGCCTGCCGGCTGTATTCATTTTCGGCCGCCGTAATCAGCCCGGCGGAAATGGCGCGGGTCCGGTCAGTGGGGTGTTCGAGACAGAACTGCGCCCAATGGGCTAGGCCTTCCACATCTTCTACATCAGTCATCCAGCCATTCTCTCCATGACGAACCATGTCCATGGCTTGGCCAACGCGGGTCGTCACCAGCGGTATGCCGCTGGCCATCGATTCTAAAACCGCCTTGGGTCCACCTTCCTGTCGGGACGTGATCATATAGAGATCAAGGGTTTGGAATAACTCGCCGATGTCAGCATAACGGGGGAGATGGAAATGACTAAAGGGAATACCATGCTTTTCGAGGCCGGCCTTGACATAGCCCCGAGCTGGCCCCGACAAGACAACGTATAATTCAGGGATGCGGGTTTTTAATGCGGTCATGGCGTTTATAAAGACATCCGGCCCTTTGATCAATTTTGGCTCCAGACCGTCCTGCCAGCCAACTCCATCTTTTTGAAATGAGCCCACCACAACAGCGGATTGTGGAATGCCGTATTTATCACGAAATTGTTTATTGAGGTCAGCCGTTTGTGCTTTAAAAAAAGACAGATTAATGCCGATGGGAATCAGGTGCAGTTTTTCAGGGGCAATGCCTGTCGTCAGCAGGATATCACGCATTTCACTATGACTAACCTGAACCCGCGTCAGACGATCGTGATGACGCTTTACCTTATCGAAAAGCTCATCAAATTCCTGCACGCCTGTGCCGGGCTTACCGTGAAAATAGGCGACGCCAATTCGATGCGAAGAGTGGAGCCAGTTATCAGACAAAAGGTAAAACTGGCTCCCATAAAAGATGGATTGCCGGCGGGATCCCTGCGCCCAGTGGGCCGCAGCGACTTTGATTCCGAGTGAGGCCGCGACGGCGGAAATGGCTCGCATCTCTTCGTCAATTACCCAGGAGGCAGTATCGCTGACGAGAATGAGCCGGGAATAGGGTTGCCACCCGGCTGAGAGGGCACGCCTCACGAGGGTGAGTGGAATTTGTGAAGCCTGCGACATAAGATTGAACGCAAATTTTTTCATTATGGGGCGTGGAAAGAATTTGAACAGAAGCTCGCAAAGATCGCGAAGGGTATTATGATGCTGCTCCTACGACGAAAAAGACTTTACCACCCGCCTGGAATACCAGGCTTGAGGCACGGAGACACAGAGAAAAAATATAAATGTGGCGTTAATTTTTCCACACGAATACATGTGGAGAAAATAAACGCCACGGTTTCTTGAAGGAATATATGGAGGGGGAGGAGTTATCAATTATCCCTCCTCTTTCTCTTGATATTGCTCCCAGGAACCGGTGCGGGATTTTTAATTTTGGTACTCCGGAATTAAAAATCCCGCACCATTTTCTTCTTGCCTATTGGAATTCTCCGTGTCTCTAGCCGTACTCGGCGGGTGGTGAATCTTGATTTCCGATACTATTTAATGGCCGGATTAATAAGCGCTATTCGGGTCAGGGGGATGGCGATAGTCCGAGCACATCTATATATTGTTGGGCTATGGTTTTGATGTCTGACACGCGGATTGTGGATTGGAATTTTTGGTAGTCGGCAACAAGGCGATCCAGCAAGGCGGGCATTTCCACCGGTTCATTAAAGGCCAGTCCCGCTTGCCCGGCGATCTCGGGATGACCGCCACTGTTGAGGTATAGAGTGGGCAGGCCGCAGGCCAGGGCCTCCAATAGAGAGTTGGAACAGGGATCGTTCCGGCTGGCCGTAATATAGAGATCATGCTGACGGAGCTCCTGTGCCAAATCGGTGGAGGCAAGCGGGGCAATCATGCGGATGTTATTGAAGGTAATGGGTGACCGCCCAATGAAAGTGTACTCGTACCGGGACCAGTCCAGATTCTCGTCCAGCCACTGATATGCCGCGGCTCCTTTATTGACGTTATCGGACCAACTGACGGAGATAATTTTAATTTTGCGATTAGGATTGAAGTCGATGCGGCCTGTGGAATTGAAAATCAAGGGATCGGTAGCGTTGGGGATGACAATCGGGTTGCGAAAGTCCATACCGAGTTCCCTGTGCTTCAGGAGGCTGTAATGGGACTGGAAGATTGTGGCGTCGGCATACTCCCGGTTTATGTCGCAAATGCGACGGTCGGTCCCGTCATCAAATCCGCGATATACCCCGATGGGACCATCCATCCGGTGAACCATGCGGCAACCCGTACGGCGAAACGCTTTGAGGCGTGCGGCGTCAAAATTGAAAGAGTTGAAGAGACAAGCCCGTGTGGTTTTGGAAATGGTGTTGCCCTCAACCCGGAACCCGCGTTTCTCTATTTCGCGCCAAATTGCCCGCATGAACTGGTGTCCGCCTCCCGCCGGGGGTGGTGCAAATTCGTGGAAAATCGAAACGTCGAATTCCCGCCCACGGGCACGCAGGAGATCAATCCGAAGCGAAATTTCATTTTTTACGTTTTTCAAAATGTTGAAAGGATGGAGCATGATTCAGCCTAGTGTATATGCGCGTTGATTTGGTCGCAGATGTAGTCGGCGACAACGGGCTTTGTCAGGATGGTGCGGGCATAGTAGTTGGCCTGTTCGGTCATGGCATCAATCCGGTCGTTGTCGGCCAGTATGGATTGGAGCCAGGCGCAACGCTCAATCAGGACGGATGGGGACAGACGCGTCAGGACTCGATAACTCGCCGGATCGTCCAGGTTGGCGTTAAGGTCGAATCCGCCCACAACGGGGAAAAGCTCAAGAAAATGGATGTTTGGTTTTAGCGTAAACGGTTCGGGTACCTCGATGAGGGGGGCAATGTCAAGAATCAGGGGGCGTCCCATAGCCAGACTTTCCGTCGCTTTCCAAGGCAACACGGCGTGGGGCAGGGTGTTAATCACCGTCATGCGGGCATCAAAAATGTGTCGGGCGAATGCGCGTTGGCTGATGTTGGAATACACAGCAGATTGGTCTTCAATCTGCTTATTTGCCCGGCTTGTGAGTCGGAAGTATCCGCTGATCCCGGCTTGTTTCATTGCCTGTTGAGTCTCATAGCGGATCCAGAAATGATAGTTGGCCGGGGTGATGGGTTCGGTTGGATCGGAAAAGACGGAGGGGGCATTTTCCCGCACGGGGTTCATGTAGACGCCCGTTACATGACACACATCATAAGCTCGCCGTTTCCCGTGCCAGAATGCATTCCACGCCCGGTGGCGGGGATAGTGGTCAAGCTGGTCGGCAAAAAACATAAATGGAACGATCTTTCCGCGATGGGCCGTCACTTCATCCTTGGCTAGAACGCGGTCAGTGACGGGCCAGTTCAGATTGGCCTTAAAGTAAACTTCACAGAGTTTAAGTGCCTCGATGTCATAGAAGAAAATATGGTCGCTCATGTCGAAGAACACGAGATGACCATTCACCCGGATCCAGGCGCTTTCATGTTCGCGCGGTTGGAGAAGACAGGGAAGGGGACGCGGCTCGTGGGTCGGCTTTGCCCCTTTGTAACGGGTTAGAGCCGAGAGGAAAAAGCCGTAAAAGCCGTTGAACCCCTTGCGTTGTATCAGTTCGGATTCAAAGATTTCAATTTTCATTAGGGGGGAAGAAAGGGGTGATGTCTTTTGCAATTTTCGGACCACGACGATAGCCCTGATCTTTCCCTGTTTTCTTCAAAAGGTAGGCGAGCAGGCTCTGTGTGAAAAAATGCACACGCCCGGTTAGTTGTTGTGAAGAGGTTTGCCTTCTCAATACGTCAGACGGACTGAATCGCGGGCCATCCACGAGTTGCCGGGAACTGCGGCGTGTCAGGCACATGTGGAGGCAGCGGAAGCAGGACTTCTCCCAGGGTGTGGTCAGATGCATGGCGCAGGTGCGTTGGCGATCATCATAACTGTCCTTAAAAACAAGCTGGCCGCCATGCAGTCGCTGGGAGCAACCTGTCCACGATTGCACGACGGAAAAGTTGTAGAGTTTGGTCATGGATCGGGCAGGGGGGGAAAGGTATCCCCACGCCGTATGGGAGTGGAGGTCAAGGCGGTCGCAGTTCAGTACATTTCCATAAATGTTGAAATAGGAATCCAGTTCGCCCTGTTGGATTTTCTGGCGCATTTGCCGGAGACCTTGCGGATCGTACACCTCGTCTCCATCAACAGCGAAAATCCAGGTGGGCGTGCCCGCGTAGCACATGATGAATTTGTGGGATTCGGCTAAATGGCGAATGTTTTTCAATTCAATTCGCGGATTGGCTTTCGCCGCAGCTTCGAGAATGGGGATGGTGTTGTCCGTGGATCCGTTGTCGAGGATGATCAGGTGGTCGCAAAAGGACTCAATATTCCGGATGGCCTGTTGAACGTACAGATCCTCGTTCTTGACCAGGAGCAGGCCGATAATGGCGGGGGTATTCATGAGCGTTTGGGTCGTGTCGTCAGAAGGATTGTGGTCAGGCGCTGAACGTAGTGATCCCATGTAAGGTGCCGTTCAACCGTTTTTCGCGCGGCGGTCCCCATGGCCCGGCATGCAGCCGGATTGGCGCACAGTTCCTGAACGGCCTGATCCAGTTCTGCCAGTGAGCCCGGCGTCACCAGCCGACAATTGACATTATTCTCGAGCTGGTACCCATCCCGGATGGCGCCGGTTTGACTGACCACGACCGGCTTGGCCATGGCCATGGCCTGAAGCAGGGTGGTGGTGCCGCCGGAATAGGTGTTCTCGTGGCAGGGGAGAACAATCAGGCGCGCGCCGGCCAGATGATTGCGGAACTCGGCGAAGGGCACATGGGTCAGTACTTGCACATGGGGCGGGACATCGGTGAAGGTGGCGGCATGGTGTGGTGAGGTGATAACCCGGAAGGAGACGCCGGGGTGTAACTTTGCCACCTGAAGGAGAAGTTGAAAGTCGCGTTGTGTATCGGCCCCTGCGGAGAGAATGTATGATTCGGGCGGGGCCTCCGGCATGGGCGCAAAGGCAAGGTGATCCACGCCAAAGGGGATAAAGGTCACCACCCGGTCACTTTCCGGAGGGAGGCCCAGCCAGTTGCGGATCCAAAGTGCTTCATCCCACCCATAGGCGGTAAAACGGGGAATCCGGCGAAACAGCAGGCGGTAAAAGGCGCGGGTCATGGGGCTCTTGATGGAGGCGATCCTTTCCGGGAGCCCGATGCTGATGTACAGGAGGGGGCGGCGCAGTAGGCCGAAAAAGTTCAAATATGCCAGGGGCACGCCGACGTTATCCACAGTCGAGACCACGATGTCCGCCTGTCGGCACCGGCGCCGCTCTTGGAGCACTGTCTGGAAGTCCCCGCCTGATCCGCCCATCATCCTGATGGCCTGGTCGGAAAGCCAGACAACCCGCGAAACCCAGAGGGATGAGGCCGGGGTTTCTTCCATATTGTGGTGAACTTCGAAGTCCTGTGCAGGGAGTTGGTCGGCACCGTAAAGCACATAATTTGCGCCGGGGCACTTCAGCGTGCCCCGCACGACTGTCCGGCGCATCTCGGAGTTGAGGAAAAAGTAGAATAGGGAGGGGGGCGGCATGTCTCTTGCCTTTATGGTTTCGCCTTGGGTTTGTGTCTCAAAACGTGGCGTCGATAAGGAATGGCTAGGGCTTCATAAAATCCCGGGCAGCTTCTGCGGAGCCATCCGAAAGCCGGCAGCCCCTGTTCCACAAGGCGTGTCAGTATCCGGGCCTGCCGCGGCGGGGAAGACCTTTTCTGTCGGGCATCCCCTATTTCCTCAATTTGACGACAGACATCCCATCGTTCCTTGATGTGTTGGGCGGAAAGGGGAAGGTGAAGCAGATCTTCAAAAAACTGCACCGTTTCCCCCGTGGTTTCCGCCCAGCTTCTGAGGGACGGTGCCGTTTCGATGGAAGGGGTGTCCGCCGCGAGAGCCGTTTCCAAGACGGCCGCGAGTGTGCTGAAGGATGAACAGAATACCGCTTGATGGGGACGTGTGGAGAAATGGTGCGCCAATTCCAGGTTAATGGCGGTGGGGAAAAGGATTACCGGCTTACCCAACGCCAGGGCTTGCGCCACGGGCAGCCCGAATCCCTCGTATTGGCTGGGGAATACCAAGGCACGGCAACCATAATAAAGTGCATCAATAAAGTCCGGGGCGATCTGGCCGCTTAAAAAGTAGGTTGTTCCTGCGGGCGCATCAGGTTGCGGCGGCACGCCCAGCACCACCAGTCTTTGCGGCGTGGACGCGAGTGCTTTTACGGCTTCACGCACCGTTTTATGAGTATAGGCATTGCCCATGACCAGCACATATCCCGGCGGCGGAAGGTTGTCCATCGGCGCCAAGGGCTTTTTTGGAGGGGCCATGCCAAGACGAATGGGGCGGACAATTTGATTGGGCTGACTGAACAGCGGGCCGAAAAAAGCCCGCGCATCGGCTTGGCCGGCTTCGCTGATGGTGGTGATTCCCTCGGAAAAACGGATGGCCGTCCTCAGGATTTCCTGAGCCACACGGTCGCGGCGTGCCAGCAGTTCCCCGCACCGGATGCAGATAATATCCAGCAGGGTGAATGCGATGCGCAGGCAATGGCGATTCAAGAGGAGCAGACGGTCCTGTTCCAGAAGTTGGGTGGGTGAAAATCCCAGGTCAAATACACCGCGCAATTCAATTGGGGTCAGCACGGTGTGGAAATTGCGGTTCAGGCCATGGAAGCGTATCGCTTCAGGGGTGGCCAGGATGGTGACCTCAAGGCGGTCGGCAAAATGGTCCCGCAATTCGTTGAGCAGGGCGAGCCCGTATTCGGAGGTGCCGTTATACGTTGGCCGCAGACCCAGAAAGTTAAAAAGCAAACGCGGGCGCCGCGCCTGTCCGAACAGGGCCGCAAAATGCTCCAGCGGGTGAATATCGTTGTGGATGTAATAACGCAACAGGGTGGCTAGTTCCGGATGGCCGGGGGTTGGATCCTCCAGCACCCTTTTGATGGTAAGCATGGCGGGCGCGGCGTTTGGCGGCGGCGACAGGAGGACATGATGAGCCACTAACGACGAGTAACCATAGTTTGAAAGCTGCCAGGAAAGTTCCACCGGATCTGACAGCACCCCTGCGGGGAAATCAAAACGGTGAAGGAGTTCCCCGCGTATCAACAGGGGCCAATTCGGCGCAGCCGGAACCACCGTGTAGCGGGGGAGCGAGATCCGCATCTCGGCGTGGGCAAGGATGGCCGTGTCGCCGTCGAGGTTTGATGCGTGAACCGTGGTGAGGGGGAATGAGGTCCAGGTGCCGGGAACGGTGGTGCGGGCGCAGACCACGCCGTGCCGTTCCCCGCTGTGCAGCACCTGTTGAAGCTCGTGGATCGCTTCGGCACCGGGAGCGGGCGCATCCCCGAGAAGCAGGACGTTGGCCTCCGCCGAAAACGCCAAAGGCGGATTCGTGCCTGAGAGGATCACCACCGGGGGGAGTTCCGGCGCGGACATGGGGTAAAGTGCATTCATCGGCTATGGGTCGTGGCGTGTTCTGAAAAGACGTGGGACGGGGCTGATGCTTTAGCCCTGCACCAGTGTCAACAGCCGCTCGCATACAAACGTCTGATCCTCTTCGCTCAGCGAGGCGGAGGAGGGCAGGTTGATACCGCGTGCGGCGAGGCGATCCGCCACGGGAAACTTTTCACCGCGCGCCAGCGTCGCAAACATGGGCAGGCTGTGCATGGGGACGAAGAAGGGACGGGTCTCGATCCCATCCGCTGCGAGGTGTGCCATGACATCGTCGCGTGACATGACGCAGGTATCGGTCAGCACAACGCTGTAGATCCAATAAGCATTGTGGGCCCATTCTTTTTCGGGGGGCAGCAATAACTGGGGGCAATGGGAGAGGCGTTGAGTGTAGCCCGCGGCGATCTCCCGCCGCCGACTAAGATGCCAGCTGATTCTTTCCAATTGTCCCAGCCCGATCGCTGCGGCGATGTTGGTCATGCGATAATTGTAGCCGGTAACCGGAAACCAGTAGCGCCGGTTCGGATCCATCCCCTGTCCTTTCAGGAGGCGCACCTTCCTTGCCAGTTCCGCATCGGCGGTGACCACCATGCCACCCTCGCCGGTGGTGATGATCTTGTTGCCGTAGAAACTGAATGTGGAAATGTGCCCCATACTGCCGGCGATGCGTCCTTTATAGCGGGCACCGTGGGCCTCGGCGGCGTCTTCGATGACGAACAAGCCGTGTTGTTGCGCCAATACCAGGATGGGATCCATGTCCGCCGGGTGTCCATAGACATGCACCACAATGATTCCCCGGGTTCGGGGGGTGATCTTGGCCGCGATTTGGGCCGGGTCAAGATTCCAGGTTTCGGTCTCCGCGTCGACGAACACCGGTGTTGCCCCGCAATAGGCTACGGCATTGGCCGTTGCCACATAGGTCAGGGTGGGGACGATGACCTCATCCCCCGGTTTAATGTCCAGAGCGAGAAGGGCCAGGTGGAGTGCCACCGTGCCATTGCTGCAGGACATGGCGTGCGGCATCCCGCAAAATTCGGCGAAGGCCCTTTCAAAACGGCCGATGTACTGGCCGGTGGAGGATATCCAGTTGGTCTCCAGGCAATCGAGGACGTATTCTTTTTCACGGCCCACCAAGGCGGGTGCGGCGACGGGGATGGAGTGCTTTTTGTTACTCATTGTTGGCTTCCTGTTACAAGGTGGTGATCATCACAATTTTTGTGTCTGGTTTGCCGTGCGTGAGGGTTGGGTGTTCGGATTGCCGGGAAAACCCGAGTGACTCATAAAGCCGCACCCCGGCGTGGTTCCCGGCATTCACGGTCAGTCGCACCTGTCGGCACCCAAGCCGGCGCGCGTTCCCGATCGTTTCGATTGTCAATTTCCGCCCGAGCCCCATGCCGCGCCGATCCCTGTCGATCACGATGCCGAAACTGGGGGTTTCATAACCTTCATCCCATCCCCTCAGCATGCTGAGGCCGGCGATCCGGCCGTTCAGGATGGCGATATAATAATGGTCATGCCGGGGCGTGGTGGCGATTCGGCGGGCCGTTTCTGCGGTCATTGGGAAAGGGTTGAAGTGCCCTGTTGTGGCTGGGGTGTTATGGGCTTCAAGGAAATGGGCAAGAGCGTCCATATCGTGTGCCTCCACTTCACGAATAACCAGAGTGTCACATCCGGGCATTTTTGTAGGCCTCCACTGCTCTCCTAAAGGTGGCGGCATACTGGTCTGCGACATCATGCCAGGAGGGACGGGGGTCATTCATGCCTGCCAGCGCGGATTGCTTATAGTCGTCGTAATGGGCAAAAAGATCCGTCAGGGCCGCCTGAATGGACTCGGGCGAGTCCGGGTCAAACCAGCCGATCCGCGCGGTGCGGCCCGCCAGGTGTTCCCGCAGCACGGGTATGTCCGAGCACAGTACAGGCGTGCCTAGGCTGAGCGCCTCCTCGATGGGAAAACTGCCGCCGCCTTCAGAGAGGGTCGGCATGATCAACGCCGTGGCCCGACGCACCAGATTCGGAATGTCGTCATCGGGAACGTAGCCCAGGGCAAAATAATCCTTATTAGCCTGAAGTCCATGGCGTTGAATGACCCCGATGAGCCGCGGGGTTTCACCCTTCATGGCGGGCCATTCCCGGGGCTTGCAGTTGAGGAGCTGGGTCAGATAGCCAACCAGCAGTAAAGGATACTGATCACGCATCTGAAAACGGGACCAGGCAATTAATAAATTGTAGTGGTTTTTGTGGGTTGTGGTGTTCGATGGAAAGATGATGTATTTCTCCGGAAGGGCCGGTGAGGGGGGGGAATCCGCCTGTGTTGTCGCACGGGAATCCGCTGGCAAAATGGCATGATGAATGACTTCGGTGCGTTCCCGGGGAAGGTCGAAGTGTCGGGTCAGAGCGGTCCGGGTGGCCTCCGAGGACACCACCACTTGGGCGCAGCCCTGAAACCACTGCTGGGCCCGGTGCCACTCCTTGAGGGTTTCCTTGCCGCCTAGAATTTCGGGGAAGTCGAAAAATGTGGCATCTTGGAAGGTACAGACGACGGGTAGATCCACAGTCGGAAAATCAGAGCGATGTGGCCAGAAGGCATATAGTAGGTCGTTTTCCCGGGACTGGGTGAGCAATTCTTCGTGGCCGGGTAACCGGGAGGGGCATCGCAGGAGGCGTCTCTTCATCCGGGTTGCCAGCCGTTCCGGAGGCGGTGCCGCATCAAACTCGCACCATTTAATTTTGGGCCATGCCTCGGGATCAATCTGGTTCCGGGTGATGCCTCCCTGGGGAGTCACCAAGCTGATTGCTTCAATGTCCTGGCGCACCGCCAAAGCGGAGAGCAATCGGGCCAGTAGGCGTACGCCGCCTCCCGCGCTGACAAGAGGACACCAGACCAGGATACGAAGTTTATTCATGTGCGATTGAGCCCTTTCATACTTCGCGTGTCTTTTCAAAATGGAAAATCTGCTGCAAGGTGGGATCCTTCGATGGAATTTTCGACGGCACAAAACCACGGAACTCAAAACCGGTTTTGTCGCACAGTAGGCGAAGCGATTGTTCGGAGAAAATGCAGAGGTGAAAGGCATTGGTAATGTAATGATGGTCGAGGCCGTAATGAATCGTGGTGGGAAAAATATGGTACATCACCCCATTGGGTTTCAGGATGCGGTTGAAATAAAGCCACGTATCCAGCGTATCGCCCAGGTGCTCGATGACATCCACGGACACCACCCCGCCAAAGCGGTTGTGCCACCGGGCGTCGGCGGAGTGACGAAAAAAGACCTCGTTGTCATACGGGTAGTAATTTGAAATATCGCAACACTGCGCGGGCATCCCGAGTTTATTGAGCATCAGGGCGACTGAACTGTTGGGGCCGCACCCGAAATCCAGGCAAGGTGTTTTTTTGCCCGAGGCCAGGAGTGCCAGAGTCAACAGCTCAAGTTGATAGGCACTGCGAAAATTGACATCTACGCTTTCATTGGCCGTTTCTTTGTAGATGCCGTCATAGAGAGCTGACACATCCTTCAGGTCCTTGCTCATCCAGGATGTCCAGATATGGCCGCAGGCCGAACAGCGGAATTTTCGGCCATTTTGGATTTCGGCGTGCGTCCGCGAGGATCCTGTCACAAAGGTCGTTCGCCCGCATTCAAGAATTTCCTGTTTCACACAATCACAGATCGGACAGCGCGCTTCTGCCTGAACCGGCGGGACGGGAGTTTGGGGGGGATGCCAAGGAAAAAGTTTCATGGGGGATTATCTCCTGATAATAAAGGGGTGCCTTTGATCAGTCGCCAACTCTGGAAAGGTGACAAGACTCCGTCGAGTTGCCCATAAACGCCGTCTCCCCCCGATGCGCTTTGCGTCAGGTGAAAGCTTTTGACGTTGATCCACTCTGAGGCGACGGGCTTTCGGGGGCGATCAATGCCGACGGAAATCCAATAGGTTCCCGCGTTTAACAAGTATCCCGGTAACCGGCATTGGTAGACCTGACTACCCGCCTCCAGGGACGGGGTGAAGGTGGGGTCGTGAAAAGAGGTGGTGCACAGTGCCATCGTGTCCTCCTCGGTTGAGTAGAGCCGCAGCACGGCTCGCAAGGGGCTTGTCACCGCTTGTTGGGTTACCTTCACCGCGATTGTCAAGGGCTCGGAAACGTCAAGGATGTCGCGTTCCTCCCCTCCCTCATCCAGCACCCGGATCCAGTCGATGATCGCCGGGCTCTCATCTGGAATGGCCGTGTGCTGGCCTGTGCTGGCCTTGAACACGGTTTCGGCGGTGTAGTCCGCGATAATTTCCCGTGAGGAACCGATGGCGCGGACTTGTCCATGATCCATCCAGATGGCCTTGCGGCACAAAGTTGAGATGGCGTGCATGTTGTGGCTGACGAACAGGATGGTTCTGTTATTCCCCGCTGCCGCATCCATCTTGCTCAGACATTTCTTTTGAAACGCTGCGTCTCCCACGGCCAGGACTTCGTCCACGAGTAGAATCTCCGTGTCGAGGTGGGCGGCCACAGCGAACGCGAGGCGGACGTACATTCCGCTGGAATATCGTTTGACGGGGGTGTCGATGAATTTGCCGATCTCCGAGAACTCCACGATGTCCGCGAAACGCTTTTCGATCTCGGCCTTCTTCATGCCCAAAAGGGTGCCGTTCATGTAAATGTTTTCCCGTCCGGTCAGCTCTTGGTGAAAACCGGCTCCCACCTCCAGCAAGGAACCGATCCGACCATTGATCACGGCTTCTCCCTCGGTCGGCTCCGTGATTTGGCTGAGGATCTTCAGAAGTGTGGATTTGCCCGCGCCATTGCCGCCGATGATCCCGATGATTTCCCCCGGTTGCACATCGAAAGAGACATCTTTTAGCGCCCAGAAATCCTGGGAACAATGGGTGTGGGGGCTTGCCGCCGCAGGATTGTTGCGGGTCTTGATTCTGCCCATGTGCTCCGCGACGTTGCGTCCCCGGAGCTTGTGGTACAAATAGGTGAACTCATCCGCGAGGGTATGGCGACTGATGGCCCCAAGGCGGTAGCGCTTGGAAAGACCCCTGACTGATATGGCTGGTTCCGGCATGGTTAGATGGTGTCTACAAAGGTTCGTTGAACACGATTGAAAACCAGGAGGCCGCTAATCAGCAGTCCGATCCCCACCAGGAAGCTGACAATAAGAATCATTTTATCCGGTGAGCCGGCCCCAAGAAACGCAAACCGGTTCAATTCGATGACCCCGGCCATGGGGTTTACGGCAATAATCCATTTCCATTTGGCCGATACTTCACTGGATGGGTAAATGATGGGGGTAGCGTACATCCAGAGCTGGGTGAGAAAGGGAAGTGCAAAGGATACATCCCGATATTTGATGGTCATACTTGAAAGCCACAAACCCGCCCCGAGTCCGACACAGGCACAATGGAAAACGAGAATCGGCAGGATAAGCATCCACCAGGAGGGATGGATGTCGCTTCCTTTCAAGATGAAATAGATAAAGAAACCCACGAAAACCGCAAAGTTGATGAGAAAATGCCCCATATAGGTGACGACTGAGGTGAGCGGTGGCAACAGGCGGGGAAAATATACTTTTCTCATGATTCCCGCATTGCTCAGTAGTGAGCTGGCCGCACCGTTAAGCACCCCTTGGAAATAATTCCAGAGAACCAACCCGCTCATGTAAAAGAGGAACGGCGGCAATCCATCTGTTTTGATTTTTGCAAAATTACCGAAGACAATGGTGAAAACCACGGTGGTCATTACGGGTTGCAGAACAAACCAGAGAGGGCCTAAAACGCTCTGCTTATAGATGGACGTCAAGTCGCGTTGGATCGTCATCCAGAAGAGATCCCGATATTCAAGGAGCTCCCGCCAGTTGATTTTCCACCAGGGCTGATTGGCGCGTATGTGTGTGCGGTGCATGAGCGGATACTTTGTTAAGTTGTCGAGTTGCTGAATTGTTCGAGATTAGGCAGACTTCGTCCCCGTAAATTATGCGAATGCGTGTAGAGCCTATTGCGATATCTTTAAATTAAATCACACAATCAACTGACACGCGTCAACAATTTGACGAGCGGGTTTTCAAGCACATTCATGGCGGTGTCACGCAGTTTTTTGGCGCGTTTTACGCGCCCCAGGATAAACTCTGATTCTGACCCGGTTTCCGCTGTTTTAAGTTCCATTTCCGCTTGCTGAAGTTCCGTCGCCAGCAGGCTCATTTTTGTCCGGACCAGCATCAGCAGCCCCTGATGAAGAGCGGTGGCGATATCGTCGGCGGTCCTGTAATAGGTCTTCCGGTCCCCCGCTTTCCAGGATCGGCGCAGGAGCCCGAGGCTTTCCAGTTGGCGCGCCGCAATACTGATGGCAGCCTTGCTCAACTCCAGGTCTTTTGCAATGTCATCCAGAGAGCGCTCAGACGGGGAGAGGTAGAGATGAACAAGAATCTGCCCGACAATACGACCCAAACCGAGATCCTGGGAGGTGCGCCCCCCCACTTCGGTTAATTGCTTGCGAACATGTTCTGCCTGGTTTGTCATGAGCGTTTACAAAATTATTAACGCAGAAAATACAGCGATCAGGCCCTTCCGTCAACTGTGAAAAACGGAAAAATTCAATCTGCCGAAATGATTTTCAAGGGCGAAGCCTTTCGACGAGATAGATCGACAGTTTGAGACCCCGCTCTTCTTGGGTGATACGCCAGGCCTGGGGTGGTAATGCTGCCAGAAAGGCGAGAATCACTTCGTTAGGTTTGTAGAGAAGATCTTGGAACCCGGCTAGCGATTGGGTGAGTTCGGGGCTGATACGATCGAGAAGCCCCATGTCGGGTAGACCTGAAAAGCGGTCCACCAGACAGACAAAATGGTCGGACGGCGGCTTAAGCCTAGTGTCTTTTTCCACAGGGATCTGCCTGATATGGGCCTTAGGATCCGGAAGCACGTCTGCCATATTCCCCTGGTCCGCATTAAATAATGTGTAGCGTCTGGAAATGATGGCTACGTTAGGTGCTGCCGCAGCCCTGGCGATTAATGTGCTGGGTTCCAGTTGTTCTAAAGAAAGCGGACCTCGGGCATGGAGGGCATTGAGCCGAGTGCCGGAGAGCTCCCGCAACACGGTGGCAAGTTCGTCTTCCGCCCCGCTGGTGATGCAGCGGTGTTGTGGCGGGAGCCAAAAGGCGAGCAGTACGCTTGCAGACAAGCCAAGTATGATTGCGGATCGGATGACTTTCCTCATTTTCTCCATTCCGTGAAGCCAGGCCAGAATGATTCCCCCGGCGAGGGCAATGGCTTCCAGCAGAATCCAGCCGCTACGTTGATACAGGCTGAATTCCAGAAAGCCTGTGGCCGCTTGGAGGGTTGTGAGAAGACCCCAGCAGCCCAGCAATTTTAGTGTAAGGGAGCAAGACCGGAACCCTGCCACCAGTATGCACGTGAATATCCCCGCCAAGGCCAGGGCGGCCAGATTCATCAGGTTGTTGCCCAGTCCAACTCTTTTGACAGTGAGCAGATCTACCGCGAGTTTTCCTGCAGGATGGGATTTAATTGTTTTGAGGAGCCCAGGGGGTTGATCGGTGACCGAATGTTGCTTTGGCCCCGGGGTCTCGATTCCCGTGACTAGTGTGGCCGTGGTGGTCAAATGAAGTTTTCCAGGCGATAGGAAATGGTAGCCTGCCAGACCGAAGGCGAGGAGGAAGGGAAGCAGAATCAAAAGTGACTCTCTTAACCATCGGCGAGGCTTGGGAAGAAGAGTTGATGAGTTGTTAGGTTGTTTGGTCGTTGAGGTTGAATTGTCCGGGCATAACCCTGACAACTCAGCAACTCGACAACTCAACAACCGATGCGGCACGACGATCAATGCCAGGGTGAATACGAAGAGGGGGACAGACACGGTCAAGCCGAGGAGGATGAAGGCGAATAGAAAAGGGGCCTCACTCAGGTAAAGGAGTAATGCGAGGGGCAGCAGGAACAACCCCATTTGGTTCGCAAAGGCCCCCATTCCGGTTTTAATCAAGGGGTATAAAAGCGGACAAACGGATGCCAGAAAGGCGGCAAAAAGGCCCGCCGCCTGACTATGGCGCCGCCCCAGCAGATAGACCGTAACAACAAGTAATGCCCCAAAAAAAGGTCCCACATACCTGGCCACCAGATAGGCATCCAGATTGAAGGTCATGACTGGCAGGGCAAGGACCCATGAGTAACCGGGGGGATAGACGATGTTGCGAATCTGTCCGTATTTTGGGACGTCACGCAGGAATTGGAGGTGGGTATATGCGTCGGATTGTCCCAGTGAGGCGTGGGTCAAGGCGTCGAAACTGCGGATCGAGATGGATGCCAGCAGGAGGAGTGCGAGAAGGCTGAATGTGTTGAAAGTTGAGGGTGGCGAGTTGAAAGTTGATAATCTTATTGTCCGCCACTGAATTATCACTCCGGCGGCTAACCAGAACAGGAAATATGCAACGCCTTCGCTAATGGGTGCATGGTTGACAAAGTGGTTCCAGAAGAAACCGAGCAGCGCCTGTGAGGAAATCCCGAGTCCGGCGGATAGCAAGAGAAGGGTTATCCGGTCGGCTGAGGGATAGATTCTCCGCAAGGCCAGCAGTGGGGGGATAAGGTAAACGGCGGCAAATGCCGCCAGTATCACCCAACTATCAAAACATCGCCAGATCATGGTGAGATTAAAAACTTCCGGCAGGCGGTGATGATTCTTGCCGCCGACTTTCCGTCTCCATAGGGATTATGTGACGCCGACATCTTTTTATAGAGGGTTGGTCGTGTCAGGAGCGCAGTGGTTTCCTGTACAATGGTCCGCGTGTCGGTTCCCACAACCTTCACGGTGCCTGCCTTGACCGCCTCCGGGCGTTCGGTGGTATTGCGCATGACAATGACCGGTTTTCCCAGACTGGGGGCTTCCTCCTGCACCCCGCCGGAATCAGTCAGGATCAGCGTCGAGCGGTTCATGAGCGCCACGAAGGAAAGATAATCCAGGGGTTCAATCAGGTGAACGTTGGGAAGCAGGGAGGAGGAAGTGCGGAGTACGGAATGGGGAGTTCGGAGTGCGGGGGAGGAATGAGCCGAACCGAGAATGCGCATGACGGGTTCGCGCACCCGGGGGTTCAGGTGAACGGGATATACGAAATGAACCTCAGGGAATTGCCGGGCGAGCTGGGAAATGGCTTTACAAATATTCTCAAATCCATCACCCAGATTTTCCCGGCGATGCCCTGTAATAAGGACGAGGGGGGGTGGGGGACATCTGAGATCTGAAATTTCAGATCTCAGATTTAAGGATACAGGGAGGCCGGGAATGCGGGGCGGGTAATTTTTAACTTTTGCCAGCGCAAGAAACAAGGCGTCAATGACCGTATTGCCGGTGACAATAATGTTTTTTGCGGGGATCCCCTCCTTAAGCAGATTACGGCGGTTGTTGGCGGTGGGCGCAAAGTGAAGGGTTGCGATCCGGGTCGTGAGGACCCGGTTAAGTTCCTCGGGCCAGGGGGATTTGAGGTTTCCGGTACGCAGGCCTGCTTCGACATGGCCTACGGGGATGTGGTGGTAAAAAGCAGCCAGCGAGGCGGTGAAAACCGTTGTGGTGTCGCCCTGAACGAGGATCAAATCGGGCTTTTCGCGTGCCAGATAACTATCGACAGCGGTTATGGCGCGGGAGGTGAGCCCTGCCAGGGTCTGATTCCGTTTCATCAGGTTCAAGTCAATATCGGGCTTGATATCGAAAACCTCAAGCACTTGATCCAGCATCTGACGATGTTGAGCGGTAACACAGACTTGACAGCGAATATCAGGCGCCTTTTTGAGGGCCTGGATGACCGGGGCAAGTTTGATGGCTTCAGGTCTTGTGCCAAAAATAACGGCTATAGTT
The DNA here is from genome assembly GCA_037141135.1 of bacterium. Taxonomy (GTDB): domain Bacteria; phylum Verrucomicrobiota; class Kiritimatiellia; order CAIKKV01; family CAITUY01; genus JAABPW01. The sequence continues at coordinate 5,834 of JBAXDB010000029.1, read as the reverse complement.
TTTTTATTCATGAGGCTTTCTTCACGACGTCCTGTATGACCAGTCCTGCAAGGGTGAATCCGAACACAGCGGTCACATGAACGGCAGTCCCATTGACTTGCGTCTTGCGGGCACACCAGTCGGGATTATTGTCATCATCTGGTTGCAGGGTATTGGCGGCCGGTTGTGGGGGTGAGGAATGCGTGCAGGCGCACTTCCCGGTGCCGCAGAAGGTCTCCATAGTCGGATCGAGGGGAATTTCTTCGCTATAGACGCAAAGGAAATCCTTATTTACGCATTTTTTGCCCAGGCGTTTCCGGACCATGCGGGCGAGGGGGCACATCCTGGTGCGTGAAAGTGGGCCGGCTTTGATCTGGGTGGGATCCAGTTTAGCTCCCGCGCCCATGCAGGAATAGACGGTTGTTCCGGCGTCGAGACTGCGCTCAATCAGCATGACTTTGTATTGAAGGCTATCAATCGCATCGAGGACATAGTCGAATGTTTTCAGATCGAACTGTTCGCAGGTGCGTCCGGTATAGGCGACATGCCGGGCGTCAATGGTGGCATAGGGATTGATTTCCAGCAGGCGTTTTTTAAGTTCATCTACCTTGGATTTGCCTACATTGACGGTGGTTGCCTGCAGTTGCCGGTTGATATTTGTGGAACAGACATCGTCCGAATCCACTATCGTCAAATGTTCAACACCGGACCGTATCAGGGCTTCGGCCGTCCAACTCCCTACTCCGCCAACGCCAAACAAGGCCACGCGGATGCTGGCGAGTCGGTCCATGGCCGGTTTACCCACCAACATGGCGGTGCGATGAAACAGGTGGCCGCGACAGGGGGCGTGGGTATGTGCACTCATGGGGCTTCCATTCGAGTCGTCAAAACAAGTACCGTCCGGGACGGGAGGTAGGTCAAAATGGTGCCATGGGTGCCGCCATATTCGCCCCATGGTTCCAATCGTCCAAATCCTCCGAATTCCATCGCATCGCTGTCCATTAAAAGTCTGTATTTTCCAGGCGGGACGGGGAGGCTGTAATCCGTGAAGGATTTCGACGGATTGAAGTTGAAAATGAATACGAGCCCGGCCCGCTCGAAGGCAAGTACCTGGTCAGCCACATGCTCATGCAGGAAATGGGGCCCGGGTGTTTCGATCAGCTTGTAATCGCGGCAAAGACCCATCATGGCTTTGTCAAAATCGGCCAGGAACTTGTAGCGGAGATTCGGGTCGTCGCGCAGGTGCCATTGGCGCCGTGCATAATGATAACTCCAGTGGTTGCCTTCCCGGGGAAAATCAATCCACTCCGGATGTCCGAATTCATTCCCCATGAAATTGAGATAGCCATGTCCGGCCGTGGCCAGCGTGATCAGACGGATCATTTTGTGCAGGGCAATGCCCCGCTCGACACGGAGATTGGGCTGGGAGACGCTCATGCCTGTGTACATGTCGGCGTCAATCAAACGGAAAATAATGGTTTTATCGCCTACGAGGGCCTGGTCATGGGACTCGGCATAAGAGATTGTTTTTTCGTCCTGGCGCCGATTTGTTAACTCATAATAAAGATTATTCACAGGCCAATTCTCGTCAGGGACTTCCTTGATCAGCTTAATCCAATAGTCAGGGGTCCCCATTGCGAGGCGAAAATCGAAGCCGATGCCACCATTTTCCAGAGGCGTTCCCAGGCCGGGCATTCCGCTGACATCTTCCGCGATGGTCATGGCGTCCGGGCACACCGTGTGAATAACTTTGTTGGCGAGCGCCAGATAGGCGACCGCATCGTCATCCACATTCCGGTCAAAATAGTCTCCATAGTTCGTGAAAGCTTTGCCCAGGCCGTGGTCGTAATACAGCATACTGGTGACGCCATCAAAGCGGTAGCCGTCAAACCGGTATTCATCCAGCCAGAACCGGCAATTGGAGAGCAGAAAATGGAGGACCTCGGTCTTGCCATAGTTAAAGCAGCGCGAGTCCCAGGCAATGTGATCGCCACGCTCACCCTCATGAAAATACTGGGTCAGGGTTCCATCGAACCGGCTTAAGCCCTCCGTTTCGTTGCGAACCGAATGGGAGTGGACCAGATCCATGATGACAGACAGCCCGGCTCCATGGGCGGCATCGACCAGGGATTTCAGTTCTTCCGGTGTCCCGAATCGGGAGGAGGCCGCGAAATAATTGCTGACGTGGTAGCCGAATGACCCATAGTAAGGATGTTCCTGGATGGCCATCAGTTGAAGGGTGTTGTAGCCGGCCGCCACGATCCGGGGCAAAATCTTTTCTTCAAATTCATGATAGGTGCCCAGGCGGGCCTCGGCTTGGGCCATCCCGACATGGGCTTCATAAATCCGGGGGGCGTCCTGGTTGCGTTTAAACGCATTATTTTTCCAGATATATGGTTGGGCCGGCCACCAGACTTGGGCACTGAATATTTTTGTATGGTCGTCCTGAACGGCTCGCCGCACATAGGAAGGGATACGTTCGGCCCAACCGCCGGGCCACGCCACAAGCAGTTTAAAAAGATCTCCGTGCTTGAGTGCGTTGCCGGGAAGTTTTAACTCCCAAACCCCGCTGGCTGAGACCTTGTTGAAGGTGAAGCCGGAGGCCGATTTCCACTGATTAAAATCACCGATCAGGGTGATGGCGGTTGCATTGGGCGCCCATTCACGCAGAACCCAGTTCCCGTCTGCAAGTCGATGGAGACCAAAGAATTCATGGCCGGCTGCAAAATCGGCCAGAGATATTTTTTCGAGCGTCAGGCGTTTCTCGGTGTCGTGCGCGAGTTGAATGCGTTTACGAATGACGGATTCAAAGGGCCGCAGATAGGGATCCCGCTGAACCAGCGGAAGGTCTGGGGTTGTGCCTTTAGAGTGATCTGTCATTTCTGAAATTGTCTTACGCCCGGAAAACTTCAAACGTGCGAGACTGACCGTCAGCGCGTTTCATCTGTACGGTAATAATGCCATCACTATCGCATGTATAGGTTTCGACGGCCTCTCCAGCCAGATCATTCCTTTGGTGAATCTGTTCCGGGGTCAACGTCTCATTAATGGCCCGTGTGTGATCGTAGGGAAACAGGATTTCAGACCAGGCGCGCAGACCTGCTTCAGGTTTGCCTTGGGCATCCACCGCCGTGCATTCCAAATAGCGGAAACGGCCGATATTATGGCACGGTTGGTAGCGAACCTCGGTTGAAATCGGAGCCTCGCCGCGGGCGGGCAGCCGCAGGCCGGCATGAAAGACCGGCACAAAGATTTCGCGGGTTCCGTGATCAGCCAGGCGAATGACCCCGAAATGTCGGGCGAACACCTCGTGAACACGCATGGTTTCGACGCTTTGGATGGCCGCCCCCATGGAGGTTGCACTGAAGGGTTTATCGGTTGAAAAAAGTTTCACTTTCGGGAATCGGCGTGCAATAAGCTTGCTCACCAAGGGGAGTCTGGATGATCCGCCAACCAGATAGATCGTCTCCAGTTCATCGTTTCCTGCCGATTTGATCACCTCGTCAAGTTTCGCTACTGCCGGTTCGATCAATTCGGTCAGCTGCTTTTCATATGCAGCGGCCGTAACTTTAACAAGGGCCCCGGATAATCCAATTTCTTCGGGATCCAGCGTGAGGGTCCGGGATTGGCCGGCACTGAGTCGTTCTTTTTCCCGGCAGGCATGCATGAGAAGCATGGTGCGATGGAATGTGGAAAGAGATGTTATTTCAATTTTCAGCTTTTCACAAAAAAGTTCTGCAAGGACAGCATCAAAATCGTCCCCCCCAAGATTTTCAATACCGGCTGAAGCAAGTACGGTGTAGTCGGTTGCATTGATTCTGACAACGGAGGCATCAAAAGTGCCGCCCCCGAGGTCAAATACGGCCACGGTCATTTTGGTCTGACGTGCCTTGGCACGATTGCCGTGCACCATCCGGTCTGCAAGCTCGATGGCGGCCGCCGAGGGTTCGTTTAACGTGCTTATCACTGTGAACCCGGCTTCTTTGAAGGCCGACCGGGTCAGGTGGCGTTGGGCGCCATTGGCGTTGGCCGGCCAAGTGAGAACCGCTTCAAGCGGCTCGCCGAGGCCGACAATTCCTGAGGAGCGCACCGAGGCATAGATAGCCCTGGTGAATTGTTGAAATGACTCGCGCATATCCAGTCCGCCGGGAATGGACTCAGTGGCAATGCGCATCCCATCCACGTAATTTCTGAAGAAACGCTTGAAAGAGCGAATCGGAATATAGCGTTGAGAGGCTCCGGGTTCGGCCAGGGAGCGCTCGGCCTCGGCGCCGAAGCGGAGACTGCCAGTGGTGGTGTCGTAGACAAAAAGCGAGGGGAATACTTCACGGGCGACCCGGCCTATGGCGGTATCGGTTACATGAGGTACCAGCGGGTAACGGCCCCGATCTGCACAAACCACCACGGTATTGGTGGTCCCGTAGTCAATTCCAAGATGGGCCATAATCAAGCCCTCCGGTTGACTGCCACCAGGGCCTTGGCGACAATGATTCCGCGTGGGGTGTGAAAACCCGGGCGCAATGTTTCCATAATGATGCCATCTGGCAGCGAGGAATCGGAAACTTCGCGGGAAACGGTATGGATCAGAGGATCGACATGCTCTAAACGCTCCGCTTCGAACCGCATGGCACCAAGATCAGAGAGCAGGGCATCCATCTGTTCCGCAATCCGACGGGCTTCTCCCCCGGCCGAAGCGGCACTGTTCCGGATGGTGACCAGTTCACGGATCACATCATTCATCCGTGCTTCCATCAGATCATTCAAAACCCGGCGCAGGGCGTCCACTTCCTCCATGGAGCCCGTGGTTACCGGAGCCATCTGGCGGGAGAACTGGGTGCGCAGGGCGGTGATTTCCTGCCGGAGCGCTTCAATACCCGCAGTCAACGTAGGGGTGGGAATTGAAACCTCGGGTTTGACGGGCGCGATGATTTTAGCCTGTTTAGGCACAACCTGTTTGGGCTCAACAGCTTTTGGCGCAGGTTTAGATGCTGTTTTCGTTGCGGGTTTGCTGGCAGGTTTGGCTATCACGGGTTTAGCAACGTTCTTCACGGTGTTAAGAGTGGTGCCGGCTTTTACGACGGTCTTGATTATTTTTGACTTTTTCATAAACGTTAATCCTTTTCGTTCAAACAGATTCGAAGTGATGCACATTAGAGTAGATTGGCTGAAAATCAAGATTATTCCCTCAGTGTGCGTGGCCGATTATGCTAAATTATCTATATGGGCAAGCTTGATCGGGAGTTTTATAACCGCGATACCATGACAGTAGCGCGGGAGTTATTAGGGAAATATTTAGTGCATGCAGGGAAGGGGTGTCGGCGGGCGGGTCGGATTGTTGAAGTGGAAGCTTATCTTGGCCAGCATGACAAGGCCTCTCATTCGTCGAGAGGGCGGACGGCGAGAAATCTCCCGATGTTTGGACCTCCGGGAATGGCCTATGTCTACCTGATCTATGGGATGTATTATTGCATGAATGTGGTCACAGAACCGGAGGGGAATGCTTCGGCGGTGTTATTGCGGGCCTTGGAGCCGCTTGAGGGGATCACCGGCCGGACGCAGGGGCCTGGGCTTCTGTGTCGGGCAATGGATATAGACAAACGGCAGAATGGATGTGATTTGCTGGGTGATGAATTGTACATAACTGATGCCACGCCTTCAGATTTTAAAATTGTGCGGCGCCCCCGGATTGGCGTGGACTATGCTGGCACCTGGGCCAGACGTCATTTGCGGTTCTATATAGCTGGAAATGCGTATGTGTCGAGAAAGTAGGGGGATTGGGTTAGGGCAGACGCATCTAAATACCAGCCAATCCAAGAGATTTGAACAGAAGTCGCGAAGCTCGCAAAGGTCAAATG
>JBAXDB010000028.1:0-24252 GCA_037141135.1 bacterium | reverse complement strand
TTACGACAAGGGCAGGGGGTATGTCCGGGTAAGGGCGACGATCGAGATTCGCGATACGCAGACCCTGGTAGTGCGCTCGGTGCCATTTGGAACGAATACCGATTCCCTGATTGCCTCCATTGAAGAGGCCGCGCGCAAGGGCAAGGTTAAGCTGCGCAGTATCAGCGACTACACGGCGGGTGCGGTTGAGGTGGAAATCCAGTTGCAACCCGAAGAGGATGCTGCGCGCGCGGTTGAGACCCTCTTTGCATTCACCCAGTGTGAAGTCCAGGTGGCCAGTCGCATCATGGTCATCCGTGCCGGCCGGCCAACCGAAATGGATGTGGAGCAGGTGCTCCGGTATAATACGGACCGCCTGCTGGAATTGCTCAAGCGGCGGCTGAAGGTTCAGCAGAAGCGGCTGACCGAGGACTTGCATCGCAAGACACTGATCCAGATATTTGTTCAGAACCGGCTTTACACGCCCATTGAGACGTGTCAGACACATGATGAAGTCGAGCAAGTGGTGCGTGCCGGGCTGGGGCCATTCCTGTCACAGCTCCAGCGCGAGCTCACCCATGGCGATATTGAGCTGTTGCTGGGCATTCCGATCCGGCGCATTTCCCTGTTTGATGTGGCCAGGAATCAGCAGGAAATGGAGTCGCTGGGTGTTGAATTGGCTGAGTCGCGGGAAAACATGGCCAACCTGATTGGGTATGCCGTGCGGTATTTGCGGCAGCTCCAGAAGAAATACGGTCCGAGCTTTCCCCGTCAGACTCAAATTAAACGATTCCAGGCGGTGGAGGTCCGCGAACTGACCGCCTCCGAACTGACGATCAATCTGGATAAGGCCAAAGGCTACCTGGGCCATAAGATTGGGGGCACGCCGTTGTTTGAGTGCTCCTCGCTCGATAAGTTGTTGCTGGTGTGGAAAGACGGCCGCTATAAGGCGGTACCCCCGCCCGAGAAACTGTTCGTGGATGCCGGCATGATTCACTGTGCAATTCTTGACCGTGAGCGGATTCTGACGGCGGTGTACAATGAAGACGGATTTACCCGTATCAAGCGGTTTGCCGGCAGCCTGGTGACCAACCGTGAGTACCGGTGTATTCCGCGCGGGTCGCATATCCTTTTCTTCACGGATCAGGAGGTGCCAACCCTCTATGTTCAATATGATGTGCCCGAAACGGCGGCGATCCGGCAGCAGGAATTTGACACCACCTCCCTCCCTGTTGGAGGTCGCGATGGCAAAGCCGCCCTGATGTCATCCAAGAAAATCGCCACCATCGGTGCCGCCAAACCGAAAAAGTGGAATGATGCGCTCACAGGACCCAAGGGCCAATATATGAACTTTGGGTAAACGTGCGTGTCGCATTTTTGGCGACAACGATGCTATAAGGTAACTTTCTCCTGTGGAGAAAAGTATATATAGCCAAGATTACCGTGCTGCGTTGACGTGGTTGCGAGCGTGTCGGAAGGAAAGCGGCTTGACGATGCGTGATGTGGGGGGGCGTCTGGGGGTGCATCACTCCTGGGTGGCGCGCATTGAGCAGGGTGACCGGCGCCTCGATCTGGCGGAATTCGTTCTGTTATGCAAAGCCATCGGGTGCAATCCTTATGACGGCTTGACGATTCTGATGCAAGAGCCCGTGCGCAAAACCACACTCAAGGCGGCTGATAAAGGGCCATCCTGGCCCAAGTCAAAATCGCGTTGAGTGAGCCGGAAGGTCCCCGGTGAGATTCGTTGTTTAGAACCACTTTGTCTGCTCACGTTCCTTGCGTGAGAGTTCATCCTGGAGTTCGCGGGCGCGCGCATCGATGATGGAAGAGCGTTCCGGTGTCTTTAAAATCAGAGACAGACTTTCGTGGGCCTCCCGCAGTTTGCCTAAACGCAGTTGTGCCTCAGCCGCGTTCAAATAGACCTCCAGCCAGGCGTAGTCCCCTTTTTTCACCAAAGTGATGGCCTGTAGCATATGTTTTTCCGCTTCTCTCAGATTGCCTGCCCGCATATAAACCAGCGCGGCTGTATCGTGGATGGCGAAATCATTCTTCTGAGTGTTGAGAAGGGTGGGTAGCAACACGAGCGCCTCGGTGACATACATAGGATCCTGCGCCAGGGTGAAGATAAGGTTGTTCAGGACATTTATATCATCAGGATAGCGGACATAGGCGGCCTTGAGGATCTTGATGGCGCGCGGAATATGGCCTTCGCGGCGGGCCGCCTCTGCTGCCAGCAGGAAGGTCCGCGGCAAGGCCTGCTTGTTTCCCACTTCCCTGGCCAGGGCATCCTCCAGCACGCCCAGGGCGCGGTCAGTTTGCCCCTTCTGGAAATACACTTCACCCAGACGTTCTGCCCAGACGCGGTCCTCGGGGTAGTGAGCGGCAAGCCCTTCGAGGGCACGGATAACATCCGGATCAGCTTTACCGGATTTGATTTTCAGCCCGATAATAATTTTGTAGAACGGCCAGGGCTCCAGGGCATGTTCCGAACCGGCCCGGGCACATAACAAGGCCCAGGGATAATCCTTGATTTTAATTGCGGTGGTTACCCCCAGAACATCAGCCGGCAGCAATCCTTGCCCCGTCTTGATGGACGTGCGGGCCGCTATACTGGCCGCGTTGGTATAGTCGTGGCGCAGCAGGTAATCACCGGCCCGAACCAATGTGCCCGGGGGGTAAATGTTGTTTTTGATTGCTATTTGAATCTCGCGATCGACCCAGACGGCGGGGGTGCCTTCGTTGACATGAGACACGAGCCTGGCCAGCCATAATTCGCCGTCAAGCGGTTGGTTGGCCAGAGCTTTGTCGGCGGTTATCACGTCTTTTTTGAGCAGGACATTGAGCCGGTTGAGAAGGCCGGACGCGGGGCGGCATTCAAGTGCTTTAGTGATGGCGAGCGCCGCCTCATTGGTGCGATCCTGCCGCATCAGCAGGATCGTTAGTTCCCCCAATGCCAAAGCTTTTTCCCGTGAGTCGCGGCCGATGTCCGCCCACTTTGCCAATTCCGAAGTTGTTCCCCGGCCATTGGCCGCATACCAGGCGGTTTTGTTTGCCTGCAGTGACTTAAGGAATGGGGTTTGTCTGGGTTTCAAGGCTTTGCGTTCAAGCGTGTAGTCCTCATCGGCGATCTTCCCACCCCGCCATTCCAGCGCCCACTCGGCCGGCGGCAGCAATTCGGTCTGTCGTTTGGGCACGGTGATATCGCTGAGATTTTCCACCAGAACCAGTTTTTGCCCTTCCGCGATGCGTCCGGTGGCAAGGAGCAGCTTGGCCCGCAGGGCGGGGTGGGGCGCATGCTTCATGTTATTCACCACGAAGAGGGCTTCTTCGCTGTAGCCGAAGAAGTTCCACATGCCCGCCATGGCCAACGACCATTCCTCGGATTCCGGGTAATCGCGGCGGGCCTCCTCCATGCATTCCATGGCGAAGGCGCCGAGATCCAGCGACATGGCTGCATGGGCCAAGTCGAGCCAGACGGAGAGGGGGGGGTGGGAAACGGTTCGAATATATTCGGAAAGCATTTCGTAACTCATCTCCCAATCGTCTTGCGCCTTGTATAAATCGGCGTGTGCCATGAGGAAGATGGCGTGCTGCTGGCTGGCCTGGCGTTCAAAGGAATTCAGTTTTTCATGGGCTTCATCCCAGCGTCCCAGTTCACCCAGCACGCGGCCCCAGAGCAGTTTAAGGCGTAGATCGAGCGCCTTCCTGGACTCCATGGTGTTCAAGGCGGCGAGGCAGAGTTTAAGCTGGCGCTCATAACCTTCCCGTGTGATGAGCCCGCCAAGTTCGTTGGCCATGGGGATGCGCCCCCATAATTCTTTCCAGGGGGATTGGCCGGCCGCGAGTTGAAAGAAGGGTTTGGCGTCGATCATGGCTTCCCCATACCCCCCCACTCCCATGGTTTCGTGGTGGAATTGAAACCATTTCCGGCCATATTCAGCAGGAGCAATCAGGAGCATGGGGTCATCTGGCGCGATGGTGGCCAGGCGGGTAAAGGCCATCCAGCCAATATCCGGCCGACCCATGGCGAAGCCACCATCCATGGCCAGGGTGAGTTCCGGTGCTTTTAATGTTTTCAGATTGGCCATGAAAAGAACTTCAAACAATTTCTGCCACTCTGCATCCTTCCGGTCGCGCATAATCCGGATGGCCGGGTTCAAAAATACCGGATCAAGTTCCCGGCCTTTCATGGCGCGCCTCATCACATTCGCGGCGTTGACGATGTCGCCCACCCGGAGTCGTGACTCCACGGCAATCAGGCCTTGCAGCGCGGTGGCATAGGGGAGATCTGAATCTGAAAGCCGGATAGAATCCCAAAGATCCCGTGCCGCCATATAGGGGAATAAGCCTCGAATGCGCTCCTGTGTGCCTATGCCTCTTGCCGCCAGCACAACATAGGTTGCCACTTCGGATGGCTTGTTCAGAACGGCATAGAATTCCGAAAGCACCAGGGCCACGCCGGGTAGCTGCCGCGCCTCTGCGGGGAACAGGGCAACCGTCTCGGCCACCTCTGCGATCCGTTTAAGATCCAGCAGGGCGCGTGCTTCAAGAATCCGCTCTTCGAGCGTGCGATCCCTGGCCGGCTTTCTCCGGATAATGCGTAGCGCTTCCTCCTGTTTCCCGCGGCTTATTTTTATCCTGGCAAGATCCGTTAAAAGGGCATTATCACCCGGGGTCAGAATCAGTGCCGCTTGAATCGCCCGCTGTGCTGTTTCAGGATCGACTGTGGTCAACCCCTGCGCGACGCCGCGGATCATTTCCGCGCGGTGAGCGGAGCCTAGTCGACCGCAGAAAAAGGCGGCCGCACCCAGCACGAGCAGAATTACGCTGATCTGTTTCCACCAGGTAAACGTCAGGCGCCAGAAGATGGGCCAGCGCTTCAGGTTGTCCTCTTTTTCACCCACCTCATCGTTGTAGAGTTTGAGGAGTCGCTTGTGTTGCCGGTAAGCCAGCCACTGGCGCAGCAGAACGGCGTCCAGATGGATGATGCCGACCGCCAGCAGGAGGAAAACACCCATGGTGTCATGCAGGGCCTGTTCATTCCAGCCGGCCGGTTTGTCTTTGCCGAACCAGACCATTCCGGAAATGCGGATGACATTGAGGATCAATACCTGAATCATGCCCACGCATAGCAGTCCGGTCAGCATCACTTTGCCAAACCGCATCAGAAGGCCAACGCCCAGTCCGCAAAAGAAAACCGTGATGGCAGTTTTCATGCCGCTGCAGGCTTCCGGGACCCCGAATGCCCGTGTGCCGACGCGCAGCACCAGATCATCACCCCAGACCCGGACGTTAAGCGCCTGCAGCAAGCCTTCGCTCAGTTTGACCGACAAGGACTGCATCCCGAGTTGGACAGGCCCGAAGAGTTGGCTGGGCAGGGGGTGAATCCAGTAGATGATGAACAGGGCAAGAATGAGGTCTTTGCCGTGCCGTTGAGGCAATGTCCATGCCAGGGCGGCATACAATATCAAAAGCATTCCCAGCCATTCGATTTGATGGATGGGGACAATCATGCCCAAAATGGCCGCCAGGGTTCCAATTCCGCCAATAAGACCCAGTCCCAAGTCAGGCAGTTTGAATTCTTTATCGGCAGGTTTTGGCCTGAAGATTAGCGCGAGGGCAAAGATCGTGCCGAGAAAAAAGGAGAGGACTCCGTTTTGACCGGCCGCGAGGCGGGGTAGATTGGCCCAAATCCAGGCGATGATCAGGATGAATACTGAAAATAAGACGGCGCGATGCGAGAGTGGCATGGATTTCCGGGAGGGTTTAGAAGTCATAGTAATACCCTAGCGTCATGCCGATAATGTCGCGAGTTCCTGCCAGTAATTCATTACTGCTGAGCCGCTCCAGATGTTCGGCATAAGTGTAAAGTTTCAAGCGGTCTGTAAGGGTTTGAATAAGTCCGATGGTGGTGGCCCAGGTATCGTAGTCATTGCTCAGGTAAAGATCTCCGGCCCCGAGATCATTTGCGGCAGGAATATCGTTCATCCGTATGACATAGGCGGTGGCCAGGGTAAGCGTCAGAGAGTGCGTCAGGGGGCGCGAGGCGGAAAATTGACTCGCCCAATCAGTGTAGCCGGCGGCATTAGCCAGGGCCGGAGTGATGGTTTCGTAGGCTGTGGAGAAGCCGAGAGCCCATGATTCTGGGTCTGCCCATTGGATGTTGTAGCGAAGGGCATCGGTAATTTCGTATCCGGCCTGGAAGCCCGCCCGCTGATACCGTTGATAAGCTATTCCGTGACTCAATTTATCGGTCAGCCGGGTTTGTAGCCCGATCCCGCCAATGATCGCATCGGAAGTGCCGTTGGTTTCATAAGCGGAGCCGCCCGCACTGGATAACTCGGCCAGACTGTAGCCCAGCGAAAGGTTTAACGAGGTGTCCTCTGTAAGGTCGGTGTTTAAATAGGCCAGATAATCCTGCTGAAACTGTGAGCCGCGCTGTTCGAGATAATCCCGCCAGTAATAATCTGCCCGGAGGCCAACGGCCGTGAGGGGGCTTATTTGCTGCCTGTAATCCAGCATCTGGTGATAAATCACGCTGCGGGAGATGTCGTAGCTATTGTCTTGAGGAACAGTGTCAGTTCGGCTGAATGTATAACCGAGGCCTTTATCCGGGGCCATCTGCCAGTCCAGGTCCAGACCCGCCAGATTTTGAAACACCGTGTATTTCTGACCACTTAAGTTATCCGCATACCCCCGGGCGTCCACATAATTGATCCGATAAGAAGGGCGGTCATAGATGCGGCCCCTGACAAAAGGTGTCAGTTCGAAGTCGGCGGACAAATTGGCTGAGAAGCCGGAGCCTTCCTTGCCGGTATAGGCCTGGGCGGTACGCCCATTGAATGAGCCGAGCCAGGAATCTTTTGTGGCGCCGAAGGTGAAGGAACCCATATGGGCGTAAAAGCCCGGATCAATAATCTCGACATCAAAGCTATTATCCTCTGTACCAATAGGATAGGCCCGGTAGGTCATGGAGAAGGAGATGTCAATGGCGAGGTATTTGCTGATGATGAAATAATTTCTGGCGGTCAATTGGGAGATCAGTGGGAGATCAAAGCCATCCTTTTTCATTTGCCCGTAGCGGGGGGATTGCCCCAAATCAGAGGCTTTTCTGGAGGCGGAGTAGTCCAGCCCGGCTCCACTACTGCGTACGTAGCGGGCCCCAATGGCCTGGTAGAACGCGAGATCGGAGAAAAATGGACCCAGCCGCACATTGGCATTCTCCGGCACAGCCTCAAGACCGTAGGAATCAAAGCGTGCCATCTGGGCTTGAGCCGTGTAGAGCTCCAGCGAGAGAAAGGCCAGAAAAATTAAACCACAGCGTCGTGTAACTTTCATAAGTAAGGCCCCCTTTGCATTAGCTACTATTTGTACGACCCGGCGCCCTTAGTGGCAAGGAAAATACAAATTGAAGAAATGGACAATTGTGCTAAAAAATATGCCATACTTGATGGCTGGGAAAACCAGCTACGAGAAGTTGAGCGAAATGGAAACGTTGTTTTTAACCGGAGAGACACCATGAGTACTGATATCGCTGCCACGGCAAACATCATTAATGAGCAAAAAGACATTGTTGATACGGTCCGACAGGAGGTGAACAAGGTTCTTGTCGGGCAGGAGCGCTTGCTGGACCGGATGCTCATTGCCCTCATTGCCAATGGTCACCTCCTGATTGAGGGGGTGCCGGGGCTGGCTAAAACCACCGCCATTAAAACGATGGCCCAGGCCCTGGGTCTGAAGTTCCAGCGCATCAGCTTTACGCCGGATCTGCTGCCTGCGGATGTCATTGGAACCATGGTGTTCAATCCGCGTGAAGGCACCTTTACACCGCGGTTGGGGCCCATCTTTACCAATCTCCTGTTGGCGGATGAAATCAACCGTGCCCCCGCCAAGGTGCAATCGGCCCTTTTGGAGGCCATGCAGGAACATCAGGTGACCATCGGCGATAAAACCTACCCCTTGCCGGAGCCTTTTATGGTGATGGCGACCCAGAACCCCTTGGAGCAGGAAGGAACCTATCCGCTCCCCGAGGCTCAAATTGACCGTTTTATGCTCAAGTGCCGCGTGGATTATCCGTCCAAGGATGATGAGCGACGTATTATGAACCGGTTTACCCGTAAATCGGACATCAAGATCCATCCCATGATGTCTGGTCAACAGATTCTGGACATCCGTAACATTCTCGACCAGGTGTACTGTGACGAGAAGGTTGCCGATTATATCCTGGATATCGTTTTTGCCACCCGTAAGCTGGCGGATTACAAGCTGGATATCGCGCACCTTATCCAGTATGGCGGCTCCCCCCGCGCCAGCCTGTATATGAACATCGCCGCCCGGGCCAACGCCCTGCTGCATGGCCGTGCCTATGCCACGCCGCAGGATGTGAAGGAGATCGCCTACGATGTCCTGCGTCACCGGTTGATCCTGACGTATGAAGCCGAGGCCGAAAACATGAAGAGCGAAGACATCATCGCCAAAATCCTGAACGAAATCCCGGTGCCATAATCAAAATCTCGGATCTTAAATCTCAGATTTGAGATCAAACACATGCCTATAAACGTCAAAGAATTGATGAAGCAGGTTGGCCGGATCCGCCTGGTCACCAACCGGCTTGTGGATGAGCATCTCTCCGGCGAATACCATTCGGTGTTCAAGGGGCAGGGGATTGAATTTGACGAGGTTCGCGAGTATGTGCCGGGCGATGATATCCGGTCCATTGATTGGAATGTCACCGCCCGTATGGGGGTGCCCTTTATCAAACGCTTCTGTGAAGAGCGGGAGCTGACTGTCATGTTTCTGGTGGATGTGTCGGGCTCCCAGTCATTTGGATCCGGCCGGCGCGCCAAGGCGGAATTGGCCGCGGAAGTGACCTGCCTGTTTGCTTTGTCCGCCATCAAAAATCAGGACAAGGTCGGGTTGATTCTGTTCAGCGACCGGATCGAGAAGTCCATTCCCCCGCGCAAAGGCCGCACCGCAGTCATGCGACTGGTGCGGGAAGTGCTGGCCGCTGAGGAGACCCGGCGGGGAACCGATCTGGCTGGCGCGCTCCGGTTCTTGAATCAGGTCCAGAAACGGCGCACGGTGGTGTTCATCATATCAGACTTTATGGACAGCGGGTTTGAACATGAGTTGCGGGTGACTGGCCGGCGTCATGACGTGGTTTGCGTGAATATTTCCGACCCGCGCGAAGCGGAACTGCCGGATGTCGGGTTGGTCGAGGTTCAGGATCCCGAGACCGGCGAACTGGAGTTGCTGGATACCTCCTCGTCGTATCTGCGCCAGGCTTTTCGCGAGAAGGCCGCGCAAGAGGTCGATGCCCTCAAGAAACAGTTCCGGAAAAACAAGATCGATGCCCTGCACCTCTCTACGGAGCGGCCTTTCATTGATGACATTCACAAGCTGTTCCGGCAGCGTCAGCTCAGGGCGGCACGGGGATGAAAATGAACCATATCATCAAGTCGGCTGAATGGATGTTGATGGGCCTGCTGGCCGTTTCCAGCCAGGCCGCTCCTCCTGATGTTCCTGTTGCCGGGCCGCTGGTTTCAGACAATGCCCTGGGCCAGGTGTCGGTTTCGTTGTCATTTGATCCGCCTGTGGTGCGGCTCGATCGCGATATTCTGCTAACCATCCTTGTGACGTCGCCGACCAACGTGGCCGTCAAGCTGCCCACCCTGGAAACCCGCGTGAAGGGGTTTATGGTGTCGGGCAACTACGATAGCCCGCCGCGAATTTCCGGGGGGAAGACCTTGCGCACCCGTAATATCCGGCTTACGCCCCAGATTTCAGAGGAATATCGGCTTGCGCCCATGGCCGTCACCTGGAAAGACCCTGCCACCGGAGCCGAGCAGTGGTTCCCGACCAAGCCGGTGGTGCTGGAATCTGAGAAACTCATGAAGGAGGCGCCCGGTAAGGAGATCGCCGCTGCCCAGGGACCGGTATGGATCTATCCGGGGCTGAAGGGAATGCTCGGGTATGCGCTGATGGTATTGGGCTTGGGGGCGCTGGTTTATCTTGGCTGGCGGTTATTCCGCAAGGTCCGCCGGGCCGTGCAACTGCGGCGCATGTCGCCACGGGAGCGGGCCCTGTTCGAACTGGCCGAATTGATGGCCCGGGACCTGGTGGGACATCATCAGGTCAAGGAGTTTTACTTTGAACTTACGATGATTGTCAGGGCGTATATCGAGCGGGCCCACGCGATTCGTGCGCCGGAACAAACCACCGAGGAATTTCTGGCCGCCGTCAGCGCGGATGTCAGGTTCTCCAGGGATGTGGTAAGGCGGTTGCGTGAATTCATGCAGGCGGCGGATCTGGTGAAATATGCCGGCGTTCAGCCGACGCTGGCTTCCGTGGATGCCGCCACGTCCACCGCAAAAAATTATATCGAAACCGATTCCACCCAATCTCAAATCTCAGATCTCAAATCTCAAATCTAAAGATGCACCTTGGCAGTCCATATTATCTGTTGCTGTTTCTGGCTCTCGCGGCGGCGGGTTGGTTTGTGTTGCGGCGCCGGGTGCGGCCCGCCTTGCTGTTTTCAGCGTTTCAGCGCTTGCCGGCCAGCCGGGCAACCTGGCGGACGCGACTGCTGCCTGCGGCGCCTCTGCTGATTCTGGCGGGGCTGGCCCTCCTGATTATCGCCCTGGTCAGGCCTCAGAGCGTGTTTTCCCGCACCATCAGGAGGTCGGATGCCATCGCCATTCAAATGGTGGTGGATTGCTCCGGCTCGATGCAGGCGCTGGACTTTGCCACGTCGGACAAGCAGCGAACCCGCCTGGATGTGGTCAAGGAGACTTTTGGCAAGTTCGTGGAGCAGCGGCCGGGTGATTTGATCGGACTGGTCACCTTCGGCGGGTTTGCGTCCAGCCGGGTTCCGTTGACCCTGGATCACTCCGCCCTCCTGCATAGTCTGCAGGGAGTTGATATTGCCCGTGAACAGTTCAGCAAAGAAGGTCAACTCCTGAATCAGGAGGAGATGTTGACGGCCATCGGAGATGCCCTGGCCACGGGCTGCACCCGGCTGGATGAGGCCGGTGTAAAATCAAGAATCATGGTTTTGCTGTCGGATGGCGAATCCAATACCGGGCTGATCAAGCCCGAGGAGGCGGCCAAGGCGGCCAAGACCATGGGGATCAAGATCTATACTATCGGGATTGGCACCACCGGGCGTGCGCCCTTCCTGGCGCGCGACATGTTCGGGCGCCAGGCGATCGGCTATGCCCAGGTGCGGCTGGATGAGGATCAACTCCGGTCGATCGCCGCGACGACCGGCGGGAAATATTTCAACGTCACCGACGCCAAGGGTCTGGCCCAGACCCTGGCCGCCATCAGCAAACTTGAAAAGACCACGATTAACACCGAACTCTTCAACAAGTATGACGAACATTTTCCGGCTTTTCTGGTCACCGGTCTGGTTTTGCTGGTGCTGGGGGCCGTCATTAACGCCTGGTTGGGCAAGAACATCCTATGAATCTGCAATTCCAATATCCCTGGATACTCTTTCTGCTCTGGATCGTTCCCGTGATCGGGGTGGCCTGGCATATCCTGGCCGGGCGGCGGCTGGTCAGCCGGTCATTGGTTTCATCCGAGATGGCCGCCAAATTGGCGCCGGCCCCGGTTGTCACCCGGCGCCTGTGGCAGCTGGCCCTCTTCATGGCGGGGCTCATCCTGGCGCTGATTGCCGCCGCGCGACCGCAATGGGGGATGCATGACGAAACGGTGTATCAACGCGGACGGGACCTGCTGGTGGTGCTCGATGTGTCACGTTCCATGCTGGCCCGGGATGTTCATCCCAGTCGGCTGGGTCGGGCCAAGGTGGATCTTTTGGATCTGGTCAAGGAGCTGCGGGGAGACAGGGTCGGGCTGCTGGCGTTCCGTGGCCGCTCCGTTTTACTGTGCCCCCTGACAACGGATTACGGGTTCATGGCCCAGACCCTGGAAGGCACGGGCGTGGATTCCGCGCCGGCTGGCGAAACCGACATTGGCGGGGCGATTCTGGAGGCCCTGCATAATTTCGAGGATGAGGAGGGTTCTCACAAGGCCATTATCCTGATCACGGATGGGGACGATCTGGCGGGCAAGGCCCTGGAGGCGGCAACGAAGGCGAAGGAAAAAGGGGTGGCCGTCTTCACGGTTGGTTTTGGCAGTAGTGAGGGCGCGCCGGTTCCGTCCGCGACCGATAAAAAGCAGGCTCTGAATTATCAGGGACAGGAAGTTGTGTCCAAACTCAATAATTCGTTGCTTCGCGAGATTGCCGAAACCACGGGGGGCGCTTATGTCCCGGTAGGTCTGGCAAATGTCAAATTAGGGGATCTATACCGGAATCATTTGAGCCGTATTTCTGCCCGCGACCTTGAAGAGTCCTCACAGCGCCGGTATGTTGAACGCTATCAGATTTTCCTTTTTCCTGCGGTTCTGCTTTTTCTGGCGGTCGCTTTCCTGAGCCGCGGCCGGATTGCGGGGCGAAAAAGAGAAGAACCCACCCCCTACCCCTCCAAGGAGGGGAGCCAGAGGGGGAGCAGAGAACCCACCCCCTACCCCTCCAAGGAGGGGAGCCAGAGGGGGAGCAGAGAAGCCCCGCCTGCCCCTCCAGGGAGGGGATCCGGGATATTAGCTCCCCTCCTTGGAGGGGTAGGGGGTGGGTTCTTTCTTTTCTGTTCAGCCGTATCCGCAATGCCGGTGACCAATCTGGTGGCCAATGTGCCCGCAGGCCGTGAAGGGGCACGGTTGGCGCAACGGCTGTATCTGGCTGGAAACTACGATGGCGCCGCCACGGCGTATCAGGCGGCCGCAAAAACGGCCGCCCAGGCCAATCGGGATGACTATTTGTATAATGCGGGTTGTGCCTTGCTCAAGGCCGGCAAACCAGATGAGGCTGGCGATCTCTTTCGCAGTCTGACCGGCGGGGAAGGAGAGCTGGGTGCAAAGGCGGCCTATAATCTCGGGTGTGCCCTGTTTGTAACCGGCTCCGCGCCCATGATGGAAAATGCGGCCACGCCGCCTGATCCAGCCCAGGCCGAACGTCGCGTTCAGGCGCTGAAACAGGCGGGGACCGCTTTTCAGAAAGCCCTGCGCCAGCAACCCGGCGATGCCGGTAGCCGCAGGAATCTGGCCGTGGTTGCGGGGATGGCGGGCGAGGTGGAGGAGCAGGCGAAAATCATCCGCCTCATGGCCGAGCATGGCCAGACGCCACCGGGCGCGTTGGCTGATCTCATGCTCCTTCAGCAGCGGAAAATGATTCAGGATATTCCCGCCGCCTTCACCAACACGACCCCGGCCTTGATTGATGCCCTTGAATCGCTGGCCACCGCGCAGGATCGGACGGCCGACCTGATGATTCCGCTCAAAGGGAAATTGCTTCAGGCCATGTCCCAGTCCAAAGCCAATAATACGAATGCCCCGCAGCAGATGGCGCAGGTGAATGCCTTTGCCGAATCTGTCCGGGATACGATGTTCGGGGTTGCGACGGCGCTACGGAATCTGGATCGCGCGTGCTACGCCCCGGCCCTCAAGGCTGAAGCCGCGGTATATACCTTGTGGAAAGACATGGCCGGCTATCCCCAACTCCTGCGTGAAGATATTCAGCGGCAGACCAATGCCATAGCATTAACAGCCCAGGTGGTGGACGGCAGGATGCAGGAAACGGATGAACTCAAGCAGGGCGTCAAAGTTCAGCAGGCAGAGGCGCTGGATCTGACCGGGTTGTTCAAACAGCGGTTTGAGCAGGAGGTTCCGCCAGAGGGAATCAGTCGCCCGGTTCAACAGACGGCCACCAACGCCGCCGCTGGTGGCACCAATGCGACTGAACAGGTGCTGTCGCCCGAGGACCGCAAAAAGATTGTGGAGTTGGCCGGACAGGCAGTTACCCTGCAGACTTCCGCAGACAGCGCGATCAGTACGGCTTTGACCAATAGTTTGGTGCAGCAACGTAAAGCCTATGCAATCCTGAAGGAGATTGAGGCGCTTCTGCCCAAAGATAAGAGCCAGCAGGACAATCCTCAAAAAGACCAGCAGCAGGACCAGCAAAAACAGGACCAGCCGTCTCCGCAGGAACAAAAGCAGGACCAGCCGAAGGAACAGAAACCGCAACCTAAACAGGAAGATAAAAAGGACCAGATGTCGCCGGAGGATCTGAAGAGGCTGTTGGATAAAGCCAAACAGCGCGAAAAGGAGCACGAACAGGAAAAACGTGAGCGTGATTCCTACATCCCCCTGACCCCTTCCGAAAGAGATTGGTAAGCGATGATTACTGACTCAGTCTGGTGCGAACCCACCCCCGACCCCTCCAAGGAGGGGAGCCAGAGAAGCGTGGGTTCTTCTAATCCCATCTTGCTCCCCTCCCTGGAGGGGCCGGGGGTGGGTTTTTCTCTTCTCCGCCGACTCGTCCTTGCTATCGTCCTTATCCTGCAATTTATTTCCATCCCGGTCATTCTTGCCGCCACGCCGACGCTCTCGGTTAAGGCGAATCGTGACCGTGTTTATCTCGGGGAATCGTTTCTATTGGAAGTCAAGGTGGATGGCGCTGATAATCCCGGTGCCCCGGATCTTTCCGCCATCCGGAATGGCACCACGGAACTGCTGGGGAGTCAGTCGTCCAGTCAGTACACCGTGGTGATTGTCAACGGTCAGATGCGGCGTGAAGGTTTCTCCGGACGCATTTTCACCTATAAGGTGACGCCTGTCGCCGAAGGCGCCATAACCACTGGTCCTATTACCGCCATGGTGAATGGGGCCCCTATCACAGCCACGGGCCCTGTTGTTAGTGTCACCGGTGTGACGCAACAGGATTTTGTGAAGGCTTTTGTGACGGCCTCGCGTGCCACCGTACTAGTGGATGAGCCTTTTGATATTCAGGTCACATTGCGGATCAAGGCCTTGCCCCGGCCTTATCAGGATAGTGAACCCTTGTTTCCGGCAGATCCCCCCCATCTTGAAGCGGCCTTTCTGAACGGGCAGGAGATCGATGGCCTTAAGGGGCCGGATTTTCAAAGACTGTTGAATGAACATCTTCTCCGCGCCAATCAACAGGGTTTTACTCTGAATGAGTACATCACGCAGGGTGATCCGTTTGATTTCAGCCAGATGCTGAATATGCAGGGCCGGCCGGCCCGCTTCAGGCTTGATAGCAAGAAGGTGGTTCAGGATGGACAGGGCTACTGGGAATACACGCTTACGGTGCCATACTCCCCGCTGACAGAGGGTTCCTATACGTTTGGGCCTCTGCTATTCAAGGGGTCGGTTCCCTTTGAGGTCAAGGCCGACGGGACGGCGAACGGCCGTCCCATTTTTGCGGTTGGTCCCGCTGCCACGGTGCGGGTGATTCCGCCGCCGGAGGAAAACAGGCCGGATTCCTACATTGGCGCGATTGGCAGCAATCTGGTGGTGGAGGCGGCGCTGGATGCCCAGACCTGCAATGTCGGCGATCCGCTTAAACTCACATTGACACTATCCGGCGCGATCCAGATGCGGAATATTACCCCGCCCAGACTGACCTTGCAGCCTGCGTTGCTGGAGCGGTTTGAGATCTATGATGACTCCGTTCAGACCGTTAAACAGAATGAGCAGCGCCAATATGTGTACACCATCCGGCCGCGTCAGGCGGGTTCCTTTGAAATGCCGCCGGTGGAGGTTTCGTATTATGACGTCACCCTGCGTCGGTATCGGACCGTCCGGTCATCGTCCATCCCCTTGAAAGTCAGGCAGGCGACGGAAATTACGGCGTCACAGATTATTGGAGTTTCCACTAATGCGGGCTCCCGAATGCAGCGCAAAATGGAATTGGCCATGCGGCCTGCCGGCATACGCATGGGCATGGCGGGGGCCGAGTCCGCCTCGCTGATGGGAAATCCACGGCGTGTGGCGCTCTATGCCGGCTTTGGGCCCGCAGTGTTTGCGATGTGCCTGTTGGGAGTGTGGCTCCGGCGGCAGGGGCCAGCTTTCGGGCGGGCGCAGCGGCAGGGACAAGCCTTTGCGCGAGCCCGGCAGGCCTTGGTCGATACCCACCCCCCGCTGCGCGGACCCCTCCGGGGAGGGGAGCTGAAGCGAGAGATCCCCTCCTTGGAGGGGTGCCCGAAGGGCGGGGTGGGTTCTGCCGGAGACGATGAACACAGGGTAATTTGTAGTGTTTTGCGCCAATATCTGGCGGATCGGTTTGATGTTCAGGCTGATGCCCTCACTCCGGACGAGGCGGAATCACTCCTGACTGTCCGGGGCATTCCCTATGATTTGGCGAAGCGTTTCTCCGGGCTGATGCAGCGCCACTTTGATGCGTCATTTGGCTCAAGCAGTGCCGGCGCGGATACAAAAGAAATACTGGCCATGCTGGCCGCCGTTGAGGGTTATCGCCAGGAGCGGCCGCGTGCCCGCCTGGCCCGGACAGCGCTTCTTGTGGCCCTTGCGGGGGCTTGCGTTAGTGAGGTCACGGCCTCCAGCCCTGCCGAACGATCCTTTATCTGGACGGAGTCGCTTACCGGGTTGAGTTCCGCTGAGAACCCCAAGGATTTTCTGACTGTGGCGGGCACCTGTCAAAAATTGGTTGATCTTGGTGTGAGGAATGCCGATTTGTTTTTTAATCAGGGGACGGCATTATTGCTGGCTGGAAAACCAGCGGATGCTGTGGCGGTGCTGTTGCGGGCGGAGCGTTATGGCGGGAGTGCTCAGGACGTTGCCCGGAATTTGTCGATTGCGGAAGGGCGGCGACAGGGATTAAAGACGCCCGTTACGTCATGGATGAGAGGGGTGCTTTTCTGGCATTATGGGTTGGCTTGTTCAGACCGGGCCGCTATTGCGGCCATGGCGTTCAATTTTCTGTGGCTTGCCGGTGCGCTGGGCTTACTTGGCCTGAAGCGTACAGGCCGGGTTGTGATGGTGGTGGCGGCTGTCCTGTTTATCCTTTTCGGCTCAAGCGTTCTCGCGACGCTCCAGCAGGAGAGTCAGGCCACAAGACCCGTTGCGGTTAGCATGCCGTAGGTAGGCAAAGCGCGCTATCTTAGGCGTCGCTCATTAATAACATTTACATCACCCTCACCCCGGCCCTCTCCCCTCGAGGGAGAGGGAGTAGTCCAGGAGCACTTGATTCCCATCTTTCCTCTCCCCTTGGGGGAGAGGATTTAGGTGAGGGGTATTCCCGAACATGTATATGTTATTTATTAGCACCTCCTTACTGATCAGGGGGATTGCTTGCGGCAACCTTGGCCACGAGTTCCTCAAGTTGCGTCTCGGTGTAGGGTTTTACGAGCACGCCCTTAAACCCGTAGAAGGGGAAATTTGACATCACTGGGCCCTCGGCGTAGCCGCTGGACACAATCGCCTTGGCGTGGGGATCCATCGCCAGTATTTCCTTGAGCACTTCCTGCCCGCCGATGCCACCGGGGATGGTGAGATCTAGAATGAGCACGTCAAAAGGTGTGCCGGCTTTCAGCGCCTGTTTATACAATTCTATGGCCTGGCGACCATCGGCAGAGGTTTCTACCAGGCAACCCATTCGATTCAGCCAGCGGGGGATGACCATCAGGATAAATTCCTCGTCATCCAACACCAGTACTTTAATAGAGGGCTTTAAACTAGTGGGTCCGGTATCAGGCTGGCTTTCCGGGAGAACGGGAAGGACTTCAGAGGCCGGTAGATAGACTGTGACAGTGGTGCCTTTACCCAGTTCTGAAGCCACGGCGATGGTGCCTCCGTGTTTGCTGATGATGGAATAGGTTGTCGCCAGTCCCAGTCCGCAGCCGGTATGCTTGGTGGTGAAATAGGGGTCGAATATCCGGTCAAGCGTCTTCGGATCGATGCCGATCCCTTCATCCCGCTCCGCCTGCGCCCGGAGATCGTGGAGCAAGCGGTTCTCATCTGTTGTGCTTTCGGCTTTTTCGCTCATGGACGTCTCGCAGTCTTCTTATGTACCCCGCCCGGGGCCCGGGCCTTGCAAAACTTCTTTTACGGCCTTCAGCAGGGCGCCGGCGTCATGGGTTACCAGGTACTTTCTGATGCCCGTGGTTTGCCGCAGATGTTCCTCTTCTTCTTTGTTTTTTGCCACGATGCTCGTATCATAAAGAACGACGGGTATGGACTGTGTGCGCGGCATGGCTTGCAGAATTGACGACACCGAATCGCCATTCATTCCGGTCAGTATCTGTTTCACCAGGACGACGTCAGGCAGACAGACTGCGGCTTTTTCCAATACTTCCGGTCCGGTTGCGGCTTCGTCGATCACGAAGCCGTCGGCGCGAAACGCTTTGACCACCCGTTCCGCGACCTCCAGATCATCTTCCCCGATCAGAATAGTTTTGAGGCTGGCCCGCTTATGCTTTTCAAGAATTTCATGGATCTTGCCCACTAGTTCGGTCTTGTCGCAGGGTTTTGTGATAAACCCGTCAATTGGAATCCCGCGAAAATAGTCTTCCGTCGTCGTGCGAGCCGTGAAAACGATGACTGGATACGGCAGAGTGCCATTGCTCAGCATGATCTGCCTCAGAAAACCGATTCCGCCCATGCCGGGCATGCTGATGTCCAGCAGGATGATGTCGGGAGGGAGACGGGCGATCTTATCCAAGGCCTCTTCCCCGTTCTCGGCGACTACGACATCGAATCCTTTGAAGGTCAGGAAATCGCTCAACACTCTGAGGATAAGCCTGTCATCGTCTACGAAGAGAATGCGTTTCGTATCATTTGGTTTCATAACTCACGGTCCCTTTCGTTTTAAGTTTTCAGTACAGTGGATGAAGATACTCCTTTGATCGCTGCTTCGATACTGTCCAACAGATCCTCTTCACGCCATGGTGTCGACAGGACCGGAATTTCCAGTCCATTCAATATCCCCCGCATGGCAGGATCCAGACTTCCACGCGCTACCCCCACAAGGGGTATTCCTGTCAGATCGGGATCGGCCTTCATGCGAAAGACAAGGTGGGATTCGTGCATACCCGAATTTGGAACGTCGAGGATTCCCACGTCGGGCCGGGTCTGGCGGGCGAGGTTCAGGACTTCGTCGTGGTTTGCACATGCGCTGACATGATAACCCCAGGCGCGCAGTTGCTGCTCAAGCAGTTTTCTCGCGACTCCATCGTTATGAGCGATCAGGATGGACGGCGGGGGCACTGCAGGCAGGCTGAAGGACACGCGGGTTCCCCGCTCCCGGCCCGGTGGTGGACTCTGGACTGCCAGTCGGCCGCCATGAAGCTCGGCGATCTCCTTGGCGATAGACAATCCCAGGCCGGTACCGCTGATATGTTCGCCCGCTCTAAAGTATTTTTCGGTGACCCTGGCCAGGTGTTGCGGGGCGATGCCGATACCGTTGTCCGTAATTTCTGCCACCAGGCTGTTGTCGTCTCTGTGCAACTCGATTTCCACCCTCCCCCCCTCGGGGGTGAACTTGATGGCATTGCCGATAATGTTGATGATTGCGCGTACCGTCTTGAATGCATCGCATTCCACAAACCCCAGTTCTCGACAGGGGGAGAGAGCCAGTTCTATATGCTTGACCTGCGCCTGAGCGCACAGCGCCACCGCCCCCCGCTGGATGAGCCTGTCAAACAGCAGTTTCGCCCGGTGCAGTTGCATGGTTTTGGATTCCAGGCGGCTGAAATCCAGAATATCCTCGACGGTACGCGCCATCCTCTGGCAGTCCATATCCAGCATTTTCAGATACTCAGCCACCCGGTCCGGCAGGGGACCGGCCACCCCCTCCAGGAGGTTCGTTATTCCGAAATTCATTGAGGTAAGCGGCGTTTTCAACTCATGCGATACACTGGAAACGAATTCCGACCTGGCCCGGTCGTTCTCCTCCAGACGCGCCACGGCCTTGCTCAGTTCGTTTGTCCGCGCGGTCACGCGCTGTTCCAATTCTGTGTTGAGTCGGAGAACCGCTTCCTCGGCCTCCTTGCGTTCCGTGATGTTGCGGTTGATGCCCAGCAGCCCGGTGATGTTGCCGTCGTGGTCGTGCAAGGGCACCTTGGTCGTCAACACCCACTGGGTGTTACCTGCGAAGTCTTTGATGGCCGCCTCGCGGTTGACGCAGGGCTGATTGCAGCGCAAGAGTGCCTGTTCTTCCGCCAGGAACTGCGCAGCCAGTTCATGCGGGAAAAGGTCAAAATCGGATTTTCCGACGATCTGGCCGGGGGAAGAGGCTCCAAAGAAACGGGCGGTCACAGGGTTGACCGCCACGAATCGACTGTCCTTATCCTTCAGATAGACCTGATCTGGAATGTTGTCAATGACGCTGCGCAGGAGATCGTGCTCCTCGGCCAGTACCTGCTGCGCACGACACCGCTCAATGGCATAGCGGATTGCCCGCGCCAGTACAGCACCTTCGTCCACAGGTCCCTTGACGATGTAGTCCTGAGCGCCCTGCTGGACTGTCGTGATGGCCAGCTCCTCGTCATCCAGGCCGCTCAGCACGATGATCGGCGCCCGTACTGCTGCCGCGCGAATGTGAGCGAACGTTGCGAGTCCCTGACTATCGGGCAGTCCGAGGTCCAGGAGAATAAGGTCAATCCCTCCGTCATTGGCCAGCTCACGGAGCGCGGCGGAAAGACAATTGGCCCGGCGAAAATGGAACGAACCATACTTTCCTCCTGACAACATCTTCTGCAACAGCAGGGCATCGCAGTCGTTGTCTTCCACGAGAAGGATCTTGACGGTCGCCGACGTCGCACTCTCAATTGTGTCTGTGTCATTCAATGGCTCTTTCTCCTCGCTCGAATGGAGAAACCTTCTACTTCACAAACCTACCACGATCAAGAATGAGGCAATATAAGGGAAACCCTGATTTTATCGTCAGGTTATCCCTGAGCTCGGGGGCAGGAAAGTTGAAAGGCTCCCTGCCGTACGAGGCGGCAGGGAGCCCCCGAAGGACAACTTGACCGGCATGATAGGATGCCTAGTTCGAATGATGAAAACTTCAACACCAGCAACACATGATCCCTATGGCGTTTGGCGCAGTCCTGCCTATCGCCTCTTTTCTGCTGGCTGGTTGGCCCTGACGATGGCGGGTCAGATTGAAATGGTGGCGGTGGGGATGCATATCTATACCCAGACGCAGACGGTGATGGCCCTGGGCTGGATGGGGCTGGTGAAAGCCCTGCCGGTGATGTTGTTATCGATTGCCGGCGGGCAACTGGCGGACCGGTTCAACCGGCAGAAGTTGATTATCGTGACGCAGGCGGCGGGGGTGGTTGCGACGGCGGGAATGCTGGCGGCGGCATGGCTGCAAGTGCCGGTCCAGTGGTTTTATGTGTGTTTATTGCTGAGTTCAATTTCGCAGGCGCTCGGGGGGCCGGCGCGTGCCGCCCTTTTGCCGCAATTGGTGCCTGTGGCGCTCTTCAGCAATGCCATGGCCTGGAATACCAGTCTTTTCAGGGTGGGCACGATGGTCGGTCCGGTGTTCGGCGGGCTGCTTCTTGGACTGCATGACACCACGCCGCCGGCGCTGGCCCTGGCGTTTCTGCTCCGTAGTGGCGGCTTGTTGGCGATCGGGCGGCTGAAACTGCCGATGCAGGTGCGAAAGGCGGTGGACATTTCGCTGCAGAGCATGATGGAGGGGATCCGGTTTGTGAGGGACAATAAGGTGATTCTGGCCACCATCACGTTGGATATGTTTGCCATGATGGTGGGGGGTGCGACCTATTTATTGCCTGTGTTTGCCAAAGATGTTTTACATGTCGGTGGGCTTGGTTTGGGCTTTTTACGGGGGGCGGAAGCTTCGGGCGCGATTGTGATGGCCATGGCGATTGCGCATTTGCCGCCGATCCGGAATGCCGGCCGAGCCATGCTCTGGGCGGTGGCTTTGTTTGGCGCGGCCACCATTCTGTTCGGCTTGTCGCAATGGTTCTGGCTGTCCATGGTCGCCATGTTTCTTGTGGGGGCCAGTGATAACATCAGCGTCATTGTGCGACACACGCTGGTGCAGGTATTGACCCCAGATCACATGCGGGGGCGGGTCTCAGCCGTAAACAACGTGTTTATTACGGCGTCAGATGACCTGGGCGGGTTCGAGTCGGGTGTGAGTGCGAGGGCATTTGACCTGATGACGTCCGGGCTGGGTTGGGCGGCGCCAGGCTTGTCGTCACGCATTGCCGGGGCAATGTGTTCGGTTATTTTCGGGGGCATCGGGGCGGTGGTGGCGGTGGCCGGCTGTGCCCGCCGCTGGCCGGAAGTGTTGCAGTTGGGTTCGCTCCGTGACATCCGGCCGGGGGAAGCGGTCATGGTTCGCGAGAGGGTGGTCGAGGAAGAGGCGCTGAAATAGAGTGGCGTTGGAGAGACTTTAAAATGGACCCTGCGTTCGCCGGGGACGTCGACCTAATACCCCTCACCTCAATCCCCAGCCCAAGGTGAGAGGAGGCAGATTAAGAGTCTTCCTCAATAGGGGTCTCCACCTTCTCCTTGGCGTAAACCCAGATCGCGAAGCGGGTGATGATCAACACTCCATAAAACGCGAGAGCTGCCCAGAGGGGGATGGGTGGGGCCTTCATGTAACCGTGAGGGATGGCGGCAAACCATTTGGCGGATTCGGTCATCAGGACAATCAAGGCCAGATTGGCATGGTTGAAAAGATCGGCAAAGAACAGCGCGCAGGAACCCAGTGTTAGTGACAGAACCCCTGTGATGATGACGAGTGAGGACAATGGAACTACGAGCAGGTTGGCCGGCAGGCCGATGGGGGAGAAGGTACCGAAGAAGAGGATGGTTAGCGGCATAGTGACCAACCAGGCGGCCAGTGAGACAGACAATAACTCGCTGAAGCCGTGCCATAGGGATCGGAGGAATTCCTGCCACTTTGGGTCAGGTTCGAGTTTTAAGGGATCATGCACGAAACACCTGTGGAGTAACCCGGAGAATACTGGGCAGAACAAAATCAGCCCCAGCACGGCGATATAGGAGAGCAGGAAGCCGATATTGACCAGATCGTCTGGTGAAATGCCGAGGATGATAATCGCGGATGCGGCCAGCGTGGTATAAATGTCCGGCTTGCGACCGATCAGCGGGGCAATCCAATACACAATCCCCATGATGCAGGCGCGAATGGCGCTGGGCTGAAGACCGGTCATGGCGGTATAGAGGATCAGGAGTGGACCCATAAAAAGCACCCAGCGGGTTCTGGGCAGGCCACAGGCGGCCAGGATGAAGATGATGGCACCGCCTAAGATCACGACGTGAGAGCCCGAAATCGCGAACACGTGGAGTGTACCGGTATTTGCGAAGGCCTGGTAAAGATCGCGCGGGATTTGACTGTAGTAGCCGAGAAGAATGGAGTTCAGAATACACATTTGTTCGGGGCGGTCAGCAATGCCATGCGAGAGGAGCCGGCCTGCCCATATCCGGCCTTGAAGACATCTTTTAATCACAGCATTTCCTTGTTCTCGATCAAGTGGTTTCGCCTTCGAGGCGGAGCCTGAAAAGAAAAGCCCCCCGGGCTTGCCCGCGAAAAGCCCCTGTTTATAAACGGCCTGATTTAGATATCCGGAAAAAGTCCAGCGTTCACCATAGGCAGGAATATGGGTGGCGGTCTTTGCAAAGAGGCGAATGCGAACTTTTCCCGTGACTGCCTGCCAGTTATTTGACCATCCGGTTCGTACCTGTTCGGCCATAACAGGGAATTTCCATGTCGATTTCCCGCTCAATGTGGTGGTGCAAACAGGCTCATCGCTGACGATTCCCGTCAGGCTGGCGCCGGCAGGGAGTTTGATCAAGGCGGGGATGGAGGGCAATGAACCGGTGATATTGGCGGAGGCATTTGCCCAGCCGATGCTGAGGACGGCGGAAAGAATGAGCCGGGTAGCGGGCAGTTTTGGAATCCAAGCCAGCAATAAACAGGCGGAGGCCGTTAGCAATAATGTTACTTGAGAGAAGGGAAAGGCCAATCCAAGGGCTGTCCCTGTGACAAAGGAAATGGCGAGGCCAGTCAAAGGGCGGCGCGGGAGCGGGATAATGAGTTTTCTCCTGTTACAGAAATTTGCGAACAGGAGGAAGTGTGAAATGAAGCTAAGAGTAAATCAATGCTAAATATAGCTAACTTACAAAATCGACTTGCTATCGATCCCCTCTCCCCTTGAGGGAGAGGGTTAGGGTGAGGGGAGACGGCCTGTGAGGTAAGCCATAATTAGAAGATTCGCTTCATGGCAAGATATGGTCCGGAAACCCCTCACCCCGGCCCTCTCCCTCAAGTGGAGAGGGAGTGTTGTTTTCTTGTTGGCTAATTTTTGGGCTTAGACCCGGGGAGGGCTGCCGCAGGTTTAAAGGTCCAGTTGATTTCCCGGTTAATGGTGAAGTTGTAGTTTGTGACGT
>JBAXDB010000027.1:0-24679 GCA_037141135.1 bacterium | reverse complement strand
GCAGTGGGCAGTTGGCAAACTACTTGCCGTCTGCCTTCTTTTTTCTGCCGGCTTCCTTTTCACCATACGACTGCCCACTGTTCACTGCCCACTGGCGACTGGCGACTGCCCACTGTCTTCACTTGGGCAACTCGATGGGGCAGGGTTTGATATTCCAGACATCCCGTGAGTATTCCAGGATGGTGCGGTCGGAGCTGAATTTACCCATATTGGCAATATTCATCAGGACCATCCGTGTCCATTTATCCTCGTCCAGATAGGTCTCGTCCACCAGTTGCTGGGCCTGGATATAGGATTGGAAGTCCGCCAGATGCATGTAATGGTCGCCGTGTTCCAGGAGTGCTTCCCGGATGGAGTGATACAGGCCAGGCTGTTCCAGGTTGATGAAGTCGCCGGACAGACAGTCAATGATCGTCTTGATCGATTCATCGCTGTTGTAATAATCCCAGGGATTATACTCGGCTTTGCGCAGAGCTTCGACCTCTTGAACGGTTTTACCGAAGAGGAAGAAGTTCTCGGCGCCCACTTCCTCGCGGATTTCAATGTTGGCGCCATCGAGCGTGCCAATGGTCAGGGCCCCGTTCAGCGCGAATTTCATATTACCCGTGCCGCTGGCCTCGGTGCCGGCCGTACTGATCTGCTCACTCAAGTCGCTGGCAGGGATGATGCGTTCGGCGAGCGAGACGCGGTAATCGCTCAGGAAGACCACTTTCATGCGGCCCCGCACGTCGGGGTCGGTATTGACCACGGCAGATAGGTCGTTGACAAGTTTGATGATCAGTTTGGCCATCGCGTAGCCCGGCGCCGCCTTGCCGCCGAAAATAAAGGTGCGGGGCAGGGTAAACTTGTCCGGGTCCTTTTTGATCTGCGTATAACGGTGGAGGATGTGCAGGCAGTTGAGGAGTTGGCGCTTGTATTCATGCATGCGCTTGACCTGGACATCGAAGAGTGAATTCGGATCGATATCCACGCCATGCGCAACGCGGATATAGTCCGCCAGGCGCACCTTGTTGTCGTGCTTGATCCGGCGGAGTTCCGCTTTGAATTCAGCGTCCTTGGTGTAGCGCTCCAGTTTTTTGAGTTGGAAGAGATCCTTGATCCAGCCGTCGCCGATTTTTTTCGTGATCAGGGTGGCCAGGGCGGGATTGCTCTTGAGTAGCCAGCGACGCTGGGTAATGCCGTTGGTCATGTTGGTGAATTTCTGCGGCCACAGTTCGAAGAAATCCTTAAACAGGGTTTCCTTCAATAATTCCGAGTGCAGGGCGGCGACGCCATTAACCTTATGGCTGCCCACGACGGCGAGGTTGGCCATGCGAACCTGTTTTTCATAGCCTTCTTCAATCAGGGACATGCGGTTCAGACGCTCATGGTCATTCGGGAATTTGTTCATGACCTGACGCAGGAAGCGGCGGTTGATTTCGTAGATGATGGTCAAATGCCGCGGGAGCAGATCCTCGAATAGACGGGTGGGCCATTTCTCCAATGCCTCGGGCATGATGGTGTGGTTGGTATAGCCGAACACCCGGGTGGTCAGATCCCAGGCCAGATCCCAGTCCAGACCATTGACATCGATGAGGAGGCGCATCATTTCGGCGATACCCATGGCCGGATGGGTATCGTTTAGCTGGATGGCTACCTTGTCGGGTAACACGCGCCAATCGGTATTGTTAACCCGGAAGCGGCGCAGGATATCCTGAAGCGAGCAGGAGACAAAGAAGTACTGCTGCTTGAAGCGGAGTTCGCGGCCCTGTTCAATGCGGTCATTGGGATAGAGGATCTTGGTGATGTTTTCACGCAGAATCTTCTGTTCATAGGCGCGGATGTAATCGCCGTTGTTGAAGAACGAAAGGTCGAATTCTTCGGATGCCCGGGCGGTCCAGAGGCGCAGGTTGTTCACCGTGTTGTTGCCGTAGCCCGCGACGGGGAAATCGTAGGGCAGGCCGATGATGGTGTCATGATTCACCCAGCGGCAGACTTGCCGTCCCTGGTCATCACGGTCATCCTTGACTTCGCCTCCGAAGTGGACGGGGTATTGGTATTCCGGGCGTTCGATATCCCAGGGGGTTCCGTCACGCAGCCAGTTATCGGGCTCTTCGACCTGATTGCCGTTCCGCAATGCCTGACGGAAGATCCCGTAGTCGTAGCGGATCCCGTAGCCGTAGCCCGGAAGTTCGAGTGTGGCCAGTGAGTCGAGGAAGCAGGCGGCCAGCCGGCCGAGACCCCCGTTGCCAAGGGCGGCATCATGCTCCAGGTCACGCAGATAGTTCCAGTCGAGGCCCAGTTCCTCCATGGCCTTTGTGACCAACTCGTCGAGGCCGAGGTTAATCACGTTGTTACCCATCGCCCGGCCAATCAGGTATTCCAGCGATAGATAGTAAACGCGTTTGACGTTGCGCGAGACGTAGGTCTGGCTGGTTTGCATCCAGCGCCCGATCAATCGGTCGCGGACAGCCATGGCGAGGGCGATGTAACGATCACGGTCGGTAGCCGAATACTGGTCGCGGGCCAGGGTATAACGCAGGTGGTTCTCAAAGCTCAGTTTGATAGCCTCGACAGTGTCGAGCGTCCGGTATTGGCGCAAATCATCACATTTAACCGTTTCCGTGGCAGGGCCAGCGGATTTACGGGTCTTTTTAACGTTCGTTTCGGTTTTAGCCATAATTCTTCACACTTCCTTTATTTCATGGTCGCAACCAGTAAATGTAGCGGAAAAGACGTGGGTTGGCAAACAACAGATGGGGAGGGAATCCGTTTCAATTCATCATATCCCTGAAAGCAGCCTTAAATCCCCGCCCCATCAGATAGAAGATCTGTCAGTTTTTCAAAAACAAAATCAGCGTCCGGGCCCTCGGCCTGAACTTCCAGCCTCGTCCCATGGACGGCTTCCAAAGTCAGCAATTGCATGATTGAGCAGGCGTTGGCACGTGGGCAACCGTTGCATGAAAGTGTAAGTTGGCAGTCGTGTGTTTTGGCTAATTTGACAATCTCACCCGCCACCCTCAAATGCAGCCCGTTTTTTGTGTTTACAATCAACTCTTTCTTTTTCATGGTTCCTGCGCTAGCAATATGACATTGTCTAAATGCGACTCTTTTAGTATCCTATTATTACAGAATGTAAAAAGCAAATCAAACAGAATACGAGCGTCAGATAAGATGACATTACCAGATATTAAAAATGATTGGGTTGCCCTGAGTCGTCGTGTTTTGGGCGGAGAAGGAATCCGGCGGGATGAAGCTTTGGGTATTCTGAAGTCGGGTGAGAATGAACTTCTGGGCCTGTTGCACGCCGCATTTCTGTTGCGCCAGCATTACTTTGACCGGAAAGTAAGCTTGCATGTCATCCTCAACGCCAAAAGTGGCGGTTGTAGTGAGGATTGCTCGTATTGCAGCCAGTCCAGTGCCAGTACAGGTGTTGTCCCGTGCTATCCGCTCCAGAGCGAGGAAGAGCTGTTGCAGGGGGCGAAGCAGGCTCAGGAGATGGGGGCGATCCGCTATTGCATCGTTACCAGCGGCCGATCTCCTGCGCGCGAAGATCTCGACCGGATTACCAGTGCCGTGCGACGGATCAAGAGCAAATATCCTTTGTCGATCTGTGTGTCGCTGGGAATCCTTAACGATGAGCAGGCGGCGGAACTCAAGGCGGCAGGGGTGGATCGTTACAACCACAACCTGGAATCATCGGAACGATTTTTCCCCTCCATCTGCACGACCCATTCCTACGCCGAGCGCAAAGCGACAGCGGCCCGGGTGAAGTTGGCCGGAATGGAGCTTTGCAGTGGTGGCTTAATGGGTATGGGGGAGACCCTTGAAGACCGGGTGGATTTGGCTTTGGCCATGCGCGATGTGAAGGCGGATTCCATTCCGTTGAATTTTCTCGATCCCCGCCCAGGAACCGGGCTCAGCAATCGACCCAGAATTCCCGCTGGCGATGTGCTCCGCACCCTCGCCATGTTCAGGTTCGTTCATCCCGACCGGGAGATCCGAATCGCGGGAGGCCGGGAGGCTTGCCTCGGCCCGCTTCAAGTGTTGGCGCTCTATCCGGCCAACTCCATGTTCACCTCCGGTTATCTTACCACTCCCGGACAAGGCTATCAGGCTGATAGGCGGATGCTTGAAATGGCCGGGTTCAAGGTGGTTGAAATAACGGACGCATGAAGAGTTAGAGATATCTTGGTTGAGGCTGATGGTATTGGTATAAATCGGGCATGACCGACCGGCATGAGATGGATCGCGACTTGGTGGCCAGATCACGTGAGGGTGACCATGCGGCCTATTCGCAACTCATGAATTATTACCAAGGACCCATTCTGAACTTTGTTTACCGGCTGGTGGGGAGTCGCGAGGAGGCCGAAGATATCTCCCAGGATGTGTTTGTGCGTGCCTACCAGAAGTTGGGCTCCTTTGCCTTCCGCACGTCTCGTGACCGTTTCGCGACCTGGCTCTATCAATTAGCCCGCAATGCAGCGATTGATGTATTGAGGCGCCGCCAGCGACGGCCTGTAACTTCACTTGATGAATTCCCGCTGCTGGCTCCATTGGCTCTGGGAGATCCGGCCCTGGATGCAGGAAACCGGGAACAGGAACTGGCCATTGCCATGGCTATCGCGGAGCTCCCGGAAGATCAGCGCACGGCGTTGGTTCTTTCTGTTTACGAAGGGCTGGCCTATGCCGACATTTCCGTGATTATGAAGGCTTCGATCAAGTCAGTCGAATCGCGGATATACCGGGCCCGGCAGTTCCTGCACCAGCGCTTAAAAACTTATATATAAACTCATTAAAACACCTTCTGCCGCCGAGTGTCCGAATGACGGGGCAATAACTTTTCAGTGCCTTCGTAATTTGCAGGCCAGCGAGGCCTCTGGCCCTCCAGAAGATATTGTGCATAAGAGGTGTTTCACCTGGAGGGCCGTCGGCCTCGGCGGCCGGGCGAATGAGAGGGCGAATGACGGGACAATGACTGGGTAATAACCCTTTTGTTTACCGGCCAGCGAGGCCGCTGGCCCTCCAGAAGAGAGTGCAGATGAGGTGTTTTCCCTGGAGGGCCGCCGGCCTCGGCGGCCGTCTTCGCAGGTCAAAGGTTACGACTATCATTATTTCTCCGAGGGTTTTTCCTTCCTGCGACGTTTAATAGAATAAGGAGCAAAAATGACCGTGAATACGAAGCAGTCAAATAATGGCAAATCGGATGATGCGAGGCTTGATGCATTGCTGGGCAAGTGGTCCGGAATCACCCCGGCACCTGATTTTAATGCTGCGGTATGGCGTCGCATGAGCGCCGTGACTCCTGCTGGAAATCGTATGGGGTCGGTTTTCATGTGGTTCAGGGAAAACGTGAAGCCGGTGGATGCCTTAACGGCTCTGGGGGGCTTGGCGGCCGGGATTCTTTTATCCCTGCAAGTTCTGGACCATGATGTCTCGCGGGCGGATTACCGGTTTCAGATCCTGCATTCCTCGGGTATTGCCGGGGGCTACGTGCAGTTGGTTGCGAAGGGGGTTAAATGAACTATAAACGATTATCTTTCTTGTTGGCAGGTTTGCTGGCGGCTGTCGTCGTTGTGATGGTTATTCATCTTTATAGGGTGCGCCCGGCAATGTCGGTGGATGCGGTGTGTGATATCCATAGGCTTAAGGAAACGTTACAGCTAACCCCCAGTCAGACGATCGAAATTCAGCGACTCCATGAGGAGTTAGCCCGGACTCTGGCCTCTTGCTGCGGTCAGCATTGCCAGGCACAAGCCGCACTGATGGACGCTCTCTTTGCCTCAACCAACGGTTTAGACCGGTCCCAGGCGCTTATTGATGAAATGTCGCGGGCTCAAGCGGCCAGTGAAATGGCCACGCTCGTTAATATCTATCGCGTGCGTGACGTTTTGACGCCGCGGCAACGGGAGATCTATGAACGACAAGTGAAATCGATGAATTGCATGATGCCATCCGGGGGTGGCGGATCGGTCTGTGGGTGTAGGAAATGAAGAATAAACAAAGGAAGAGAAACAAATGAAAACATTACTGTTAGTAGGTGTGGTACTGGCGTCGGCAACAATGGCGTTTGCGGAACCTGCTCCGGCGGTTGCTGTGAAGTCGCAAACCTCCTGTCCCATCATGGGCGAGGGAGTGAATCACAAGATCTTCGCTGATTACCAGGGGCAGCGGATCTACTTCTGCTGCAAAGGCTGTCCTGCGGCCTTCAACAAGGACCCTGAAAAATATATGCAGAAATTCAAGGAACAGGGGATTACGCTTGAAAAAACTCCGGTAACGGGGAAATAGGGTTATTCAGTTATTGGTTATTGGTTAATAGTTATTCGAGGAATTCTTTTAACACATAACCAATAACCGCCCCCGTCTCTTAAACAGGAGCATCTGCATGACCATGATGAAATTGATCATAGGGGGCTTTCTTCTTTCAGCTCTGCCGATTCTGGCTGGAGAGACCAATTCCGTGACTCTCCCGCAAGTGATTGCTGCCTCACTGGCCGACAACGCCCAGCTTCGTTCTCTGAGTCAAAAGGCCGGAGCTTTGGGTGAACGCTCCCGTGAGGCTGGCTCGCTTTCCAATCCCATGCTGACCTATCGCGGTATGGATTCCACCAGCGGGGGCAAGTGGCCCAATACGGATGAGAAGCGGATCGAAATTGAGCAGGCATTTCAATGGCCCGGCAAACGGAGACTGAAAAATGTGATGGCGGCAAAAGACGCGGAGGCCATGCAATCCGAAACCCGCACCATGGCCCTGGATGTGGAACTGTCGGCGGCTGAAACTTTTTATGCATTACATGCCATCCAGCAGTCGCTTGCGATTATTCACGATGAAGAGGCCTTGTTGCGCCGTATCGAGTCCCTGACTACGCTGCGCTATACGACGGGTGCTGTAGGGCAGCAGGATGTACTGAAGGCGCAAACTGAAATTACATTGCTCAAGCAGAAAATCATTGAGCTCGAGGTGCGCGAGCTTACGCTCAAAAACAAACTTAACACCCTGATGAATCGGCCTGTCGCTACTGCGATTGGGCGGGTGGTGGTTCCGTCGCTAGAATCACCATCTCCTGTTGAGGGGGGGCAGTTTGCAAACAATGCGTTCACGCATCGACCAGAGCTTCAACTGGCGAAAGCACGGATAGAACGCGCTCAAGCGGAACAGGCCTTCATGAAGAAAGAGGGTTTGCCTGATTATAAGGTCGGGCTCGAGTACCGGAGCATGCCAGCAGATGATCAGGCGATGTTTATGGTAGGGATTGAGCTACCTGTCTGGCGGAATAAAATCGGGGCCGGGGTGCGCGGAGCCGGGCATATGGTTCAGTCGGAGCTGGCGGCTCGCGAAGCGGCGGAGCGGCAGGTGACTCAGGAGGTTCAGGATGCTCTGGCGCAAATTCAGGCGGCAGAACGGACTCTGGCGCTCATCCGCAGGGAGTTGATCCCGCAGGCGGAATTACGCTTGTCAGCCAGCGAGGCGGCTTATCGTAGTGGGGATAAGGGCGATTTCATGGATCTTCTGGAGAGTGAACGTTTTCTTTTGAATGTGCGGGTAACGACGGTGATGACAGAAGCCGACCTGCGAATGCAGTGGTCCAGATTCGCACGTGCCGCGGGTCTGAGTGTGCTGGAGGTGCTGAAATGAACATTCGAGCCGCGCTGGTGGTGGTGTTATGTCTTCTGGGGGCAGGGCTTATGTCCCTGCCGGTAGGGTGTCGTGATCGAGCTCATTCGCATGGCGATGCGAAGGCGCAAAAGTACATTTGCCCCATGCATCCGTCCGTTGTATCAGACCGACCGGGGGAATGTCCGATTTGCGGGATGGATCTGGTGCTTGCAGAATCGGCGACCACGAGCGCAAACGCTGGCTCACCGACCGGGCAGATTCCGGGTTTGGCGACGGTTGCGATCACACCTGAGGCGCGTCAGCGCATGGGACTTGCATTTGACACGGTCGGGATGCGCCCCCTGGCGCGAAGTCTGCGCACGTCGGCGCGAATCGTTGCCGATGAGACCCGGGCAGTGCGGGTGACAACCAAGGTGGAGGGCTGGGTGGAGTCTCTTTCTGTCGGATTTGTCGGGCAGGCGGTCAAAAAAGGGGATCCGCTCCTTTCGATCTATAGTCCTGATTTGGTGTCGGCTCAGCAGGAATACCTGATTGCAGTTAAAGCCAGGGCGTTGGCTGCCGATGGCAGTGGTGATGCCCTGCTGGCCGCGGCCCGGCGCCGCCTTCAGTTGCGGGATATCTCTGATGAGCAAATCGTGCAGTTGGAAAAACGGGGTGAACCCGTGAAGGCACTCACCATCTATGCTCCGGCCTCCGGGCGGGTGACCGAAAAAAGCGTTCTCGCAGGGCAGAAAATCATGCCAGGTGAACCCCTTTTGGTTTTGAGCGACTTCTCAACAGTTTGGGCGGACGCCGACATCTATGAGTCTGACCTGCCTTTCGTGCATGAAGGGGCACCATTGGAAATCTCGTTGCCATTCTGGCCGGGGAAGAGTTTCAAGGGTACGATCAGCTATGTGTCACCAACCTTGGACCCGGCGAGTCGGACGGTGAAAGTGCGGCTGGAAATTCCAAATCCGGAATTGCTCCTCAAGCCTGAAATGTACGCGGAAGCCCGTTTGTCCTATTCGCTAGGGGAACGGCTTGCCATCCCCGAGGCGGCGGTGATGCGCACAGGGGAGCATAGTTATACGTTCCGGGATAGGGGCGATGGCTCATTGGTCCCTGTTGAGGTGGGACTGGGCGTGCGGGTGGAGGGATACTACGAAGTGCTCTCGGGGTTGAAGGCCGGGGACCGGGTCGTTACCTCTGCAAACTTTTTGGTCGATTCTGAGTCATCCATACGGGCAGCACTGGAATCCGTGTCGGGGAAATAAGCCATGATCAAGCGCATCATCGAATTCAGCGCACGCAACCGACTGCTTGTCATTATGCTGGTGGTTGCCGCCATGGGCTTCGCCGTGCATGCGCTCAAAAACATCAATCTGGATGCGATTCCTGATTTGAGCGATACCCAGGTGATTGTCTATACCCCCTGGGAACGGAGCCCTGATATTTTAGAGGATCAGGTTACTTATCCCATCATCACGGCCTTACTCGGTGCTCCGAAGGTTAAAGCCATTCGCGGCTTCAGCGATTTCGGGTTCTCCTATGTGTACGTCATCTTTCAGGATGGGACCGATATCTACTGGGCGCGCAGTCGTGTTGTTGAATATCTATCCAAACTTCAGGGAACCCTGCCCGCCGGGGTAACGCCCCAGCTGGGGCCGGATGCGACCGGGGTGGGCTGGGTCTACCAATATGCCCTCGTTGACAAGAGCGGCACGCATGATCTGGCGGATTTGCGCAGTTTTCAGGACTGGACGCTGCGTTATGCCCTGCAAAGCGTGCCGGGTGTGGCGGAGGTGGCGGGGATTGGCGGGTTCCAGAAACAGTATCAAGTGACCGTGGATCCGGCCCGGTTACAAAGCTATGGCGTGTCGTTAATGGATGTGGCCGCTGCGTTGAAACGCAGCAATAACGAAGTCGGTGGTCGGTTATTAGAGTGGAGCGGGCGGGAATACATGGTCCGGGGTCGCGGCTATGTGAAGTCCACGGAGGATATCGGCAAGGCCGTGGTTAAGGCGGGGACTTCTGGTACGCCGGTGTTAGTGCGGGATGTTGCCTCCATCGCCCTTGGGCCCCAGATCCGGCGTGGGGTCTCCGATCTGAACGGCAAGGGCGATACGGTGGGTGGCATTGTGGTGATGCGGCATGGCGAAAATGCCTTGAATGTCATTGAGCGTGTGAAGACAAAACTCAATGAACTCAAGCCGTCGCTCCCCAGGGGTGTCGAGGTGGTGATGACCTATGACAGGTCTTCCCTTATCAAGCGGGCGATTGATAGCCTGAAGCATGATCTGATTCTTGAAATGGTCATCGTCAGCCTTGTGATTTTGTTTTTCCTCTGGCATCTCCCGTCCGCCATGGTGCCCATCCTGACCATTCCCGTCTCGGTGCTGCTATGTTTCATTCCGTTGTATCTGGCGGGGATCAGTTCCAATATCATGAGCCTGTCCGGGCTGGCCATTTCCATCGGGGTGCTGGTGGATGGCGCGATTGTTGAGGTTGAAAACGCTTACAGGAAACTGGAATTGTGGAAGCGGTCGGGCGGCAAGGGAGACTGCCATGCGATCCGCCTCGAGGCGCTCATCGAGGTTGCTCCCTCGGTTTTTTTCTCGCTGCTGGTAGTGGCGGTCTCATTTCTGCCGGTATTCACGCTGGTGGATCAGGAGGGCAGGCTTTTCACGCCGCTGGCCTACACCAAGACGCTGGCCATCGCGATGGCGGCCCTGCTGGCGATTACCCTCGATCCGGCCGTGAGGATGCTGTTCACCAGGATGGATGAATATAAATTGCGCTGGAAGCCGTTGTCAGGGTTTCTGAACACACTGCTGGTGGGTCGTTATGTCAGGGAAGAACAACATCCCGTCAGCCGCCTGCTGTTTGCGCTTTACGAGCGGCCTTGCCGCTGGGTGTTGCGCCATCCCCGGATGGTGATTGCGCTTGCCGTCCTGATCGTGGCGAGCACCGTGCCGGTGTACCTGAAATTGGGCAGTGAGTTTATGCCGCCCCTGGATGAAGGCACGATTCTCTACATGCCCACCACGATGCCCGGCATTTCGGTGACCGAGGCGCAGCGGCTCATGGAGACGCAAGATCGGCTTCTGCGCGCCTTTCCGGAGGTGGTCACCGTGTTCGGCAAAGCCGGCCGCTCTGATACCTCCACCGATCCCGCACCGTTTTCGATGATGGAGACCACGGTGGTGTTGAAACCGATGGACGAATGGCGTGCTAAAGCTTGCTGGTATTCAAATTTTGCGCCTCGTTGGCTTCGCTCTATGCTGGGGCATATCTGGCCAGAGCACATCTCGCGGGAGGAGCTGATTGCCGAATTGGATCGTGCGCTCAAGATCCCTGGTTCGGTCAATGCCTGGACTATGCCGATAAAGGGGCGGATCGATATGCTCACCACCGGGGTGCGAACCCCTGTCGGCATCAAGGTATTTGGTAAAGACCTGGCCGAGATCCAACATGTCGGAGAATCGTTGGAGGGGGTTTTGCGCAAGGTGCCCGGGACTCGCAGCGTCTTTGCCGAGCGCGCATCAGGCGGTTTTTTTGTGGATATTGTGCCGAAGCGTGATGCGCTGGCGCGTTACGGGCTGACCGTTGATGACCTGCATTCGGTGGTCATGTATGCAATTGGCGGAGAGACGGTGTCCACCACCATTGAGGGCCGGGAGCGCTACAGTATCAACCTGCGTTACCCGCGTGATTTGCGCGATAATCTTGATGAACTTCAGCGTGTATTGGTGACGGCCCGAATGGGGGCCGTGCAGGTTCCGTTGTCCGAGGTGGCCGATATCGCCCTGGTTAAAGGGCCGGCCATGATCCGTGACGAGAATGGCATGTTGGCGGGCTACGTCTATGTGGATATTGCCGGTCGTGATGTTGGGGGTTATGTGGAAGAGGCCAAGCGGGTGGTTGGCGAGCAGGTGAAGCTCCCGACGGGTTATTCACTGGTCTGGAGCGGGCAATATGAAAACATGATGCGGGTGCGTGAGCGGATGAAAGTGGTGGTGCCGCTGACCATCGGGCTGATTTTCCTGTTGCTCTACCTGAATACGCGATCGGCGTTCAAGACGTTGGTGGTGATGCTGGCGGTGCCGTTTTCGTTGGTCGGTGCGGTATGGTTGCTTTATCTGCTCGACTATAACGTCTCAGTGGCCGTCTGGGTGGGGATGATCGCCTTGATGGGGCTGGATGCCGAAACCGGTGTCTTCATGCTGCTGTTTCTTGACCTGTCGTATGACGAAGCCAGGCGCGAGGGCCGTCTGCGAAACCTGACAGAGCTGCACGAAGCCATCATTCATGGTGCCGTCAAACGCATCCGGCCAAAGTTGATGACTGTCGCTGCGGCGACGATGGGGTTGATGCCGATCATGTGGTCCGTCGGGACAGGTTCCGATCTCATGAAGCGGGTTGCCGCCCCCATGGTCGGCGGCCTCTCCACCTCATTCCTGATGGAACTGTTGGTTTATCCGGCGATTTACCTGCTGTGGAAGCGAAGAGAGGGCAGTGCGGGGGAGAATTGTTA
The DNA here is from genome assembly GCA_037141135.1 of bacterium. Lineage (GTDB taxonomy): Bacteria > Verrucomicrobiota > Kiritimatiellia > CAIKKV01 > CAITUY01 > JAABPW01. Next base: position 12,563 of record JBAXDB010000027.1, on the reverse strand, counting down.
AGTTGCTGGGTTGTTAGTTGTTGGGTATGAAAAACAAGGAAACCTTCTGGCTGTTCCTTGACAACTCAGCAACTTAACAATTAACAACTTGTACTCGCTTTTATCTGTCTCGACACCTCACGCGTGGATATGGCACGTTTAATGGCCTATGACGACGTTGCGCAGGGTAATGATTTCAGTTCTGGTGGTGCTGGTCATTTGGATGTTTTTCTCCTGGCCGGTGCCCCGCTACTTGGGGGAGGGTATCAGTTCTAGCTCCCTGAACTTGGAGAAGGGCTCCACTCGTGCCATGATTCCGGGAGATCATCTCCAGTTCCTCTATCAGTTCTGGTTAACGGGCGATACGCTCAAGGGGAATACGCCGCTCTTTATCAATCCTTACGAGTTCAATGTCGGCAACGACGCCGATGGCGCGTTTCGCGGCACGTATTATGTGCCCTTCTCATTATTCCATGCGCTGGGCGAGGGCATCGGCGGGCGGGCTTTTGGCTATAACTTCAACCAACTGATCACGATGTGGATCATGTTTTTCTTCACCTGGCTGCTGGTGCGCCGGTACAGCCGGGATGACTGGGTCTCACTGGGCGCGGCGGTGGTGGGGCTTTCGTTACCGTATTCATGGATCACCATGTTTGATGGAAGCCCGACGGGCCTCACCATGATGTGGGTCCCGATTATTTTCTGGGCATTGGACGTCATGATCGCCGAGCGCAAGTTATGGGCTGGCGCAGTGGCCGGCCTTGGCATCTGTCTGGCGGAGAGCGATACCCACGTTTTTTTCTTTGTACTGCTGGCCTCACCGGTTTGGTGCGGATTGAGCTATCTATTCCATTATCCGGGGCAATGGCCTACCCGCGCGCTGTGTCGTTCACTTTTCAAAGCCGCTCTTCCGCTGATGATCTTTCTGGGTGTTGCCGTTTGGCAGATCTGGTATGTGCGGCATTCTGTTCAGGACACCACGCTGGCGACCGCCTCGCGGTCGATGGAGGAGATCAGGGCGGGCTCCCCGTTGATGTCGGGGATGGTCCGGCTGTCGAATATCGGGGAAGGCCGGAAGATTTACGTGGGTGGCTATCTGATGGCGTTGTTGGTGGCGGGGGCCTGGATGTTTGTGCGTGCCCGGAGACGTGGCGGAGATGAATTTAAACTGCCACTCCTGCCTGTGGTGCTTCTGGGCTGTGGGATTGTTGCCGTGGGCGTGCTGGCATCAGGGGTCCATAACCCCGGAGGGCCACGCGCCTGGAAGGTGGTGATGACGCTGATTCCGCCTTACGCCATGATTCGTCAGCCGCATAAGATATTCTGCCTGATGCCGGTTCTGATTGCGCTGGCAGCCGGTATTCTCTGGCCCGCCTTGCTGCGCGGGCTATCGTCGTGTTGGCGGTCGGTGGCGCTTTTTGTGATGGTACTGCCGGTCGCATTTGATTTTGGACACCGCATTCATCCTACGGTCTGCCTGCTCGATCGCGAGCAGGGTGCGTTTAAGGCGATTGCCGAGGATGCCAGGGCGGCGGGTAACCTGCGGCCGCATCTGCTTTCTTTGCCGATCTGGCCCGGTGATTCACATTTCGATTCCCTCAATGAGTATTACGTCTCCCTTTACCGGTTGAGGATGGTCAATGGTTATGGCGGGACGGTGCGTAAATCTTATCGGGACAATATCTTCCAGCGGCTGGAGAGTATGAATGTCGGGAGCCTCTCCGAGGGGCAACTGGATTTTCTGCTCAGTCGCGGAGTAGGTTATATTGTCATGCATGAGGATTGCTTTCCGGAGAAAGTCTCGCCATTTCCTGTGGGACAGGTTCTTGATGCGTTGCGTAACCATCCACGCCTTAAGATGATCGGCAAGGATGGCGCCATATGGGCGTTTAAGATTCAGGACGGACGGCACGGAGGCCATCCCTCCATTATTGAAAACAAATCGTTGTATTACTTCCCGGCCCGTCGATTCGAGTTTGAAGAACTTCGTAGGGCCGCCGCTTGCGGCGTGCCGCAAAGTGCTAAAAGAGACCACAAAGAAGACGGCACGCCGCAAGCGGCGGCCCTGCGGGAAACCGTAACGGTGCCGCCGTCTATAACTGTACTGGATCTGCCTTTAAAATGGCTGGTACGCGCCAGAGGTCATGGAGCGTTCAAGGTTGCGAATGTGATAGGGCCTTTTACCAATCTGCCTGAAAGAGTTGAGGTTGCCTCGTCTGCTTGGAAGTGGGCGGAGATATCCATCCCGACGGGAGCCGGGGTTGCCGGGGTCGGTGCCTTAGTGGGGTGGGTGGAAGGAGCGGTTGAGCTTGACTCCATAATTCTTGCCGCTGGTGATTGGACGAGTCCGGCGCCTGGTGCCAGCCTTGAGTTGCCTGCGAGTGATTTCTTTCATGCGGGATATACCCGGCCGGAAAGTCGCTCGGTTACCCTGCGTGCGAACTATGAGCCAAACTCGATCATTTTTTATGGCCCCAAATTGCCGCTTGAGCCCGGGACTTATTCCATCGAGCTTGTTTTTGAATCCCCGGCGCCTGCCGGGTTGGTGTTAGGACGGTTTTATATCCGTTGGAGCGGGGATGAGACGGGAAACTGTACTCAGGTTGTGGCCGGGACCCGGGCACTCTGCCGGTTTGAGCAGAAGGATAACCGCCCCTTTTCCCTGGCCTTTGATTTTTTGCGTGCCGCCGATGTGACGATCAGTAAGGTCGTTCTCACTCGAGTGGAATAGGGGCAGCATTAGTGCCAGTTATTGCTTAAGCCCAGTTGAAGAGACCCTCACCCCAACCCTCTCCCCTGAAGGGAGAGGGAGATGCTGTGAAGCGCATTTTTCCTCTCCCCTTGGGGGAGAGGATTAAGGTGAGGGGTATGTCTTGAGCGGCAACTTCTTGACAAACTGTTAGGTCTGGCTTAAGAGGTCCCCCATGTTTGAAAATTTGAGTTCATCTATAACCGCGCTGTTCACCATGGCTGGTCTCCTGGCGCTGCTGAATGTCATTCTGATAGATATTGTCCTGAGTGGCGACAATGCGATTGTCATTGGTATGGCCACAAAGGATTTGAAAGGGAAACAGCGGAAGCGCGCCATTGTTATCGGGATTGTCCTGGCGACGGTGCTGCGGATCATTTTTGCGTCAACGATCGTGTATCTGCTTCGTATTGTCGGGATCAAGTTCGCCGGTGGTCTTCTGTTGCTTTATGTGGTGTGGAAGTTCTATCGGGAATTGAGGCGGGGCGGATCTGAAGGTGAAGGTGCGGGGGCGGGAGAGCATGTGGCCCGAACCCTCCGGAGCGCGGTCTGGCTGATATTAATGGCGGATGTGTCGATGAGCCTGGACAATGTCCTGGCGGTTTCAGGCGCCTCGCGGGAAAACATTCTGGTTCTGGGTATCGGCCTCGTGGTTTCGATTGTTCTGATGGCCGTGGCCTCAAACTATATTGCCTCCAAGCTTGAAAAATATCCGCAAGTTCAGTGGGCCGGTTTGTTGGTGATTCTCTTTGTGGCCATTGAAATGATGTTGTCCGGGACACATGAGCTTGAGGAGAAGGTGTTTCATGCAAATGTGCTTCCTTTTGTGATGTTCCTGCTGGCAATGGGCGGGTTTGCCCTGCATTATCGCTATATCAAGCCGGCGACGGAAGAGCGTCTGGCGGTTTGGTTTGCAGCCAACTGGCGGGGGTTGGTCATGGCGAATCTTGTCGTTCTATTGGCGCTGATCTTTTTCGGGGGCATTCTCCATACCTTTCTCATGCGCCACCACGCGATTCTTTATTTTGCCTGCTCGCTCATCCTCTTCGTCATTATCGAGGTCGTCGCGACCTTGCGGTCCAGCAAGGGGAAGAGAAGGTAACAGTTGCCGAATCACAGGTGGCAGTCGACGTCCCCGGCGGCTGCAGGCCGAGCATGTGCCCTCAAATGGAGAACCCGGCAACTACTTCACGTCCGGTGGCGCTAACACAATTCTAACACAATTCAAATCGCTTTCTGATGGGGGACTATGCTTGAGTATCCGGCAATAAGGAGAACAAATATGAAATTAAATAATTTACAAAAAATCTATTCAGTGGCGGGCTTGGTGGCGTTGACTTTGGTGGCGGGGTGTGGGAAAGCGCGGGAAGGGATCACGATGGCGGGTTCTACCGCCTTTCAGCCCTTTGCGGAAAAGCTGGCGGAACAGTATATGATGACCCATTCAGAGGTATCCATTACGGTTCAAGGTGGAGGTTCGGCATTGGGGGTTCAAACCACCCTGTCCGGTACGGCTCAGATCGGGATGGCCGACCTGGTCAAGTTGCCTGCTGAAGCGGACGCTCTTAAAAGCTTGATTGTGGCTCGAGATGGAATCGCCATTGTGGTGAACCCGGCTAACGCCCTGACCGCTTTAACCCAGGATCAAGTTCGCGACATTTTCAATGGCAAGATCAGCAATTGGAAAGAAGTGGGCGGAGCGGATCATCCCATTGCCGTTGTATCGCGTGAGGCGGGGTCGGGGACGCGCTCCTCGTTTGAGCAGATTGTGGGCAATGTGAAGTTAACGGACACTGCCCTGATCCAGAACGCCAACGGAACGGTTCGCGAAACGGTTGCCAAAGATGCAAATGCCATCGGTTATGTTTCTCATGGCTTGATCAGCGAGCGGATCAAGGCGCTAACCGTGGATGGGGCCGCCTGTACCGAAGAGGCCATAATGTCCGGGGCATATAAGTTGGTGCGGCCGATATTCCTGCTCGAAAAAGCCGATGCTAGTCCTGCCTGCAATGCCTTCCTGGCCTATGTCCTCTCCCCCGAAGGCCAGGAATTGATTCACAAAAATGGCCTGATTAGGGCGAAGTAGTCAAAAGATAGAATTCGGGATTCAGAATTCAGTATCCAGAAAATGCGGGTAGAACGCGTGGTAATTGCTGTACTTGCTCATTCTGAATCCTGAATCCTGGATTCTGAATCCCAGCCTTCTATGAAACTTAATGGTGAGAAAATAGTAAAGTACAGCCTGATGCTGGTGGCGTTTTCTGCGCTGGCCAGCCTCCTGTTGATAGCCGTTTTTATCCTCAAAGAAGGCGTCCCCTTCATGTTCAAGGTGGGGCTCGGCGATTTCCTATTGTCTTCCGACTGGAATCCACAGGCTGGCAAATTCGGGATCTATCCGATGATTGTCGCCTCACTTTACGTGACGTTTGGCGCGATGCTCATTGGCGCTCCATTGGGGGTAGCCGGCGCTATCTTCCTCAACGAATTTGTGCCCAAACCGGTGATGCGGGTGATTAAGCCGACCATTGAGTTGCTGGCGGGGATTCCCTCGGTGGTCTTCGGCTTCCTGGGGGTCATGGTGCTGGCGCCGATGATTCGCTCCACCATGGGTGGCCCCGGGTTATCCGTTCTGGCGGCGGCAGTCATTCTGGGGATCATGGTTTTGCCGACGGTGATCAGTATTTCCACGGATGCGATTGCGGCGGTGCCGAACTCCTACCGGGAGGGTGCCCTGGCGCTCGGAGCAACCCGTTGGCAGAGCGTTCACATGGTGATCATCAAGGCGGCCCGCTCGGGGATCATCGCCAGCATCATACTGGCGATGGGCCGCGCCCTGGGTGAGACGATGGCCGTGATTATGGTGGCGGGTAATACCGTCAAAATTCCACAGGCGTTAACGGACCCTGTGCGCACCCTGACGGCCAATATCGCGCTCGAAATGGCGAATGCCACCGGTCTGGCTCGTGAGGCGCTGTTTGCCACCGGCGTGGTTTTGTTTGTGGTTATTATGATCCTCAATGCCATCGCCTTATCAGCCATCAAAAGCAGGGTGCGCAAGAAATGAGAGTGCCTCCTAAAATTACCCAGGCCATCGCGGTGTCGATTCTCGGCACGGCGACATTTCTCACGGTGGTAATCCTTGTGTTTATCATTGGGTTTGTGCTGAGCAAAGGGTTGCCGGGCGTGAACGCGGAATTTTTACTCTCAGCGCCCAAGGATATGGGGCGCGCAGGCGGAATTTTCACGACCTTGGTGGGTACGGTGTTGCTGCCACTGGTGGCGGTCGTCATTGCATTTCCGCTTGGCGTGGGGACAGCTGTCTACCTGAGTGAATATACCCGTGAAACACAGCTTACCCGGGCTTTACGGTTTGGCACTGACTGCCTGGCGGGCATTCCCTCCATCATTTTTGGTCTGTTCGGGTTTATCTTTTTTGTGGTGATGCTCAAAATGGGCTGGTGCCTGTTGTCTGGTGGTCTGACGCTGGCGATCATGGTGTTGCCAACCATCATCCGCACCTCGGAGGAGGCTATCCGGTCGGTCCCGAATTCTTACAGGGAGGTCAGCTTCTCGCTGGGTGCCACCCGGTGGGAAACGGTCCTCAAAGTGGTGCTGCCGAATGCCCTGCCCGGCATTGTTACCGGGGTGATGCTTGCGATCGGCCGGTCCATTGGTGAGACGGCCGCCGTGATTTTTACGGCGGGTTCCTCATTACGGATGCCTGCCTCGATGTTCGACTCGGTCCGGACCATGTCGGTCCACTTCTACATTCTTGCCTGTGAGGGGATTTCGGATGAAAAGGCCTATGCGACCGCCGCCGTCTTGATCATTTCGGTGTTGCTGGTCAATCTGGCCGCCTACGGCATGATGCACCGGTTTATCTCCAGGAGGGCCAAATGACCCATCCCGTTCCCATTAAACTGTCCGTAAAGGATTTTCATGTATTTCATGAGAAGGTCGAGGCGCTGCGTGGGATCAATATTGAGGTACGGGCCAATCGGATTCTGGGGATCATCGGGCCTGCAGGGTCGGGGAAGACGACTTTCCTGCGGGCCTTGAACCGCTTGAATGACCTTGTGCCGGAAATGCATGTGGAAGGGCGTGTGCTGCTGGATGGGCAGGATATTTATCACCCTGCTTTTGATGTGGTCTCCCTGCGGAAACGGGTTGGAATGTTATTTGCCTTGCCGGTGGCCCTGCCCATGAGCATTTTTGAGAATGTGGTCTACGGCCCGAGGTTGTCCGGAGTGCGTGACCGCACCCGGTTGAATGAAATTGTGGAGAGCAGTCTGAAATCCGCTTTTATCTGGGATGAGGTTAAAGATCGGCTCCAGATGTCGGGCCTCCGGTTGTCCGGTGGCCAACAACAGCGGTTATGTCTCGCGCGTGTGCTGGCTATGGAAGAAATGGAAGTGATATTATTGGACGAACCTTGCTCGGGGCTGGATCCAATCTCCACGGCAAAAATTGAGGAGGCGCTGACCATTTTGAAGTCCCGCTATACCATTATTCTGGTGACCAACAACACCAAGCAGGCGGCTCGGGTGGCCGATGAAACGGCATTTTTCCTTACGGGCGAAATGGTGGAATACGGCAATACCGAGCAGATTTTCACCGTACCCCGCGACAAACGCACCAATGATTATGTGACAGGCAGGTTCGGATGAATAACGAAATGGTCATAACGGTCAAGGATCTGGATCTCTTTTACGGGGAGTTCCAGGCGCTCAAGGCGGTCCCTATGGATGTCAAACGGAACCATATCACGGCGCTGATCGGACCGTCGGGCTGTGGTAAGTCCACTCTGCTTCGCACGTTGAACCGGATGAACGACCTGATTCCCAGCGTTCGGGTGACCGGGACGATATTATTGGAGGGGAAAAATATCTATGACTCCGGTACGGATGTCTGTGCCTTGCGCAAGCGGGTGGGGATGGTTTTTCAGCGGCCGAATCCCTTTCCGCTTTCGATCTATGACAATGTGGCCTTCGGTTTGAAGGTGGCCGGGATGAATGACCGGCATCGGGTAAGTGAGATTGTAGAGAGCAGTCTTAAGGCGGCGGCGCTGTGGGATAACTTGAAAGACAAATTGGAACATTCGGCATTGGAGTTGCCCTTGGATCAACAGCAGCGGCTTTGTGTGGCGCGGTTGCTTGCGGTGGAGCCCGAGGTGATTCTGATGGATGAGCCCTGTTCGGCGCTGGATCCGATATCCACCGGGCGGATCGAAGAGTTGATGCTGGATCTCAAGGCGAATTACACGATTGTGATCGTCACGCACAATATGCAGCAGGCGGCGCGAATCTCCGACTATTCCGGTTACATGCTGCTGGGTGAAATGATAGAATTTGGCCAGACGGCTGGGATTTTTACAAGTCCGCGTGACGTTCGAACGCAGGATTATGTCAGCGGACGGTATGGGTGAGGTGAGGGAATGAAAGTTGTCAGGTTGTTAAGTTGCTGAGTTGTTAAGGTAAAGAATAAGGCTTCTTCGCCTCGACAACTCAACAACTGCCTCTTGATAGAGATATGTAAGTCACTTTAAAAGGACAATACCATGGAACGGCATTTTGACGATAGTTTGCAGGCGTTGAAGCATCAGCTCATCAAGATGAGTGCGATGTCAGAGGTGATGATTGCGGATGCTGTCAAGGCGGTGGTTGAGCGCAATCCAGCCTTGATGGCGCCTGTGTGGCAGCGCGAAGAACAGGTCAATCACCTGCAGATTGAAATTGATGAGACCTGTCTCACCCTGATCGCGCTGCATCAACCCGCGGCCGGGGATCTTCGTTTTATAATGGGCGCCGCCAAGGCCAATGCCGAGTTGGAACGACTGGCTGACGAGGCGATTAATATTGTGCAGAAGGTCGAGCATTTGCTCAAAGAGCCGCCCTTGAAGCCGTTTAAGATCATTCCCGAGATGGCGGTGATTGCACAGGGGATGGTGCGCGACAGTCTGCATGCCTTTGTGAACCGGAATGTCGACTTGGCGCGGGAAGTATTGTTGCGTGATGACCGGGTGGATGATTTGAAAGATGCTATTTCCCTGGAGCTGACTGAATTCATGTCGAAGGATTCTGCCTCCGTAGCAAGAGCCTTGGATTTGTTGTTGATCTCCCGCTATCTGGAGCGGATAGGAGATCACGCCACCAACATTGCCGAAATTACTATTTTTGTTGTCGAAGGCAGGGATGTCCGCCATCATGCCGACAGCAAATCTCGCAGGATATAATCTTCCCCGCTTGCCATTTTTCGCAGGCCTGTTATTGTCCCGACCACGAACTAAATCTAAAGGAGTTTGATGTGAAAAAACAATTACTGGTGGTCATTTTGGCGGCGATCGGCATGGCAATGGAGTTGATGGCGGCACCTGCAAAGCTGACCCCGAGGACGCTGAGCCCAGCCCCTGCGACGGTAAAGTCGAACGTGGCGACGGGGACTCCGACGAGGGTAAAATCTGCTGTAACACCTGCAAAATCTGTCGAGACGCCCGCGAAGCCGGCTGTGATCATTGCGGAGCCGACGCAGGCAACGGAGAGATCTGCCGGCGGGGTGGGGATGACGATTAAGGCTGGAACTTTAGGTAGCGGGTTGGAGGCTACCGTTGGGGTCAACGATTATCTGGGGTTCCGCTTCGGAGTGAATATGATGAGTGCCGGTTCATCAATGGAGCGTGATGAGGGTACCATCAAAACCGATATGGACTGGCTTTCTTATAGCGCACTCGTTGATCTACATGTTTTTGGCGGGGGATTTCGCGTCAGTGGCGGTGCCTTGATCAACAAGAACAAGTTCAAGATGAATGCGGATTTAACCGAGAGTGTTACGCTGGATGATCAGGATTATTACCTCAGTGATTTGAGCGGGCAGGTAACCTTTAACGAGTTGGCTCCGTATGTGGGGATTGGCTACGGCAACGCTGTTGGAGCCGATGGGCGCTGGCATTTCGCCTGTGATTTTGGCGTGATGTTCCAGGGTGAGCCCAAGGTTGAGGCCAGCGCAACGGCCTCAGATTCCGCCCTGCAGCCCGCTGTGAATGATGCGTTGAATCGGGAGGTCGCGAAGATTCAGGATGATGCCAGTGTTTTTCAGTTCTATCCTGTGATCTCCGTCGGCGTTTCGTACCGGTTTTAAATGGTCTTCCGAATTCGCCAGGCCGCCAATAGGTTGAAGAGGATCCCCAGGATCAGCAGGCCGGTCAAGTGCGGGAGCACATCCATGAAGGAGGCATCCTTGAGGATGATCTGGCGCAGGGCCGCGACGAAGTAGCGCGGGATGATGAGATGGGTGAGCGCCTGAATGGGCAGTGGCATGTTCTGGATGGGGAAGATGAACCCGGACAGGATGATGGCCGGCAGCATTGAGGTGAGTACCGCCACCTGAAACGCCATCTGCTGAGTCCGGGTGATGGTGGAGATCAAGACCCCCATCCCCAGTGCGGCGAACAGGAACAGCAAGGTTGTAAGGCTCAGAAGCATGAAGGAGCCTTTGACCGTAATGTCAAAGAGAACATACCCCAGCGCAAGTACGGTGAGCATCGTGCCCACGCCCACCACGACATAAGGCAGCAGTTTCCCGAGAATCAGTTCCTCGGGCCGGATGGGTGACACCATGATCTGCTCCATGGTTTCGCGCTCTTTTTCGCGTACGATGGACACCGAAGCGGCGACGACGCAGGAGAGCATCAGGAGAAGGCCGATCAGGCCCGGGATGAGAAACTTGGCGCTCTGGAGTTCGGGATTAAACCAGATGCGTGGTTCCAGTGTGATAAGTGGGAGTGCCAATGGCGTCGCTACATGTTGCAATGCCTCCAGGCGGACTTTTTTACTCATTCTGTCGGCGAGAGCCTCAAGATAGCCGATGGTGGCCGTGGCCGTATTGGCATCGCTGGCATCCACCAGGGCTTGCACAGAGGCCGCCTCTCCCTGTGCAATGGCTCGGGCGTAGCCGCGCGGAATGACCAGAACGGCGCGAACCCGGCCGCGATCCAGCCATTCGTTTGCCTCGGCGGGACGGCTGAGGTTAACGATTTTATCAAAATAAGGGTTTTGAAACAGGCTGTCCTGAAAAGCGCGGCTTTCCGGGGTGCGGTCTTCGTCCAGCACGGCGATGCGGATATGTTTGACGTCGAAAGAAAGCGCATAGCCATAAAGTGCGAGCAGCATGGCTGGCACAAATATCAGGAGTCCCAAGGATAGGGGATCCCGGCGTATCTGCCGGAATTCCTTTTTTAAAATGGCCCAGAATCGACGCATAGTGATTAGAGAGATAGAATCCAGAATTCAGAATTCAGGATTCAGAATGGCCGAGAACTGTGGGTGATTTGAATGCCACACTAGGGGATCTTCAATTATAACTGAATATCTTTGCATGTTGTCTCCAAAAAAAGGCTTTTCATTCTGAATCCTGAATTCTGAATCCTGAATCCTGTTTTGCCAGCTTGATGAAGGCTTCCTCTAAGGTTGACGTTTCTGTCTGTTGTTTAATCGCGGTAGGCGTGTTCAGGGCGATGAGTTTACCGCCGCTGATGAAGCCAAGGCGGCTGCAAAATTCGGCTTCGTCCATGAAGTGGGTGGTTATCAGAATGGTGGTTCCCCCGGCGGCAAGTTTATGGATCAGATCCCAGAAAAGGCGGCGCGAGACGGGATCCACGCCGCTGGTGGGTTCGTCCAGGAAAAGGATGGAGGGGGAGTGCAGGATGGCGCAACCCAGGGCAAGACGCTGTTGCAAGGCCCCGGACAACACACCGGTCTGACGGTTTTCAAGTCCCTCAAGTCCCGCCATGGCGATCACCGTGTCCATTTGAAGTTTAAGCGCGTCCTTTTTAAGTCCATACACGCCGCCGAAGAAGTGGATGTTTTCTGTAACGGTCAGGTCCTTATACAGGCTGAATTTCTGTGACATATAACCGATGTTCTGCCGAACGAGGTCCGGTTGGTGGTTGATGTCAAATCCATTGACCCGCGCGGTACCGGACGAGGATGAAATTAGTCCGCAAAGCATCCGGATGGTGGTGGATTTCCCGGCGCCATTGGGGCCCAAAAAGCCGAAGATCTCGCCGCGCGAGACAGTAAAGGAAATCCGGTCAACTGCGGTAAAATGACCGAAGACCTTGGTCAGGCTTTCAATTTCAATGGCATCGTCAGACATTTTTAATGATGCTGATTCGGGGATAGTGGGGATAGGCGGAAAGGTTGCAGGATCCGTTTCTCGATGCTTTTTTGTTTGTCAGCAAAAACGGGATTGGCATCCCAGATTGAGGCTTCCACGAAATCAACGTACTCGTCCATTGAAAGATGTGGGGGGGGCAAAGTGTGTGAAAGGGAGGGAGATGTGTTCATTTGGAGCGCAAAGCCTCTACATGGCGGCAGATAAGGTCATAGGTTTGGTCGGTGCCAAATCTGTCGCAAATGGGCCGGATATCAGAGTCCAGACTCATATCATGAATGGTGATAAGGAACGCAATATCTGGTAAATCTTTGCCCAGACGTCTGGCTTGATTGCTGGACAACGCAAATATCTTCATGGCGAGCAAATCTTTGAGCGAGGGGACTTTTATCTCGACTCCATGCAGCACGATGGGGACAGCGTTGAGAAGGAGGGCTTGCATGGTGCTTGCATCGGTGCGAAGAAAGTCAATGCGAAGCGGTGATCCGGGGGCGCTGCAGAATACGACGTTTTCCTGTATCGAAATATTAGTGAAACCTGCCTGCTGCATGATGGATTTTACCTTGTCGAGATGATCCCCGAGAATCATGAAGTCAATATCCAGAGTATTGCGTGTATAGCCGTAATAATTGACCGCAAACCCACCAATCAGGAGGCAGTCAACCCC
>JBAXDB010000026.1:0-24893 GCA_037141135.1 bacterium | reverse complement strand
AGCGATGCCAAGCCTTTGGAGTCAATGACGGGTGCCCCGCCGGTGTCGGTGGTGCAGGCGGTTGAATTATGGTCAGAGAACCTCGCCTATCTCAAAGTGTCCGGGCTTGAACCCGGCAGCGGTGAGGAGATCGTGGCGCATCTTAAGTCGTTGAGCGCCCGATGGGGGGTGCTGCTGGATTTGAGGGGGGCGCGAGGCGAAGATCTTGACTCTGTCTGCCTTCTGGCCAGTTTGGCCCGCGACAAAAACGAGCCTCTTTTTTTCATTACCGACAACCGTGGTGTTGCACTGGCGACGAATACGGTCGCCGGTTATTTTGCAAGGATGCCGCTACTGATGCTATTGATTGATCAGGAAACGTGTGGAGCCTCTGAGGCTCTGGCCTCGGTATTGAAAGGCCGTGCCGGGGTGTTGTTGCTTGGCACCGTGACACGGGGCGATCCTTATTTCCGGACCTGGCTTACCCTGCCGGATGGCCGGATGGCAAAAATTGCAATGCGTAAATGGGCGCCGGTCTCGGGAAAAACGTGCGAGAACATAGGGGTCAGCCCGGATATTATGGTTGAAGCCGCTGCCAGCAGTGGAAATGACAGCCTGTCACGTACAAATAACCATGACCGCGCCTTGAGCCCAAAATCAGATGCCGACCGGGATCTCATGATGCGGGTTGAAGGGGATGCCGTATTGCAGCGGGCAACAGATATTCTTCTTGGCCTTCAGGCGGTGGGGGGATATGGACGGGAATAAACCGCGCATCATTTCGATCAGGCCTGGCAGGATCGATCAGAAGGCCATTCAAATGGTCGCAGAAGCCCTGCATGCCGGCGCCTTGATCATTTTGCCTACCGAGACTGTATACGGCGTGGCGGCCGACCCGGACGTGTCCGGGGCTGAGGATCGCATTTATGAGGCCAAAGGGCGCGATCGTGGCAAGCCGCTCCCTCTGATGGCGTCGTCGCTGGCGGCGGTGGAGCGGGAAGGCGCCATTTTATCGCCCGAAGCCCGGCGGTTGGCCTGCCGCTATTGGCCCGGCCCCCTGACACTGGTAGTGAACTGTGGTTCGAGGGTGGAGGGATTCCGGGTGCCCAGTCATCCGGTGACGTTGGCTGTTTTGCAGGCGGCGGGTGGTTTATTGCGAGTTACCAGTGCCAATCAGAGCGGTGAGCCTCCAGCCCTTACAGCTGAATCCGCCGTGGAAGCCCTTGGTGCGTATGTGGCGCTGGTTTTGGATGCCGGCCCCGCCACGCTTGGAATGGAGAGTACGGTGGTGGATGCGACAGGCAAAGCCTTGAGGATCCTGCGGCAGGGGGCACTGCCGGCCGAGGCCGTTCTTTCACGCCCGAAAGTGTGGCTGGTCTGCACGGGGAACACTTGCCGCAGCCCTATGGCGGAACATTTGTTGCGGCGGTGGCTTGGTCCCGCAACGCGGTGGGAGGTGGCCTCCGCGGGGGTGGCGGCGTTGGATGGACAGCCGGCCAGTGAAGGGGCGATGCAGGTAATGCAGGAAAAAAAGGTTGATTTGGCTTTGCATCGGAGCCGGAAACTTGCCGAGGCCCACATTGACGATGCGGACCTCATTGTGGTAATGACGGAGGCGCATAAGAGGGTCATTCTGCGTCGTTTTCCGCAAGTTGAGGATCGGGTGGTCTTGTTGAATGCGTTCAGTTCCGCGCACCCGGGTGAAGATGTTCCGGATCCGTTTGGAATGCCCATGGGCGTCTATCGTGCGATTCGGGATGAGATCGATGCGGCAATGCCTGATCTGGTATTGCATTTACATAAAATGTATCAAAAATAATGATGGCTGGAAGGGCGGGAAAACGTGATGATGAAAATAGCGATTGGGGCAGATCATGGTGGCTTTAAACTTAAGGAAACCCTCAAGGCGGAGTTGAAAAAACACGCCATTACTGTTGAGGACGTGGGGTGTTATAGTCAGGAAGCCGTGGACTATCCTGACTATGCCAGGTCCGTTGCCATTATGGTTTCTGAAGGGCTTGTGGATCAGGGGGTTCTCATCTGCCGCACGGGCCTTGGCATGAGTATGTCGGCCAACAAGTATCCCCGCGTCAGGGCGGCATTGTGCCTCAGCCCCGCAATGGCGAATGCCGCGCGGTCCCATAACGATGCGAATGTGCTCGTATTCGGCAGCGATCTGGAATCTTCCGCCTCTGCCATAAAGATCCTGGACGCCTGGGTCAAAGGGACTTTTGTCGGCGAGGACCGGCATCAGCGGCGTGTGGACAAGATCGGCGCTGCGAGTGGAGCGGCTGTGGAGGCTGCTTCTGTGGCGGCGACGGATAGTGATATCTATTTTGCCATAAAAAATGAGGAAGAGCGTGAGCTCAAAACGCTGGATTTGATTGCCTCGGAAAACTATGCCAGCCGTGCTGTCCGCGAGGCGCAGGGCTCCGTTATGACCAATAAATATGCCGAGGGGTATCCCGGCAAGCGTTATTACAACGGCTGTGAGTTTGTCGATGTGGCGGAACGGCTGGCGATTGAGCGGGCCAGGAGCCTGTTTGGCGCGGAGCATGCCAATGTCCAGCCGCACTGCGGGAGTTCGGCCAACATGGCTGTCTATTTTTCCGCTCTGCAGCCTGGTGACACCATTCTGGCGATGAGCCTCGCCCATGGGGGGCACCTGACTCATGGTCATAAAATCAATTTCTCCGGCCGCTTCTTCAACTTCATCCCCTATGGCGTCAATCAGAAGACTGAGATGATTGATTATGATGAGATTGCGGAACTGGCCCTCAGGCACAAACCGAAAATGGTGGTGGCTGGCGCCAGCGCGTATTCGCGTGTGCTGGACTTCAAGCGGCTTCGTGAAATTGCGGATAGCGTGGGTGCCCTGCTCATGGTCGATATGGCGCATATCGCCGGACTGATTGCGGCTGGCGTTCATCCCAATCCGGTTCCGTTTGCGGACTTCGTTACCACCACCACGCATAAAACCCTCCGGGGCCCCCGCAGCGGGATGGTGCTGTGCCGGGAGAAGTATGCTTCTGAACTTGATAAACAGGTCTTTCCAGGCCTGCAGGGCGGGCCTTTGATGCACACCATCGCGGCCAAGGCGGTTTGTTTCAAGGAAGCGATGTCCCCGGAATTCAAGCAGTATCAAAAACAGGTGGTCAATAATGCACGGGTCCTGGCCGCCTATCTGGCGAAGCACGCCTTCCGGATTGTGTCGGGCGGGACGGATAACCACCTGATGCTGGTGGATCTGACCTCCAGCGGCATTACCGGGAAGGACGCCTCAACCGCCCTTGAGAAGGCGGGTATGATTGTGAATAAAAATGCCATTCCTTTTGACGTCCGTCCTCCGGCGGTAACCTCAGGAATTCGAATTGGCACTCCGGCCATCACCACCCGGGGCATGAAGGAGCCTGAGATGGAGCGGTTGGGCGGCTGGATTGTGGAGGCGATTACCCATCAGACCGATGAAAACTTTCTGGCTCGAATCAAGGCCGAAGTTGTGGCTACAGCCGTGAAATTTCCCGTTCCGTAAGGGATCTGGGAGTGGGCTCGGGGATGATTCTTATAATCAATCGTGGTGGTGTAACCCGACTCACTTGATCATTCGGCGCCTCATGACCAGGAGGGCCACGGGAAATAACAGGGCTGTGGTGACGGCCAGATAGCCGCCGGAAATCAATATCTGGCTCCAGGTTATTGTCCCCAGGCATAAGTTTCGCGCCAAGGTCACCAGATGGGACAGGGGCAGAAACCAGGCGATCCCCCGGGCCCAGTCGGGCAGGTTTTCCAGCGGGAAGAAGGTGCCGCTGAAAAGGTACATGGGCGTGATAAACAGGAACATCGGCAAGTTGAACATTTCGATGCTTTTGACAATGCCGGTGAAGATCATGCCGACACAACCAAACAGCAGCCCGCCAAAGAAGGCCAAGGGTATGATCCCAAGTCCGGTTGGATAATGAACCAGGCCAAAGCCGCTCAGAACGGCCGTCATGATGGTTGCGGTCATAAGTGATTTTGTTGCGCCCCAGACGATTTCTCCGGCAATGATCTCGTCCACTGAGAGCGGGGTGGCCATGATGGCATCATAGGTTTTCTGGTAGTACATCCGGACGAAGGATGAAAATGAGTTTTCCATAAAGGCGGTATACATGATGTTGGTGGCGATAATGGCCGGCGCCATGAAAACCACATAGGTGAGGGTCTGTCCCTCGTATTGAATTTCAGGGATCAGGAGGCGAAACCCGAATCCCAGGGAGGCGATATAGAGCACGGGTTCGAGCAGGGGAGTGAGAAACCCGATCAGCCAGGAGCGACGGGTGACCAGCCAGTCGCGGCGCCAGACCCGCATGAGCCGCCAGGAAAGAGATGAGGCGGGCTTGCTCATTCGCGCAGCTCCCGGCCGGTCAGCTTGAGAAAGACATCTTCCAGTGTGCCCATCCGCAGGATGCAGTTGTCGTGGCAGTAGGCCCGCGTGATTTCATCGTAGATCGCTTCGTTATCCTTGCAGTAAATCAGCATGCGGTGCCCGAGATCCTCGTGGTCCAGCGCATGAGTGATGACGTAATCCCGTAAGGTGGTGCAAACAGGGCTGTTCTCAATGACCTTATTGCCGACATACTTGGAGATCAGATCGCGCGGGCGGCCTTCGACCAGGATTTTCCCATGATCCACAATGATGAGCCTGTCGCAGAGGAGCGAGGCCTCCTCCATGTAATGTGTGGTGAGGAGGATGGTGACGCCCTGCTGCTTAAGCTGGGCCAGACGGTCCCATAGTTGGTGGCGGGTCTGGGGGTCCAGCCCCGTGGTGGGTTCGTCGAGAATGAGGAGGTCAGGCTCATTCATTAATCCCCGGGCGAGCGCCAGTCGACGCATCATACCGCCCGAAAGGGATTTAACGTCCAGCTTTTCCCGGTTTTCGAGGCCAAAGAATTCCAATAACCGGGTCGCCCTGGCCCGGGCAATGTGGCGGGGAATGCCGAAAAACCCGGCAAATATTTCCAGATTGTCACGAACAGAAATTTCCTCGTCGAGACTGTTGTCCTGATGACACACCCCGATCCGGGTCCGGATCGCCCGCCAGTGGGTCGTGATGTCTTCCCCGAAAACTTTCAAAGCGCCGCCACTGCGGGGGGAATATCCATAAATCATCCGGATGGTGGAGGTTTTCCCCGCTCCATTGGGCCCCAGCAGGCCGAAGAGTTCCCCCTGTTGAACGGTAAAGGAGATGCCGTCAACGGCGGTAAAGTCACCATAACATTTGCGGAGATTTTCTGCTTCTATGACGGGGATAGCCATTTCGGCAGGATGGTAGCAGGGCCGCGGCAGAGTACAATTCATCTTTTTGGCGCAATGCCGTAGACACGGTGCCGATAGTCAGGATATCTTTACCGGTATGGAACGACGGAGTGGATTATGGATTGCCTCTACACCCAGGCGACCTTGGGCCTTACAGGGTCGGCCGATAACGACCCGGAAGAGTGATGTCAACCTTCGCTTTGACGGCGGGATGTTTCAGCTTTGGGAGGGATTCGGGGGCGGGGTGTCGGAGAAGGGGTGGGATGCCTTGTCTGTATTAAAGGCTGGCGACCGACTCCGGGCGCTCCAGGCCTTGTTCAATCATGAGGAGGGTTGCCGGTTTCATTATACGCGGCTTCCCGTCGGGGCATCCAGCCTGGCGCGTGACGGATATTCGCACAATGTCACCCCGCATGACCTGGCGATGAAAACCTTCAGTATCGCCCGGGACCAGGAGTGCTTGATCCCCTTCCTGCGCATTCCCTTGAATTGGATCCCGAAATTCAAGACGGTGGCCTGTCCCTGGAGTCCGCCTGAGTGGATGAAGGATCGTGCAGGTGCTGATTGTGGCCGGATAAAATGGGAGCCCGTAATGCTGGAGGCGTATGCCCTCTACCTCGCCCGATTTGTCCGGGACTACCGGCGCGCGGGGATCATCATTGATCATTTGCTGATCCAAAATGAACCGGCGGATAAATCGGGGCAGCCTGGCTGCTATTGGACGGGTGCCCAGCTCCGTGACTTTATCCGGAACTATTGCGGGCCGGTAATGATGAAACAGAAAATTCACGTGCGGCTGTGGTTGGGGACGTTGGACTC
Source organism: bacterium (assembly GCA_037141135.1). Taxonomy (GTDB): domain Bacteria; phylum Verrucomicrobiota; class Kiritimatiellia; order CAIKKV01; family CAITUY01; genus JAABPW01. The sequence goes on along the minus strand of JBAXDB010000026.1, from coordinate 18,800 downwards.
GCCGGATTATAACGATTATGCCTTGACGACGCTGAGTGACCCGATGGCGATGCAGTTTATTACCGGGGTGGCGTGTCAGCACGGAGGGCGCGAGACCCTGCTGCGGATCAGGCGGGCCTTTCCGGAGATCCGCATGATGCAGTCGGATTGCGGGGCGGGAGATGGGCAGAATACCTGGGCCCAGGGGCATGCCACCTTTGCCGTGATTCAGGAGGCGATTGCCGCTGGCGTGGATGTGTGCCTTTATGAGAACATGGTTTTTCCCGCAGGTGGCAAAACCCTGAATGGGAATGGCCTCAATTCTTTAATGACGGTGAATGAACTGGCGCGGACTTATGCCTTGACCCCTGATTATTTCGTATTGAGGCATTTTTCATATCTCGTCAACCGGTATGCCGTTCGCATGGGGCTGACAGGGGAGTGGGCGGATCGGGCGGTGGTTTTTTATAATGAGGATGACGAGAGCCGGGTGCTGGTCATTCACAATCCGGAACTGGTGATCAGACGCGCTGTTCTTGAAGATGGCGACCGGCGTCTGGTGATGACGCTCCAACCACAGTCGTTCAACACGGTTGTGTTGTAACAAAACAAAAACCCCGAACCTGTGAGGGCCGGGGTTTTTGACATAACGGCGTGGCCGTAATGGGCTTAACGCTTTGAGAACTGGAAGCGTTTGCGGGCACCTGGCTGACCGTATTTTTTGCGCTCCTTCATACGGGAATCGCGGGTCATACAGCCACTGGCCTTAAGCGCGGCGCGGAGCGTGGTGTCGCTCAACTGTAAGGCGCGGGAAATGGCCTGGCGGAGCGCGCCCGCCTGACCCACGGTGCCGCCGCCGATAAGACGGGCCGTCAAGTCAAACTTGGTGAGTGTGTCGGTCAGCTTCATGGGCTGCTCGATGAACTTGATCACGGCTTCGTTGCCGAAATAGATCGTCGGGTCTTTTTTATTAACAACCCATTTGCCGGTGCCGGGAGTGAGACACACCCGGGCGACCGACGTTTTCCTGCTGCCTGATGCACGATATTCTGCGACTTTTTCTGCCACGTGGATACCCTCGTTACTTGATGTCGATTACTTTAGGGTTCTGAGCGGCATGAGAATGCTCAGCGCCCGCATAAACCTTCAAACGTTTAATAACCTTCCGGCTCATATGATTGCCCGGAAGCATTCCCTCAACCGCCTTCGTGATCATACGATCAGGATGGCGCTCGCGCATGGCCGCCACCGTTGTGGTCTTGTGGCCGCCCCGGAATCCGGTGTAGCGCTCATAGATTTTCTTGTCGTTCTTGGTTCCAGTGAGCTTTACGTCCTTGGCATTGATGACGATGACAAAGTCACCCGTATCAATATGGTTCGTAAATGTCGCCTTGGTACGCCCACGAAGCAAATTCGCCACCTTGACGGCCATCCGTCCAAGGGGTTTCTCCGCAGCGTCAACAATAAACCAATTGCGCTTGATTTCGCTCTCTTTGGGTAGAGATGTCTTCATTCTTTGTTCAACCTTTCAGGCCATAAAAAGCGGGCTTGTTTACTTCATTTCAGGGGGATGTGTCAAACACTATTTCCACCGGATGCTCCTTTCGTCGCCATCAGGCCGGAAGAGGAACTGCATGAATCAAGCAGACAACGTATATGAAATCATGGCAAAAGTGAAGGAGAATCCTTTCTTTTTCTTCGCCATGATATAAGGTTAGTGTCAGTTTGAAAGAACAAGGAGGCGGGTGAGATGGAATCCATTTTGACAGCGGCAATACGTGACTTGAAATTATCGGCCGGGCAGACAGCACGGGTGCAGGGCTGGCTGCATGGAAAGCGGGCGGGTGGAAAGGTGGTTTTTTTGCTGGTCCGCGATGGAACCGGCCTCTGCCAGTGCGTGGTGGAAGGTGCCATGGTGGATGCCTTTGCCAAAGCCAATGAGGTGACGCAAGAGTCATCCCTGACAGTTACCGGACGGGTCCGTTTGGACGAGCGCGCACCAGGTGGCGCGGAATTGGCCGTCACGGCAATAGAGGTTCTGCAGATCTCCAGCGATTACCCGATCAGTCGGAAGGCGCATGGGATTGATTTTTTGATGGATCACCGGCATCTCTGGCTCCGCTCCCCCCGTCCTGCCGCCATCCTGCGGGTGCGCCATACCGTTATCCGGGCCATCCGTGATTTTTTTGATACCAATGGATTCACCCTTGTCGATATGCCCATTCTGGTGCCGGGTGCCGGCGAGGACCGGCAATCCCTGTTCCCAGTGGATTATTTTGGCGAGAAGCTGTTCCTGAGTCAGACGGGGCAGCTCTATCTTGAAAGCGCCTGCATGTCGTTGGGCAAGGTCTATTGCTTCGGCCCGACCTTTCGTGCCGAGAAATCCAAGACGCGCCGTCACCTGACGGAATTCTGGATGGTCGAGCCGGAGATGGCTTTTGCCGAGTTGAATGATGTGGTGGCGTTAGCTGAGGATATGATCTGCGCCATTGTGGCTGCGGTCCTGGAGAAGAACCGGCCCGAGTTGGAAGTGTTGGGGCGCGAGGTCACCGCCTTGGAGAAAATTGTGAAGCCGTTCCCCCGGATTACCTATACGGAGGCGGGTGAACTGTTGCGGGGGCCTGCCATGCGACAGAAGCTGGAACATGAGTTGGAACAGGAGAAGGGACGCCTGCAGGTCTTGATGGGGGATCTGGTGTCGGCTGAAGCGGCGTTGGCCAAGGCGAAAAAAGGCTGGCAGCATGAACAGCAGGAAACACACATCCGGGAACTCAGGGAGGATATTCATGAGCTTGAACAGGAGATCATGGTGCGGCCGGATCATATCCGGCTGGCCCAGTCATTTGCCTGGGGTGAAGATCTGGGAGGTAGCGATGAGACGATTGTGTCGCGTCAGTTTGAGCGTCCGGTATTTGTCACCGGCTATCCGCGCGCGGCCAAGGCATTTTACATGAAGGTGTCGCCTGATGACCCCCGCATAGTTCGGAACTTTGATCTGCTGGCCCCCCAGGGCTATGGTGAGATTATTGGCGGCAGTCAGCGCGAGGAGAACCCGGATATCATTGAAGAGAGCATGAAGGTCAAGGGTTTGCGGCCGGAGGATTATTCCTGGTATCTGGATCTCCGCCGCTATGGCAGTGTGCCCCACGGGGGATTCGGCCTGGGCGTGGAGCGGACGCTGACCTGGCTCTGCGGTCTTAAACATGTCCGCGAGACCATTCCCTTCCCGCGCACCATGGGCCGTGTTTATCCGTAACCGCTTGGGGGTGGAAGCGAATGGGTGATAGAATTCAAAGTTCAGGGGCGCCGGGTGGAAGTCTGGCGAGGCCGGCTTTGCGGCGGGCTTTTTTCTTGGCCCTTCTTTTGCATGTGGTGGCGGTCGCGCTTATTCTGACTGGCATAATATATTGGCCGGCAACCAGGGTGATGCCGGTTCCCGCCGGAATAGTGCTGGATGTTGTCGATACAATACCCGTCCCAATGGCCGCCGCTGAAGCGCCGATGTTGGAGCGGGCCCTGGCGGAGATCCCACCCGAATCACGGGCCATCTCAGTCCCTGCCGTCCCCGGGGTCCTGCCGGCAATGATCCCCGAACCGACCGTCAAGTTTCCTGATCAGACAGCGGTGTGGATACCGGTGCCGCCTGAGATGGCTCCGGTTATAGGGACCGCCCGGCTGGCGGTGCCCAACGACCATGTGCCGGGGCCACCGACAGGTGCGCCTGCCGCCGGGGTGCGTGCGGAATCCATTTCAAGTCCCGGTCAGGCCGGCGAAGGGCGGCCCATTGCGCTTGCGGAGATATTGCCTCATTATCCCTACGGAGCCCGTACCCGGGGTGAGTCAGGCCGGGTGACGGTACATGTGCGCGTCAGTGATAAGGGCATCGTCGAATCTGTAGAGGTGGTGGCCGGGAGCGGGTATCAGGCGCTGGACGACTCCGCTGTTGCGGCGACGACGAAGGCCACGTTCAAGCCTGCTGAACGTGATCGCAAGCCTGTGCCGTCCGATATGAATCTGCAATTTGAATTTCGTCTTGAGGAACGATAATATAAACCATGAGCCGGAAAAAACAAAAAGACGCGAGTGTACAGCAGATAGGGATCGGTTCCCGGGTCTGGGTCGAACGGTTGAAGGACCACGGGTCTGTGGTGGCGCTGAATGATGATGGCCGGCGCGCGGTGGTGGAACTTGGCAAAGTGCGGTTCAATCTCGAGCTGTCCAGCCTGGCACCCGGGCGTGAAAAGCCGAAAATGCGGGGGCGGAAAGAGGAAATCATGCGTCCAGTCAGGCGCTCGTCCGTTGCCCGTGAAGTTGATATGCATGGCCTCCGGGTTGAAGAGATGCTGGTCCGGTTGGATCAGTTTTTGAATGAAGCCCTGCTGGGTGGTGCGGATGAGGTCCGCATCATTCATGGGCATGGCTCAGGCGCCTTGAAGAAAGCCCTGCATCAGCGTCTGAAAGCAATGGGAATCCGTCATTTCCGGCTGGGCGAGCCCGGACAGACGCCCGGCGGCGAGGGTGTGACGATTGTATCGTTATAATGGGTGATCTTATGTTACTATCCCTGTGTTTTTCAAACACAGGCATGAAATGAAGACGTTATCTATTCTGACTCTTGTTTCGATGGTAAGCGTGGGGTGCGCTTTGGAAGCCCGTCCGGAATCGAACATCTTTGAGGGCTCCTCCTGCACCATTCCTGTGAACCCTGTCGATGCCTTTGTGGCCGGGAAATTGAGTAAATTAGGCGTTAAACCCGTCATTTGTTCCGATGCAGTGTTTCTGCGTCGGGTGTATCTGGATGTGATCGGCACCTTGCCAACGGCGCAGGAAGCCCGCGATTTTCTGCAGGATCAGAATAAGAAAAAACGGCTTGCCTTGATTGACCGCCTCCTGGAGCGGGATGAGTTCCCTTATTACTGGGCGATGAAATGGAGCGATTTACTTAGGGTCAAGGCTGAATTCCCCATCAATTTGTGGCCCAATGCGGCGCAGGCGTATCATCACTGGATCATGGCGTCCATTCGTGATAACAAGCCGTATGACCAATTTGTACGCGAGATGCTGACCGCGAGCGGGAGTAATTTTCGTGTGGGGCCGGTTAACTTTTACCGCGCCATGCAAAACAAGACCCCTGAGGGTATTGCGGCAACCGTCGCCCTGACGTTCATGGGGACCCGGGTTGAGTCATGGACTAAGAAAGAATCCCTGCCCGGCATGGCGGTGTTTTTCTCGCAGGTAAGTTATAAACCCACCCGGGAGTGGAAAGAGGAGATTGTTTTTCGTGATCCTGACAAAGATCTAATCCCGGCTGCTACCAATAATGCAGCCCAGGCGACGAATGCCGTTCCGCTGCAGACAACCAACAGTCTGCCCAAGCCGTCAAATGCTGCCGTTCTGCCGCAGGTGGCCATATTCCCGGATGGTAAAGAGCTGGGAACGCTGCCGCCGGATCAGGATCCGTGCGAGATTTTTGCCGACTGGCTGATTACCCCTGAGAATCCCTGGTTTACCGCGAACATTGTGAACCGCGTCTGGTCCTGGTTCATGGGGCGCGGAATTATTCACGAGCCGGATGACATTCGCCCCGACAACCCGCCCGTCAATCCTAAATTGCTTCAGTTTTTAAAGAAGGAGTTTGTCGCCAGCCATTATAACCTGAAACACCTTTACCGCCTGATACTCACCTCCCGGACGTACCAGTACTCATCGATCGTTCCAAAATCCAGTGCTCAGGATCAGGTCGAGGCGAATTTCGGGTTCTATCCCCTTCGCCGGTTGGATGCGGAGGTGTTGAGCGATGCCATAAACAGGGTGACCGGAACGTCCGATCTTTACACCAGCGCGATCCCTGAACCGTTCACCTTTATTCCGGAAAACAAACCGGCGATCGCCTTGCCGGATGGCAGCATTACCAGCCCTTTTCTTGAGCTTTTCGGGCGGCCCGCCCGCTCGACGGGTATGGAAAATGAACGTATCAATCGTGTCCTTCCAACCCAGAAGATGCATCTGCTGAATTCCAGTCATATCCAGAGAAAGTTGGAGAATAACCCCAATCTCAAGACGATCTTGAAGTCCAGTACCAGGCCGAAAGACACAATCGAGGAACTGTATCTGACCATCCTCTCGCGTTTTCCCACACCGGAAGAAGTGAAGAATGCAGGGGCTTACGCCAAATCAGGCGTGGTGAAGGGGAATGATGCGTGGGTTGATCTTGAGTGGGCACTGATCAACAGTGATGAGTTTCTTTTTCGTCATTAGGCGTTTTTGATTTGCAGGGGATGAGAATATGAGGACGGAAATAAGCTTAGACAGAATGTCTGCCGATCTTCTGGCGGGGTTAGCCGGCATGCCGATTTCCAGACGCGAGGCGCTGCGGCGCGTTCTGCTGGGGACGGCAGGACTCCTGCTGGCAGACAAATTGGGTTGCAAGGCACTGGCGGAGGACGTTCTGCCGGCCAGGCCTCTCATTACGGCCAAGGCCAAGGCCGTCATTCAGGTGTTTTTATGGGGCGGCATGTCCCATACGGACACCTGGGATCCGAAGCCGGATGCGGGCTACGACTATACAGGCCAGTTCAAGGCTGCGATTCCAACCAATGTGAATGGAATCCTGCTGGGTGAATTATTCCCGGAGTTGGCGAAACAGGCCGATAAATTCTCACTCATCCGCAGCATGACGCATCGCAATAACGGCCATGAGACAGCCGCTTACCTTATGCAGACTGGGCATATGCCCGGTGAGCGGCTGGCTTACCCCTGCATCGGCGCCGTGTTCGCCCTGCTCAAGGGATACAATGCAGGCTACAAGGGCTTGATTCCCCCCTATGTCGTTCTCACGCAGCCACAGGGAAGGTTTTCCGAGTCCGGTTTTCTGGGCTCCAAGTGCAAACCTTTCGCGACGGGCGGTGATCCGAATGCGCCCCGATTCGAGGTGGAGGGGGTTATTGCCCGCGGTATCACCGACGAGCGGCAGGTGGCCCGCCGCGATTTCCTTCATAAGATGAATACCCTGGGCCATGCCATGCCGGATAATCCGCAATTGTTGAATGCAAAAGATGCCGAGGAACAGGCGTATAATCTGATCCTGGGAAAAGGCAAAGAGGTGTTTGATCTTTCGCAGGAGAAGCCCGAACTCAGGGATCGATATGGCCGGCATACATTCGGGCAGGATTGTCTGGTGGCAAGGCGCTTGGTAGAGTCCGGAGTCCCCTATGTCACCATCAACTATCCGGGCGGCTGGGATACCCACTCCAATCACTTCGTGACCATGCGGCGGCAGTGTCCACAGTTGGATCAGGGGTTGGCCATGCTGCTCAAGGATTTGTCCGATCGTGGTTTACTCGACAGTACCATTGTGTGGTGTTGCGGGGAGTTTGGCAGGAGCCCGAAGGTTGACTGGCAGCCACCGTGGAATGGCGGACGGAATCACTATGGGAATGTCTTCTCCGTCCTGGTCGCCGGCGGCGGCTTCAAGGGGGGCCACATTGTCGGCTCGTCGGATGAGAAGGGGGCCGAAGTCAAGGAGCGGCCCGTCTATCCGATAGACCTGCTTGGCAGTATTTATGAACTGGCCGGTATTGATCCGGATGCGAAACTGCCGCATCCCATGGGCCTTGACGCCCATGTCCTGGCCTCCTCCGAGGCCGGTGTGAAATCGGCCGGGCGCCTGAGGGAAATCATGTGAACAGATCTTCCCGCCCTAGTCACACGGTCTTATTCCTGTCCGCCATGCTCGGTTTCGTTGCGGTGGCGCCCGCGCAATATATCGGGTTTGTTTATCCTGCCGGTGGACAGCAGGGAACCACTTTCCTGGTTACTTTGGGCGGCCAGAAGCTGGAGGGAATCAACAGCGCTTTTGTATCCGGCACGGGGGTTAAGGCCAGATTGGTGGAATACAACAAGAAGATGAACCCGCAGGAGGTGCAACTGTTGAGTGAACAGCTGAGGGAACTGAAGGAACTTCCCCAGGCGAAAAAGAAGCCGGCCATTACCAATCTTGTGGCGCGGATCGAGAAGCTTGTTCGCGAGAATGTCGGACAACCAGCCTGTGCGTCGATTGCCAACCTGGCAATTGTCGAGGTGACACTGGCACCTGACGCGAAACCGGGGCGGCGGGAAATTCGGATTGGGACCCCCCTCGGCCTGTCTAACCCTCTGGTTTTTGATGTCGGCCAGATTCCTGAGATTTCAGAGCCGCCGATGGCTACTTGCCCGCTGGTGACACTCGGCAAAGAGGAACAGAGCCTGCGCAAGCGCAAACGCGAGGCAGGCAAGCCTGGTGGCCCGGAAATGATGATGACGGCAGGGATGATGATGGGCAGTGCGGGTGCTCAAAGTGATCTGGATGATGAGGAGGTGCGCGTCAAAATACCCAGCACCATGAACGGTCAGATCGCCCAGGGTGCCGTTGACCGGTATCGCTTTGAGGCGCGCAAGGGGCAGCGCCTGGTCATTGCCGTACAGGCACGTGAACTGATTCCCTATATGGCCGATGCCGTTCCGGGCTGGTTTCAGCCCGTCCTGGTCCTGTGCGATGCGACAGGGAAGGAATTGGCGTATAATGATGATTACCGTTTCAAGCCGGATCCTGTAATGCTTTATGAAATTCCGGCGGATGGCGACTACCGGTTGGCCCTATATGACGCGATCTACCGGGGCCGTGAAGATTTTGTCTATCGGCTTACCATCGGGGAAATGCCGTTTGTAACCAGCATCTTCCCGATGGGCATGCGCGTGGGAACCCAGACAATGGTTGAAATGAAGGGCTGGAACCTTTCTCAAACCGTGATGATGCCGGACTTGAAAAATCACGCACCGGGAATATATCCTCTCGTCGCGCCTGGCAGGAACGGATGGATATCAAACCGGATCCCCTTCGCCTTGAATAATCTTCCTGAATGTTTTGAAAGGGAGCCGAACAGCACGGCCAAAACCGCGCAGAAGGTGACACTTCCCATTGTGGTGAATGGACACATCGATAAGCCGGGCAAAAAAGATGTGTTTCAGTTTGAAGGGCACACGGGGGAGGAGGTCGTTGCGGAAGTCATGGCGCGCAGATTGGATTCCCCCATGGATTCCGTGCTCAAACTGACAGACGCTACCGGTAAAATCCTGGCATTCAATGACGACAGCGAGGATGCGGCCTCAGGGCTCAACACGCACCATGCAGATTCCTATATCCGTGCCACCCTTCCCACCAATGGGATTTATTATCTTTACCTGAACGATGCCCAGCATAGGGCGGGGGAGGAGTATGGTTACCGGTTGCACATCAGCGCCCCGCAGCCCGATTTTGCCTTGCGAGTGGTGCCGTCCACCGTGAACATACGCGGTAATTCCACGACGCCGCTCAGCGTTTATGCGATTAAGCAGGATGGCTTTACGAATACCATCACGTTCACGTTGAAGGGCTCAACAAATGGCTTCAGTGTCACCGGCTCTTTAACCGGTACCCAGACCATGGCGCGGATCACGTTGAAAACCAGCCTGGGCATGACGAAAGACCCGGTAAACCTGATCATTGATGGCTCTGCCGTGGCCGGGGAACATAAAATAGTGCACGAAGCCGTACCCGCCGAGGACCGGATGCAGGCTTTTCTCTGGCGGCATCTTGTTCCCGCAGAAGAACTCAAGGTCTACGTGTTCAATCCGCCATCAAAACCTGAGCCGGCGAAGCCACGAAAAAAATGATCAAGGCGAGACTTCGCATTCCTTGACTTTGCGGTCGTAGAAGTCTTGAAGAATCAAGCCCCTGTCCAGAAGCTCTTTCAGTTCTGCTAAACGCCTTGTGACTTGGTCTTTGGTGAACTTGGGCTTTGTCGATGATATGACCGTCTTCACTTCAGCATCTGTCAGGGCATGGTCAAAAATCATCACGTCGTCCAGCGTGCCTTCAAACGCCCCCTCTTTTTTCCGGGGAGCGTGGTTGGATCGGTTCATTCCAATAGACAGTTCATTGGTGTTGGCGGCAATCTCGCCTTTCCACTTTGTTACCTGTTGTTGAAGTTGACCATCCATGTACAGCTTGAGGCTCTCGCCGTCAAAGGTAGCGGACCCGTGATGCCAGGCGTTATCCGTGACGACCTTGTCGCTTACGCATGCGTGACCATTAATGCTGAAGCACAGCTTCCCCTTGTTTTGGGAACCGCTTGAATTACCTTCGATACTCAAGGTATAGCCCCCGGCGGCGGATTTCTCGAAAATAGTGCGGGTGATGTCATCCGACATGCCTGTTCTGAACCATGCGGCAAGAGTCGTTTCTTTTGTATTCAGAGTTGGAGAATGCCGTACCCGGATATAATTATTTGTTGCGGTGAAATCGTAGCCGCCAGCCTGTTTGCCCAGGGCGGTCCACTTCGCGCCGAAGGCTTGACCATTGTTGTTGCGCCCAGTCCTGTCGGTTATGACTCCACTGCCCTCCCATTGGTCGAAATTGAAATGGAGCATGAGCCCCTGTGGAAAGTCGGCAGCAAGGGCGCGAGGGCCGGGCACAAGCATGAAAAACAACAGGGCCGCAAACCGGATCAAAATGAATAGCCTCTTGTTGTGCATTATGCCGGCTTTTGCGGGCGCCGGGTTACCGTGCAGCCCAGATCATGCCCCGGAGCACAATCTCGCGCGCTTCGGAAACAGCGAAGTCCTTGTCGGTATGGCCCCAGCAAGCTACGAAGATTTTACCCTTGCCGTAGGACTTGGTGTAGGCGTAGGGCATGACGGTACCCGCCTGATAGCGATCACGATCGCCAAACTCGCCGCTAAAGACCGTCCGGCAAAGCACGTGTACGCTCGGGTCAACGTGAATGAAATACTGCTCGGTGTCAGGCATTTCGAAATCCTTCAGCCCCTTCACGATGGGGTGCTGGGGATCCACAATCTCGACCTTATAGGACGGAATGCAATTGCCGGGGTGCGCAACCCACTGTCCACCCGTCATCCACTGGTACTCCGTGTTTTCCCGGAACGAGTCGATGATGCCGCCATGCCACCCGGCCAGGCCGGTTCCGGCCCGCACGGCAGCCAACAGCCCGTCCGACTGCGGCTGCTCGATTTTCCCCATGGTCCAGCAGGGCACAATTAAATCCTGTGCAGCCATTAGGTCCTGGTCGGTATAACAGGCCATGTTGTCCGAAATGGTCACCTCGAATCCCTTGGCGGCCAGAAGCGGTGCGAAGACATCAACTGATTCCTTGGGCGTGTGCCCGTTCCAACCGCCCCAAACCATAAGTGCTTTTTTCATGTGATGATCCTTTATGAGCTGTAATTCAAGCGTCCAACGTCCCCGGCCGCAGTCCCAGGGGAAGCGCCGCAGGGCGCTTGCAGGTGCTGGAAATGGTCACAGCCTTGCCTTTTGCCGAGGCCTCGGCGGCCGCCTCCATGGCGTCAAGCACATGGAAGGCCAGTTCGCCGCTCGCCCGGTGCGGGCGCCCTGACTGGATCGCGTTAGCCATGTCGGCGACACCGATGCTGCGGCTGTTTTCCGTATAGCCATGCGTCAGCGGAATGTCCTGCCACTCATTGCCTTTGCCGCCGATGCGGACCGGCCCGCCGAAGGTATTCGGGTCCGGAACACTCAGCGTGCCCTCGGTGCCGTAGATCTCGATACGCGGCAATTGCGCGGCCCGCACGTCGAAGGACATGATCATGGAGCAGATTGCACCCTGGGCGAAATCCAGCACCGTGGCGTAGTGGGTCAATGCCTTGACCTTCATGATTTTGCCGTTCAGGGGCTGGCTGGTGATCATGCGCTCGGCGCGTGTGGTGCGGGCGGAACCGCTGACGCGTTTGATCGGGCCCAGCAGATTGATCAGGGCCGTCAAATAGTAGGGGCCCATGTCAAGCATCGGGCCGCCACCGAGGTCGTAGTAGAATTCCGGTGACGGGTGCCAGCTCTCATGTCCGGCACACACCATGAAAGCCGAGGCGGCAACGGGCGTGCCGATCCAGCCATCGTCAATCAACTTCCGGCAGGTTTGGATGCCACCCCCGAAGAAGGTGTCGGGGGCGGAACCCACGCGGAGTTTTTTCGCCTTGGCCAGATCCAGGATCTTTTTGCCATCCTTGCGGTTGACCGCCAGCGGCTTCTCGCCGTACACATGTTTTCCCGCCTCAAGCGCCGCCAGTGCCACCGCCGCATGCGCCTTGGGAATGGTCAGGTTGACGACAATCCTAATGTCCGGGTCTGCCAGCAATTCCTTGACTGTGCAAGCTTTGGGTATCTTGAATTCTTCGGCCTTGGCTTTGGCCCTCTCCAAATCCAAATCTGCGCAGGCTGCGATTTCGATATTCCGGAAAGTCTGTCCGGCCTTGAAATAGGCCCCGCTTATATTGCCACATCCGATAACGCCGATTTTTGTTGTTGTCATGCTGGTTCTCCGTGTGCGATTTGTTAAAATACGCGGGCGTTAACGAAATGACAATGCATATTTTGTGCAAAATCCGCTATTTGCAGAAGAAAGGGAATAGCTTAGGATGAGCGCCAGTAACAACTTATTACGGGGCGCTTCGGGAGGGGTGACTTCTGATCATATCGGGTGAACGCTATAAATCAGGAGCGAGGGTGTGATGCAAAAGGAAAAAACGAGTGGGGAACCTGTTCGGCCCGGCAAAAATTATTTGATCGCCACACCCATCAACCCCGGTCCTAACAAACTGATCAGCGTGAGCAGGCTGGTGGACAGCACTAAGAAGGCGGGGGTCATGCGCGCCTGGCTGGGGGCGGCGCATGTGATCGTGTTGCTTGCGCTGGTATCCGGTTGCCGGAAGGATGTCCCGCCGGCGGCCGGTCCGGGCTTTCCTGAAGGACTACGAGTCCGCCTTTCCTCCACAACCTGTAAAGGGAGCGGCGCCATGACTCCCTCCCTATGGACCTGACCAGCAGCGTGACCGAATCTGCGCAGGCGGCGGCCCAGATTGCCGCCTCCAGCCAGCAAGAGTTGGTCGGGGTGGCCCAGGTGGCCTTGGCGATGAAGAGCATCAGGCAGACAAGCGAACATAACGCGGCCAGCGCGCGACAACTGGAAGCGGCCGCACGCGGATTGAATGAGTTGGGTCAGAAACTGAAGGAGTTGGTGGAACGTTACAAGGTGTAGGAACTGCCGGCGTGAACGGAATGAGAAGACGAGTTTTTGAACTCACCCCGAGGTGGGCTATCGCGAGCCACCGAAGGTGTTCAGAATCCAGTAATCACCGCCACAGAAGGCAAATCAAGTAATTGGGTGAAAGCACTTATGTCATCAACAAACAAGTTTGAAGTTCGCGGTTTTCATTTGGATTTGCGTATTCAGGTGATGACGCCAAAGGCGCTCCAGGCGCTCGCCGATGATCTGGTTGCGCTTGGGATCAACACGCTGGTCATGGAGTGGGAAGGGACCTTTCCCTTTGTCAAACATCCGCAGATATCCAGCCGTTTCGCCTACACTCCGGGGGAAGTGAATGACTTTCTGGCGCATTGCCGGCGGATCGGGCTGGATGTGATGCCGCTCCAGCAGTGTTTCGGCCATGTGGAATACATCCTCCGCCATCCGAGGTACGCGCATCTACGCGAGGTGCCCCATAAGGACTATTGCCAGCTTTGTCCCTTGAAGGTGGAGGAGGCGTTGCCCTTGTTTAAGGATCTCTTTGCCGAACTGGCCAGGGTTCACCCCTCACCCTATTTCCATATTGGCTGCGATGAGACTTATCTCCTTGGGAATTGTCCGAAGTGCCATGCCAAGACAGAGGCCCATGGCAAATCCAAACTGTTCGTGGATTACGTGAAAGCCCTCTGCAGCGTGGTCACGGCGCTCGGGAAACGCCCCGTCTTGTGGGCGGATATGTTGCTGGCCCATCCGGAGGCGGCGAAGGGATTGCCTGCGGATTGCATCCTGGTGGATTGGAATTACGGGTGGGCTAATGACCGTTTTGGCAACCCTAGTACCCTGCTGGATACCGGCCTCACCTTCTGGGGCTCCCCCGCGCTCCGGTCCCATCCGGATGATTTCCACCACGTCGCGTTCGCGAAGCATTTCAAGAATATAGAAAAGTTTCTTCCTTACTGCAGGGAGAAGGGGTTCAGCGGTTCGGTGCTCACGTCCTGGTCCACGTCGGGCCAATACGGGTATGAGTTTGGCACGGGCTACGAAGTCATTGATATGTATCCGATCCGCAATGTCTACCCGCTAAACGGCACGCGGATCCTGCTCGCCGCCTTTGCGACGGCTGTGAACAGTGCCCGTCCCATGGATGTTGACAGTTTCGTGCAGTGCTATGCGGAGGAGCGGTTCGGGTTGACGGGCCGCGCAACGGCTCGTTTTCAACAGGCGCTCCTGTCCGATGACTTCACGGTCGGGGTGGGGGACGACCCCGCCAAGGCGCAAAGGGTTGCCCTCGCGAATGTTCGCCTATGGGAGAAACTGGAGCCCCGGAGGAACAAGCAGGAGTTTGCCCACTTCAGGCTGCTGTCGGCCATCCGGCTCCACTATCTGGCCGTGCGCAAGTTGGAAATCCGGTTCCAGTCACCTGCATTCCGGCCCTCGCAGTTGGGCGCGCTCGCCAGGGAGTGTGAGGCGCTGAGCCGTCCGGCGGATGAGTTGGACAGGCAGTTCACGCGTTTGATGCGCGGCTTCCTCCATCCGGCCGAAATCCAGATGGAAAACAGCGTGCGGCGTCTGCGTCTGAAGGTTTTGGCTGAGCGGGCAGGGCGGGTGAGGGGCTGATGGGGGAGTCAGACTTCAGACCGCAGACTTTAGACCTTTTGAAACTACGGCGATGCGTAAGTCAACTCTGTCACAATAGTGGATTATATTGGTCGTTCTTGCCGCTTTACTGAAAATGGTTAAAAAATGCATAACGCATTTGTGGAAAGAGATGGAAAAATAGAAAGGATACGTTTATGAAGACCTTACAATCTTTAATCGCAGGTATAGTGCTGTTGAGTTGTGGTTTGCGGCTGTAATCCCGCCGCAAGCACTTGAAAATGTCTTCAAGGATGTGGATGTCGAAATGGTGATTGTGGACCGTGAGGTTGAAGCCCTCGGAAAGCCGACCGGTGGTGGCTCGTCGGCCACGCAGGTTATTCCAGCAGGCATTCAGCGCATCGGTGCCGTCGGATTTGCCTACACAGGTGCTGGTGTTGGTGTGGCTGTGGTGGATACGGGCATTGATCTGTCCAATGTGAATCTTGCTGCGCCTTATTCTAGCCCGACAGCAAGTTACACGTTTGACGGCGATCTTGAAGGCATCCTTAATGTTGGTGGTGCACTCAGCGCGCCGTAATCAGCCGCAAAGGCCCGGTGGCGTCGCTAGAACTGGAACGTCTCGCAGGCTTCCTTCATCGCGAGTAGATTCTCCCACGGCACCTCGGGCTCGACTAGATGGGTCGGTGCAATGACCAGTCCCCCCCGCGGTCCGCAACGGCGCAGGTTTTCGTGGATCACGCGCTTCACATCTTCCGGCTTACCGAATGGCAGGGTGCTCTGAGTGCCTAGTGTCCCCCAGAAAGACATCCTGCCGCCTACCAGCTTAAGAACATTTTCAAACGGCATGCATTCGGGCTGAACGGGATTGAGAATGTCGATGCCGATCTCAACCAGATCATCCAGAAAAGGAAGCACGTATCCGCAAGAGTGGTAGAAGATGATCAGGTCGGGCTTGATCTTGCGGCCGGCCCGGATCACCTCCGCCAGGCGGGGCTTGAGCCAGGTGCGCCACATGTCAACGCTCATCATGATGGTCTGCTGCATGCCGATATCATCCCCGAGTTGGATGAGGTCGACTCCGGCCCTGGCCGCCAGCATGATGCGATCACAGGAGTTGGCGGTCAACCGGTCCAGATGCACGGTGGCGCGCTCATCCCCGGTCATCATGTCGGTCATGAGATCCTCCATGGAGCGGAGATACCAGGATATTTCCCAAATCGTGCAGGCCATGGGGGCCATGGTGGCAAGGCCTTGGGCCTGCCACCGGGCAACGTCACTGCGCAATCGGGTTTCGGCGTCGGTCGCCAGACGGGGCAGGGGATAATTCCTGATCTCATCCAGAGTAACAAGATCGCCCCGCAGGGGATGGTGCATGCGCGTCATGTGGTAGCAGTTGGGCTGGTGAGAGTGACCAACCCCGAAGAGATCGAAGTCCGCATCGGCAGGGACCTCTTCCCTGGCATAAAGGGCTTTGGCGTCCGTCCATGTTTGTTCCATGGGAATGCCTACCGCACGGAAGGGGACATTGAAGAAGCCCGGAATGTCAGTGTGGCCGAATCGTGCCTTAAAGGCCTCGACTTGTGAGTGGCAGAAACCACCGCAGTCGAGAGGAACTTGATCGAAACCCTCTCGGCGGAGGGTGCGTAGCAGATTATCTCGTGGTGTCATCTGGTTTCTCCCATGAAAGGCGTTTTTTCTGTCAAGATGGGGCAGAGTATGTCACGCTCCGCGCTGAAAAGGAATGCACGGCGTGGACAATAACTTGTGTAAAATGGTAATCTTACCGGAACCATGAGCAACCAGAATCAGCAGGTTGTATTCCGTCATACGGGGACGTCCCCCCTGGGACGAGTGAGCCAGGCGGGCTTTCTCCGGAATAGTCGCGGGCTCACTCAAATGCGCCTGTACGACCGTTATGCGCTGGTGTATCTGCTCAACGGGAGCGGACGATACCGGGATGCCAGTGGACGTGATAGGGCGGTGGCCGCAGGAGATGTGATCGTTGTCTTTCCCGGGGTGCCGCATCAGTACGGTCCGGGCCCTGGTGAATTCTGGGATGAATTCTTCCTCTGCTTCGACGGGCCGGTCATCGAGCTCTGGCGAAGGCATGCCATCCTGGATCCGAAGAATCCGATCTATCACCTGGAACCGGTGCACGAGTGGTTGCGCCGTTTTGAATCCATCCTGGGCGCCTCCCGGCACCCCGGTAGCATTCCTCCCCTGGATGAAATGTGCCGACTCCAGCAGCTCCTTGCCGATATGGTGCTGGGCTGCAATCAAAACCCTGTCTATCAGGCCGATCGGAACTGGGCTTCACGAACCTGCGCCCTCCTCGGGGCGGAGCATGACCTTCCGGATGATCTTGCGGGATTTGCTCGTTCCCTCGGTATGAGCTACGAGTCATTTCGTAAACGATTTACGCGTGTGGTCGGGCAGCCGCCGGCCAAATACAGGACGGCCCGGTTGATCGACCGCGCCTGCGAACTGATGCAGCAGGGGCGCATGAGCGACAAGCAAATCGCCCTCAGCTTGGGGTTCTGCGATGAGTTCTATTTCTCCCGCCGGTTCAAACAGGTCATCGGGCAATCCCCGCGTCAATTTCGGCAACGGTTTACAGCGTACGGCTATCATAGGCCCAATGTAGCAAGGCTTGGCGCTGGCGGGGACGGCATCTCACGTCCCCGGCAGGGCAGGCTTTTTTGAGTTGGGCAACATGACGGGTCATGGCCGCCCAACGCTTGATTTGCCGCTCATCATCGGGACACCGCCGTCCCATGTAATAGCGGCAGTACCATTGGAACCAGCCACGAGGGTCCTGTGGATGGATCCAGTCTTTCTCGCGCCAGTAACTCAATGGCTTGGAAGCGTTGACACGGAAGCAATTCAGCTTCGGATTGCGCCCCCGGGGGCTCAGTTTGGCTTTCAGAAACCAGGACTCGGGAAATTCATCCTGACAGTCGGTCATATATTTCCCGCCAAAGACTCCCATTTCAAGCATGACTTTCGGCGTTAACTCAGGATCGAACGCAGGATGAAAATTCCGACCAACCGGCTCTGTCAACCAGTAGACATAGCCGGTCTGCATCCGGTCGTTGACCACGACTTTTCGTTTTTCCATCTGCCAGATCCTTGCCCCCCTCACCCTAGCCCTCCGGACGCATCCAGAAACTGGCGCATCTACCCATGCTTGTGTTCAAGCTTGTTCAGCCTTCGACTCAGTTCGGAAAAAAATTCTTTTCACTTTCATCGGCATTTTCTCCCTGTCTGTAATAATTAAACCAGTATCGGGCCGTCGATTCAACGCCAATCGACATGCCAATCGACAAGCATGGGAAAACAATCTTCCTGTCCCCAATTTCACCTTATGCGCCAGAACGGCTGATGTTGCGTGGAACGCGGCATAGTAGGAACACGAGGCGGCCTCGCCAAAGAAGCCATCTCGAATAGCCTCCTGTGCAGCCGCCAATTTTTCATTGGCTTTTTCTAGCATGGCGTTCAGGACAGAAGGTTGCGCTGTTTCGTTATTCATACGGCAATGCCTTCGCGACGGATGTTCCATCCCAGGGGGGCATGTTTTCCTTCATCCCACTCCTCATTCGTGTAGATCAACGCGGCAAAGAGCCGGTCATAGCGATTCAACATTTCCACGCCAACATCCAGGACGGCTTCGCGTAGGTCCGGGGTTCGGCGATCCACAACCAGGAGAAAATCATAATCGGAGGTGTCCTGTGCGGTCCCGCGCGCTCGTGACCCGAACAGAACGACCTGCTCCACATGCGATCCCAAGCGTTTCCGCACGAGCCCCGCATATTCACGAACTGCTTTTTCGACTCTCTTCATACTTGGAAAATATCAGGAGGAATGAGAAATGTACAGAACAGGAATGTTCTGCGTACGTCCATTGATCTAACATCAGCGGCTGACTGGTGCCCTGACTGATGCCGTGACTGGTGCCGTTCTGGCGGGTATTTTATTTCCTCTTCCCGGGTATTCCCATCTACCTCCCAACATCCGGCTGATACATGCCGTGCCGCAAAAGAGACATTGATAGCCAACTACTTACGAGGTAGGTGCCTGTCCCTCGGACCCGCTCGTGATTACAGGCTTCCCCGCGACATTCACATCCGCCTTTATGCGGATCGGATA
>JBAXDB010000025.1:0-26305 GCA_037141135.1 bacterium | reverse complement strand
CGCTCCGTCCGACAATCTTGATAAGCTGCATTTCCATGAGCATCCGGATCACATGGTCAACTGCAACGCCACGAACCGCTTCAAGCTCAGCGCGGGAGATTGGTTGCCGATAGGCGATAATGGCCAGGGTTTCCAACGCCGGGCGGGATAACCGGGTGGGTTTCCCGACATTTAACATGTGACGCACCCACGGGCCGCCCGTGGGATCGCTCTGAAACCGGAACCCATCCGCATTTTCCACTAAATGAACACCCGTTTTGCTGGTTTCGCATTCCGTCTGAAGCTGTCGCAGGCAAGCCTTGAGCTCGGCATCTTTAACCGAGCCATAGACTCCCGCTTCTTCGCGGTTAATTTCAGCGGTCTCCTGCAATAGTTTCCGGATCGCCCCCACCGACATGGGCTGGCGTGCCGCGAAAATGATCGCCCCGAGGACTTGTTTTAATTCCACCTGTATTGCCTCCATACCTTAATCCCCTTAAACTTCCGCTTTCGACACAATCACGATTTCCCCGAAATCACCGTCCTGTTGCGCCATCAACTGCCGCAACCTGATCAGTTCAAGAACGGCCAGAAATGTGCACACGATCTCATTCCGGCTGGCAGCCTTTTCGAACAGCGATGAAAAGCTCACCTTGCCCTGCGCCTTTAAAGTGCCCAGCACAAATTCGATCTTGTCCGTAACCGTAAATCGTTCGTCATGAATCTCCCCGAAATCCTCGACTTTAGCCTTTTTCAGGGCATCATTAAAGGCCGTAATCAAATCAAACAGACTGACATCCCCTAGCCCGATGCCAGGCCCCTCGTCAACCCCCGCCGCCGCGTCACTCCCAAGGGCAAAAACATTTTCCTGCAGATATTCGCGGTACTGAAGATGGGAGGCCGCTTCCTTGAATTTTTTATATTCCACCAACTGCTTGACCAGTTCCCACCGGGGATCTTCCTCTTCCTCCTCGATATCCGGGCGCACATCCACCGGCAGGAGCATGCGGCTCTTGATCATCATCAGCGTAGCCGCCATGACAATAAACTCGCCGGCAATATTGAGATCCAGCAGCTTCATGAGCGAAAGATACTCCATGTACTGCTTGGTGACCTTCTCGATCGGAATATTATAGATATCCACTTCATCCTTCTTGATCAGATACAAAAGAAGGTCAAGGGGCCCCTCGAATACTTCAAGCGACACCTTGTAATCATCCTGAACAACCATTTGCGTCATATAAATCCTTATTCCAACCCAACGGCCCGACGGGCAGCGGATAACGTTTTGCGGGCTTCAATCCGGGCCCGCTCCGCCCCCTCTTTAAGAACGGCATCCACATAAGCGGGGTCTTTCTGCAGCTCTTCCCGGCGTTTGCGGAAAGGCTCAAAATAGGTCCAAATCTTTTCAAAGAGCGCTTTCTTCGCGGTCCCATATCCAAACCCGCCCACCCGGTAACGTGCCTCCAATTCAGCACGCTCAGACTCCGTGGCAAACAGCTTGTATAAGGCGAATATATTGCAGGTCGCGGGATCCTTGGGCAACTCCAGCGGCGTGCTGTCCGTCACAATCTTCATGACGCGCGCCCTGGTGTCCTTTTCCGTTCCGAAAAGCTCGATCGTATTGTTGTATGACTTGGACATCTTCTGGCCATCCACACCGGGCACCACAGCCACATCGTCACGAATGACCGACTCTGGAATGGTAAACGTGTCGCCAAACTGAAGGTTAAACTTGATGGCAATATCCCGCGCCACTTCCACATGCTGCTTCTGATCGCGCCCTACCGGCACCGTAGTAGCCTGCACTTCCAGAATATCGGCCGCCATCAACACGGGATAGGAAAACAGCGCATGCGAGGCCGCTATGCCCTTTGTCGTCTTATCCTTGAAAGAATGACACCGCTCCAACAAGCCCATGGGGGTCACGATCGATAACAGCCACGTCAGTTCCAGAACCTCCGGCACATCACTCTGACGGAAAAAGACTGTCCGACTGGCATCCAGGCCACAGGCCAGGAAATCAAGTGCGACATCGCGCACATTCTGCCGCAAAACTTGAGGATCGGCTACCGACGTCAAGGCATGAAAATCGGCAATGAACAAAAAGGCCTCCCCCTGTTGTTGCAGGGCCAAAGCCGGTCGCATCATTCCAAAATAATTACCAAGATGCAGCTTTCCTGACGGCTGAATCCCTGACAAAATTCTCATTATTTTCTTTGTTTCCATACACAAAGGGTTCCTTTAACTCTCAAGACCGGCAAACCATAGCGAAAGCATCAGCAATCATAAAGAGTTTTCCGACAAGTGACTCCTGTCGCCCGTTGCAGGCGATTAGTCGAGTGGTGCAGGCATAACCATTCAGCATGCCGGATAATCCAATAAATATGCTGCAACATACAATCACATAGTCGAAACATCCAGCATCCTGATACTTTACTGGGAAGGGATATAAGCATGCTTAAAAACGCTTTGTTAAACGGTGAGTTTGTCATCACTTGTGAGTTTGTGCCAGGACGAGGTCAAGAAGGAGCCAGCTTGGACGCAGCACTGCTTTTCTCAAAGGATGTTGCTGGCTCGCTCCCGAAGATCCATGCGGTCAGTTTGACTGACAATCCTGGCGGTAATACCGCAATGATTCCCGATGCCCTGGCGCCGGAGATTCTCAAGACCGGCATGGATGTGCTGATCCATTTTTCTTGCCGGGATATGAATCGTAACGCCATGGAATCTCGTTTAATGGCCTTGGCCCGGGCGGGCGCCAATAACCTGCTGGTTATTTCCGGTGATTACCCTTCCGGTGGATTCGAGGGCAACGCGGCCAGCGTGTTTGATCTCGATTCAGTACAGGCTGTAAAATATATAAAATCATTGAATGCGGGTCTGGAGGTGCCGGGCGCAAAAAAAGGAACAACAACCAAACTCGCACCGACTCATTTTCTCGTAGCGGCGGCGGTATCACCCTTCAAGGCAACCGAAGCGGAACTGCTCCCCCAGTTTTTCAAACTTGAAAAGAAAATTGCAGCTGGCGCCGACTTCATCATTCCACAACTCGGGTATGATATGCGGAAGTTTCTTGAGATTAAGCGCTACCTGCGGAGTCGCGACCTGAATGTACCAGTCATCGGGAATGTCTATGTGCTGAGTCTTGGGGCCGCCAAAACTATGAACGCGGGTCTGGTGCCGGGCTGCGTTGTGACCGATGAGCTGCTGCGCGTGGTCGAAGCGGAATCCAAAGACCCGGATAAAGGGAAGGCAAAACGTCTTGAACGGGCAGCTAAAATGGTCGCCATGTTCAAGGGGATGGGTTTCAATGGGGTTCATATTGGCGGGTTTGCACTCAAAACCGATGACTTCAAGTTTATCATTACTCGCGCAACCGAATTGGAAGCACGATGGGAGGAGTTTATTCCCGAGGTATCGTTCTCCCGGCCGGGTGAATATTATGCCTTCCCCCCGCCCGTCAACTACGCCTCTCTTGAGAAGGACGAGGACATTGTGAGACGCATTGAGAAGGGGCATCGCATTTGGAGCTATGAGTTTTCAAAGCTATTTCATCGCATTGTCTTTGATCGGAGCAGCGTCATCGCCCGCCTGTTGACTCGATACTACAAAATGATTGGCGATAAATCGGCTCTGGCGCGACTTTCACATGCCGGCGAACATGCGACCAAGATGCTGATGTATAAATGCCAGGACTGCGGGGATTGTGCATTGGCGGACATGGCCTTTTGCTGTCCCAAAGGGCGGTGCGCCAAACAGCAACGCAATGGCCCCTGTGGCGGGAGCGTTAAAGGGATGTGCGAGGCTTATCCCGACGAAAGGCCTTGTGCGTGGACACTCGTGT
This sequence comes from bacterium, assembly GCA_037141135.1. Taxonomy (GTDB): domain Bacteria; phylum Verrucomicrobiota; class Kiritimatiellia; order CAIKKV01; family CAITUY01; genus JAABPW01. Next base: position 22,479 of record JBAXDB010000025.1, on the reverse strand, counting down.
ATAACCGCAAAAAGAGCGATGGAAATCTTGATGAGATGCGAACCTCCTACATCCCCCCGCAAAAGTCACAGCTTGCACACACTTCAGGATGGGCCAATTACTTTCTCAATCGTGACCATTCCGCTCATCCAAAAACCTAGGTTAGTCTAATAAATCTAATCTGGAGTATTTTACGACATTCCTCTATTCTGGATGTTCATTTATGAGAAACATGACATCCAGGAAATACGCATTTCTTGTTTTATTGCTGACTTTTTTCGGGCTCACCGGGAACCTCCTGGCTGCTCCGGATGTCACATCGCCAGCAGCGATCACCATGAAATCCCCCTCCACTTTCGTGGTGAATGAGCGTGAAGTCGCAGCCACCGACCTGATCAAAGCATTAAAAAAGAGCAAAATCCCGACTGATCTGCCACTGGTCGTTGAAGTCCCGGCCAATACATCCATGAATGTCATCAAGGACTTGACCCAACGTCTGGCCACGGCAGGATTCAAGCCTTTCTTCAAATATCCACGTCATGCTGACGCCACTGTAAAAGATCCTAATGCCCCAGCTGCCTCCGCCGACATCACACCGAAGAAGCAGAGATGGCGAAAATGAGTATCAAGAAACCCCTTTTCCCTCTCGCGCTGGCGGCGCTGGGGGTTGTTTATGGCGACATCGGAACCAGCCCGCTCTATGCCTTTCGACTTTGCTTCAATCAAGCGACCCCGCCAACTGAAGCGGCCATTCTTGGCGTGCTCTCCCTGATTTTCTGGTCGCTGGCCGGACTGATATCGATCAAATATCTTACACTTGTCCTACGTGCGGATAACCGTGGCGAAGGCGGCATCCTTGCTCTGATGGCTCTCGTTCGCGGTGGACCTGCGGAGTCTCCTTCCATGATTACGGCAACTCGACGAAGCGCCGTGATTGTCGGGCTTGGCCTTTTCGGAGCGGCGCTATTGTATGGGGACGGCCTGATTACGCCAGCCATCTCGGTATTAAGCGCCGTGGAAGGTCTTAATGTGGCATCCCCCCATCTCAGCGCCTACGTTGTTCCCATCGCGCTCGTCATTCTTGTCGGCCTTTTCTGGGTTCAAAAGCATGGCACACAGAAGGTCGGTGCCGTCTTCGGACCTATCATGGTGGTGTGGTTCATTACTCTTGCCGTGCTGGGATTGCCTCATATCCTGAATACGCCCAAGGTGCTAACCGCCATAAATCCCTCCTACGCTGTCCAATTTTTCATTGATCACCGTTTCCACGCCTTTGTCACCATGGGCACTATTTTCCTCTGTCTTACCGGCGGTGAAGATCTGTATCTGGATATGGGGCATTTCGGACGACTTCCCATGCGTGTGGGTTGGTTTACTCTCGTATTACCCTGCCTTCTGCTGAACTATTTCGGGCAAGGCGCATTCCTGTTGCATCAGGGGGCTGGACAAACCGACACCTCCAACCTGCTTTATCATCTGGCTCCAGCCTGGGCACTCTATCCCCTCGTAGGTCTGGCGACCGTCGCCACCATCATTGCCTCTCAGGCCGTCATTTCCGGCGCTTACTCCCTCACACGACAGGCCATTCAACTTGGTTACTGCCCCCGCATGGCGATCATCCATACTTCTGAAAGCACGATTGGTCAGGTCTATCTCCCGGCGGTCACCGGCATGCTTCTGGTTGGCACCGTCTCACTGGTGCTTGGCTTCAAAAATTCAGACGCACTGGCAGGCGCATATGGACTGGCCGTCTCAATGACCATGCTGCTCACCTCCATCATGATGACCATCTTTATTTTGCGAAAGTGGCAGTGGAATCCGTTGCTTGTCGCCGCTGTCATGATTCCCATATTCGTGTTTGATGCCACCTTCTTCACGTCCAACGTCTTGAAGTTGAAGGCAGGCGGCTGGGTGGGCTTGAGCGTAGCCGTATTGATGTTCGTCATCATGATCACCTGGAATCGCGGGCGCTCCATTATGGGCAGCAAGCTCAAAGAAGACAGTCTCCCTCTTCCCCTCTTTATTACGGATGTCATCCAATCTATACCACTGCGTGTGCCTGGTACCGCTGTATTTCTGACCGGAACTTTTAATATTGCTCCCCGTACCCTGCTCCACAACTTCAAGCATAACAGGATTTTGCATCAGAACATCGTCCTGCTCACCATCGTCAATCAGGATCTCCCGCGCACCCCGGATAACGAAAAAGTGACCATAGAACAGTTGGAAGCAGGTTTTACACGCATTACGGCCCGATATGGGTTTATGGAAACGCCGGACTTATCGGAACTTTTGTCCTCGCTCAAGATTGACGGTCTTGACCTGACGCCTTCAAAAGTGACCTTTTTTCTAGGACGTGAAACCATCATCCTGATCCCCAGGAAAAACATGTTCTTCTGGCGGAAAATGCTTTTTGCATTTCTCTCAAAAAATGCACGCGACGCCTCGCGGTATTTTAACATCCCGCCCAATCGCGTCATTGAGATCGGAATTCAGGTTGAGCTATGAAACCATCTGCCATTCCTGAATCCGCGGTTCCGAAAACTGTCACGTCGAACGGTTCTGGGCATTCGAAACAAGCGCTTCTGGGCCTTACCATCGCGGCGCTGGGCGTCGTCTATGGTGATATCGGCACAAGTCCACTCTACTCCACCCGCGTCAGTTTCACCCCGGTTTGCGGGGTCCCTCCCACCGAGTCCAACATCCTCGGCATAATCTCCATGATCCTGTGGTCACTGTTCTCACTCATTGCCATCAAATACCTGGCACTGGTTCTCAGGGCAGACAACCGTGGTGAAGGAGGTATTCTTGCATTGATGGCACTGGTGAACCAAAACCGGAAAGCCGGGAAAAGAACGTTGTTGTTTGTTTTGCTTGGACTCTTTGGAGCCTCCCTCCTTTATGGCGACGGTCTGATCACCCCGGCCATTTCGGTATTGAGCGCCATGGAGGGCTTAAATATGGGGATCATCCCATTCTCAAACCATACGATTATTGTTCTCTCGCTGATCGTGCTAGTGGCCTTATTTTGGATGCAACGACGCGGCACCCAAACGGTGGGCGCCATTTTTGGACCGGTCATGTTGATCTGGTTTACGACCATTGCCATCCTTGGAATTATTTCGATTTTCAAGGCGCCAGGTATTCTGGCTGCGCTCAACCCCTGGCATGCCGCCGAATTCCTGATCAATAACCGATGGCAGGCTTTTGTGACCATGGGCGCCGTATTTCTCGCGGTGACCGGGGGAGAAGCGCTTTATGCCGATATGGGCCATTTCGGCATTGGCCCCATTCGGCTCGGCTGGTTCACCCTGGTCATGCCGGCACTGGTGTTGAACTATTGCGGGCAGGGAGCCTGGATGCTCCATCAGCTGACAGACCCCCAAAGCGTATCCTTGATTAACGGGCAGATCACCCTGAATCAGACCCTGATCGCGAATCTCTTCTACCGGAACGTCCCGCATTGGGCTATATATCCGATGGTTGCGCTCGCCACTGCTGCCACCATCATCGCCTCACAAGCCATTATTTCAGGCGCATTCTCAATGACCCGGCAGGCCATCCAACTCGGCTACTGCCCGCGTCTGGCAATTATTCACACTTCGAAAAGGCAGATCGGGCAAGTCTATCTTCCTCTGGTTAATGGGCTCATGTTGCTTGGAACCGTTTTACTGGTTCTCGGATTCAAGAATTCCGACAGTCTGGCTGGCGCCTACGGGGTGGCGGTATCGCTGACCATGCTAATAACCACGCTGTTTATGATTGCCGTGATGCGTCGTCTCTGGCATTGGCCGCGAACGGTCGTCATTCTCATCGCCGTACCTTTCCTGCTTATGGATCTCACCTTCTTTGGATCCAACATCCTGAAGATTGCCGACGGCGGCTGGGTCCCGCTGGCCATTTCGATTGGCTTTATCATCATGATGACAACCTGGAATCGCGGCCGGGAGATCCTTGGGCGACAAATGGCCGAGGCCGCCATCTCGATAGATCTTTTCATCAATGACGTGGCCACCTCGCAGCCGCACCGGGTATCAGGCGTAGCCGTATTCCTGACTGGTAATCCAAACGGTATCCCGCGCACGCTGCTGCACAACTATAAGCACAATAAAATCCTGCATAAGCAGATTGTATTCATCACCATCCAGACCGAAGATATCCCTCATGTGCCGGATGATGAAAGAACCCAGGTGAAGGTGCTGCCGGAAGGTTTCTATCAGCTACTGATACGGTATGGCTTCAGCGAGGATCCAGACCTGTCAACACTCCTGAAAAACCTGAAAATTGAGGGTCTGGATCTGGATCCCATGCGTGTAACCTTTTTCCTTGGTCGCGAGACCCTGATACTGGTAGACAATAAGAATATGCGCCCCTGGCGGAAGATTCTATTCTCCTATCTGTCCCGGAATGCCTGGGATGCCTCGAAATTTTTCCGGATTCCGCCCAACCGGGTGATTGAGATCGGCATTCAGGTTGAACTGTAGATTGCCTCTCGACACCTGCAGGGTTCCGGCTTTAATATGTGCTCACCGTTTAAAAAAGGAGAAAAACCATGTCACGCTTTATAACCTCGGTGAAGTTGTCCTTAGTTGTTTTGTCCGCCCTCACCATCGGGAGCGGTTGCAGCGTCTTTCGTGCCTCTGTTCAAAACGAGGATGTCAATAAGGCGTCCGCAAAACCTCTGGATACCGGCTATGACTTCGGTGACCTGCGCTCTCTCGCAGAAGCCGTTAATAGTGAGCTTGTGTCGGCCCCCGTTCTTGAGAAGAAACCCATCCTGGTCGTCATGGGTATTGAAAACCGGACCGATGAGCATGTTGACACCAAAGCGATCACCGATACCATCCGCACCCGTCTGATCAATGAAGGCAAGGCCAGTTTTATCAATGAAAGCCGCCGTGATGCCCTCATGAAAGAACAGGGTTACCAACTGGTCAACTGCACTCCTGAGACCCAGACACTCATTGGGAAACAACTCGGCGCCCGCTATATGCTTACCGGTTCCCTGGTAAAAATCTCCAAGGACACTCCCAAACAAATCAGTTTGTCACGCAAGGAGCAGGTCTACCTTCAACTCACCATCGAAGTCACTGACCTGCAAACCGGCCTGATCGCCTGGACCACCCAGAAGGAACGGGTCCGTGGCGCCAGCAAGCCGGTTTTGGGTTGGTAATCACTCACGCATTTATTTTGTAAATTCTGTTCATTCTGTCAAATTTCACCGGTTTTCTTATGAGTAGTGAAATGAATGTGCTTTCATTTCGACGAGTGACCGGTCTGCTTTTCGTATTGCTGACACTTGGAGCCGGTTGCGCAACACCGGTTCCCCTGGATGCCGCACGCAGGAACTTCAGCAACGGTCAACTCGAGGAAGCCGACAGAACTCTGGCCACCCTGCCCAGTGACCAGAACAAAGTGTTAAACCTGATGGAACGGGGAATGATCCGGCATGTCCGCCAGGATTTCACCAACAGTACCGCCGACTGGCTCGCCGCGGTCCGTCTTGAAAAAGAACTGGAAGTCAACAGCATCACAAAGGCCGGGGCAAGCATGGTCGTCAACGATTCGACCCTTGCGTTCCGCGGCTATCCCTTCGAGCGGACCTATTTGCATGTGTTTCTTGCAAAAAATTATTTGGCCATAGGCTCGTGGAGTGACGCGGCGGTTGAAGCCCGCAATATTGCGCTTCAAATGGAAAAGCTGGATGGCTTTCCAGATGATGCCTTCAGTCATTACCTTGCAGGCTTTTGTTTTGAACTCTGCGGCGATGACAGTAATGCGGCCATGCAGTACAGGCAGGTGGCAAAGTTGGTTCCTGAAAGCGGGATTGACGGGGCGACAGGACGGTTCCGATCCCCTGACCAACCCACCAACCAATCCGTCCGCGTTGCCTCAACCGCAGCAGAACTGGTCTGCTTTCTCGATTTTGATGGCTATTCAGGGATCATGCCTTACTCCGCCGCCATCTACGCCAACGGACAACTGCTGGGAACCAGTCGAACGCTGACCAGTATTTACCAACTTCAATCGGCCAGTCGAGAACGTATGGCGACCCGACATGCGGCCAAAACCTTATCCCGGCTTCTGGTCAAAGGGGCAATTACGATTGCCGCCTGGTCACGCGATGAAGACCTCGGATTTTTAACAGGGATGTTGCTTCTTGCCCTGGAAGATGAGGATCTGCGCCGCTGGGAAACGCTTCCCGCAAAACTCGCCGTAGCCCGTGTCACCTGCCCGTCGGATTTGAAGCAGTTTGAGGTGGAGTTCAGGAGTTACTCGGGCCAGACCGTTAGAAGAATCACGGTAACCGCACCCCTTCAACGAAAAGACCGCACCTTTGTCTCCCTCTGCCGCGATCACCCTTGAGGCGGATATCAGAAGACCAGATTAATGACCCCGTAGAGGAGCAAGGCGGCAAAAATCAGCATGATAATGGCCTTGTTGCGCTGGACCCGCCGTTCCTGTCGGAGTGGGCGCACCGAATGAAGGCTCCCGCTGCCAAAATAGGTTTGAAACCGTTGATCCGGGATGGGTTTGGGTATCATCATGTCCGCCCCGCCTCCCGCTAACGGAGCCACCTCGGCAGGCTTCTCCATGTGTCCTGTCCGAAAAGGTTCTTGTATCGCGGGTCTGGCGGCCACCTCAACAGGCGGAATATCGCCCACGACCTTGCGAAGCCGGCGTATGGCCTGATCAGGATCCGGGCTCTCAATGGCATGAGAAATCCCCTTGATATCACGTTCGACACGGGCAATTTCCCGTTGAAGCGACTCAAGCTTCTCCTGCAAACGTGGATTTTTACGCCGGACACGCTGCATAACGCTTTATCGTCCTTTTGCCACAATGACAATGATCGCCACCAGAATAGTCAGGATCAGTGGCAAACTGACCGCAAAACCGACTTTGAGCCAATGTCCGAAATCTTTTGTTGAGGGCGCAAATTCATCATCCTCAAGAGTATTTGCCTTGCGTGATTTGTCGTCAAAAAGCATCACAGGCCCGCCCACAGCTTCGATCGTCGCCTGGGCCTTTACAAAATCACTCCGGATGGCATCAATCTGAACCACCGCTTTATTCAACTCCTCACGGAGAGATTCATCTGCCCATTCCGTATCGTTAATCTTGTGAAGTTCTTCCAGGTCGGCCGCCAGGCGGTCGCGGGTGGTGAAGAAAACTTCAACCTGACGAGCCGCATGATCCCCCATTTTCTGGAGCGACACGAGACTCTCTGAAAGCCGGTCCTGCATCTCCTGCTTGCCTCGCTCATATTGATCCTGCTTTTCGAGCAGGTCGGAAATCATTTGTTCCTCACGTTCCATCTCGCTCTGTTTTTGCTTCAACCGCTCGACGTGAAGTTTCGCGGAAGCCTTCTGTGTTATTAGTTCTTCACGATGTCGCGCCATCCGCGTCAGGCTGAGATCGGAGAGAGGGCGTCCTGCCGGGTCATCGGACTTCAAATTCATCATGCTGTCCGGCCCTGAACCCAATGTCGTGGATTTTACTGCCCCGCGGCGTTGCGCCAGATCTTCATCAAAAAAATCCGTTCCCATAAAGTTCTCTCCTTTTCGCTCGATTCAGTGCTTAATTTGAACTCTGACCTAGGCATGCTATCAATCGCTCCCATAGGTATCAAGTGCATCTTCACGGCTTCGTGGATACGCCATATTTAGCCCGCACAGCCGCCAATGCCGCCCGTAATTGAGCCATCTGGGCCTGAAGATTAGACACCCTGGTCTTAAGGGCTTTGTTCTCCCTTTCCACCTCACCCATCCGGACGAGGACGGACGCTTGATTTGTAAATACGGAACCAACCACATTCAAAGTTTCACTTCGGATGTGGCTCTCGATCATGGCCTTCTTTTCCGTATCCGGGCGCAAGGCGAGATAACGCCTGAAATGATAGATGGAGCCAACATGATCATCCCCGGTTTTATCAAGGAGGAAAGCCAGCGCCAGGTGCGCCCTGGCCAGGGTGGGATCACGATCCAAGATCGACTCATAGACATTCCGGGCCGCCCTTAAGTCCCCCTGATCCTCCAGCACCATGGCCTTTTTCATATCAGGATGCTCGCGTTCAATCTCATCAGACACCCCGACATTTTCGTTACACCCTCCCGCGACAATCAGAATCACCACACCAAGGACTGGTGACAGTATGTGGGTACAAAGGGCCATTATAGAACACTTGAAATTCATGATATAATTCCCGCCTTCACCGCGCCTAACACGTTACGAACCGCACGCATGACGTGCTCCGGAGTAATCCGCTCCAGGCATTCAACCCGCGGCAAGCGACACTCTTTGCTTAAACAGGGGCTACAGTCCACCACGGATCTAACCACATGCTGCTCATTCCCGTAGGGTCCGGTACGCTTGGGATCGGTGGGGCCAAATACAGTCACTACGGGAATGTCCAGCGCCACCGCCATATGCAGGGGGCCGGAATCATTCGCCACAACCAGATTCATCTTTGAAAACCAGCCTCCCATCTCCACCAGGCTGGTCTGTCCCGCCAGATTCATCACAGACCCCGCGCCGGAGGAGTCGGATAAGGAAGCACATATTTTTTCACATCCGGAGCGGTCCTCACCGCTTCCAAACAGGTAAATCGAGGCCCCGAACTCAGCTTGTATCCTGCGTGCCACGTCAATGAAATGTGACGAGGGCCAGTTTTTATTCAGCCTGCGTGACCATGGAACCAGCCCGACACGCGGAACGGTCTGATCCACTACCGGGGCGGAAAACTGAACTGGAAAGGCGGCTGGCAACACCGGCAAACCCAGATAGCGGACCACATCCAGATTCTCTTCCACGGCATGCCGGTCTTTGTTGCGTCTGCCTGCCACCGCATCATAAAGAAACCGGGCCCCTTCACGCTGAAAAGAAGGACCAATTCGTTTCCCGCCCAGGGCGACCCGCGCTACAATGGCACTCTTGAGCAGCCCCTGGAAGTCGATCACGTAATCATATCGCTTAGCCCGGATGGATCGCAAAAAGGCTGGGGCCTGACTCCAAAACTGCCGCCGCGGAAAGGGAATCACTGTCGACACCATCGGGAAACACCCCACCAGTTCGACATATTCAGGCTGAGTCACCCAATCCACCTCGGCATCCAAGGCTACCTGCAAGTTATTGACAGCAGGAAGCGCATGGAATATGTCACCCAGAGAACTGAGCTTAATTACCAGAATGCGTTTTTTTTGAGGCTTCATGGGCAAGCAGGTTGAGTTCATCAGGCAGGTCGAATACGGCAACGCTCGGATTCTTCTTTTTCGCGCAGCCGGGCGATTTCATAACGTTTTTCTTCCTCAATTTTCGATGCCTTCCCGGCATCCCCCGCCGCCCGGGCTTCATCCGCTTTTTTACCGTACAGAATCTCAATCTCTGCAATTTTGGCCTTGGTTCGCGTTGTCACCTCGGCCATCGCCTGCTTCTGTTCATCTGTTAGAGCGGTGATTTTCTCGCCGCGTTTGGCCATTCGCTCCATCGCGAGGTCAAAAGAACTTTTTAAACCGGATTCGTTATTTTTCATAATTCACACATCAATAATCGGGCCTTTCCCCGGCGGTGGAGTTCTGATCCGCGTCGGCTCGGAATAGGCCTCGGGTGTCGGCGGCTTACGCGAGGGACGCTGGAAATTTCTGCGATTATTACCCAAAATCATACTGACAATACTGATCACCAGCGAAGCCCACATGGCGGAGCCAAACCCCGCCACATGGAACCCGGGCACCAGCCTGGCCGTCAAAAGCAACAGAAAGGCATTGATGAACAGAAGCATGAACCCCAGCGTAAGCACGACCAGCGGCAAGGCCACCGTGACCAGAATGGGCTTCACCAGGGCATTCAATATCCCGAGGATTAACGCCGCGGCCAGCAGGCTTGTCCAATCGTCGGTATACACACCGGAAACGAGAAAATCGGACATCCAGACCGCAATGGCCATCAATACCCACCGCATCACCCATTCCCGGATTTTTTGTCCGGCTGTCTGAAAAGGCTCAGGATTCAAAATTTCCACCCCGTCTGGCTTGTTTTTTCACCGAATGCTTTCTCTTATCGTCGAGCACCCGCTCCTTCTGGCGCCGGGAGCGCCGGCGTTTTTGACGCCGGATTTTTTCATTGGCCTGCTGGCGGGCACTCTGCTGACCAAGGATCCGCTCCTCCAACCGCTCACACAACTCGCGGCGGGCGACAAACCGGTTCAATTCCCGCGACCTTTCCCGCTGGCACTTGATTTCAAGCCCGGATTTGGGGTGCTGCAGAAATACACAGGACGAAGTTTTGTTCAGCTTCTGTCCCCCGGAACCGGCTCCCAGGACGAATTTCTCAATCAGGTCCTTTTCCAGGATACCTAGCCGGGTCATCCGCTCCTCAAGCGCCTGTTTTTTTTCCGTTGTAATGAAAACATCTGACATAACTGAGCCTGAATCTTACCCCATCATTTCGAGCAAACGCTTCACTTTATTGTATTTTTCCTGCAACTCCTGCCGCGACTTTTCAAACTGAGCAACCACTTCAGGCTTGGCCTTATTGAAGAAATTAGGATTGTTAAGTTTAAGATTGGCCCGTTCCAGATGCCCACCCAGTTCTTCCAGCTGTTTTGCCAGTTTTGCGGATTCAGCCTTCGCATCAACAAGCCCCTCAATCGGCATATAAAGCGCCCCGATCGGGGTCAGGGCGCTCGGGATGGCGGTAGCTGGAACATAGGCGGGATCAATAATAATCTCCCGGGCCTTGAGCATGGCCGTCAGCGACCCCGCATCCGCCTTCAACTGCGTGGCCAGATGAGGCGTATTCGCCCTGATGATATAATCCAGCTTCTGCCCCGGCGCGATACTGCAGTCGGCACGCAACATACGCCCGATACGGATCAATTCATGCCGGGCATCCACATATTGCACCACCTCGGGAGTCGCCTCCCACTGCGCCAGTTCTTCAGTCAGCGGTTTCGGCCAGGGAGCCAGCATGATGGTCTCCTCGTCCGTGCCATAGCCCATGCCATGCCACAACTCCTCAGTCAAATGCGGCATAAAGGGATGAAGCAGTCGCAACGCGGTCGAGAAACAGTAATGCATCACCTTCAGCACTTCGGCCCGCCGTGCGGCATTCTGCCCATACAGCACATCCTTGGAATACTCCACATACCAGTCACAGTACTCATGCCAGATAAAGGCGTAGAGATCCTGGGCCGCATCGTTGAACCGGTAACGCCCGAGATTCTCCGTACAGGACTCAATAGCCCGGCTGAGTTTGGCTAGAATATGACGGTCATCCGCACTTAACAAGGCCGCCTGAATCCCTTCCCCGCCAGGAACATAACCGGTGGGATCCTGCATCTGCATAAAGCGGGCGGCGTTCCATATCTTGGTGCCGAAATTACGGCCAATTTCAAATTTATCGTTTGAAAGAAAAACGTCCTGACCTGTCGCCGTAATCATCATCAGACTGTAGCGCAGCGCATCGGCGCTATATTCTTCAATGATCGTCAACGGATCAATGGAATTTCCCAGACTCTTGCTCATCTTCCGGCCTTTGTCGTCTCGCACTGTACCATGGATGTAGACTTCGCGGAACGGAACCTCACCCATGAACTCGATACCAGCCATGACCATCCGGGCCACCCAGAAGAAAATAATCTCGGAGGCCGTCACCAGGGTATTACCGGGATAGTAGAGCGCAAGATCGGGATTGCGATGAGGCCAGCCGAAAGTACTGAACGGCCACAGCCACGAGGAGAACCAGGTATCGAGGACATCCTCATCCTGCCGAATATCAGTAGCGTTGCATTTGGGGCATTGGCCGGGCTTCCCGCGGGCCGCCCACTGGTGATGACACGCATCACAATAGAACACCGGAATGCGGTGCCCCCACCAGATCTGGCGCGAGATACACCAATCCCGGATATTCCCCATCCAGTCGGCATAGACCTTGTTCCAACGCTCCGGCACAAATTTGACGCGGCCATCCATCACGGCCTGAAGGGCCGGTTCAGCCAGGGGCTTCATTTTGACAAACCACTGGAGTGACAAACGTGGCTCGACCACGGTATCACAGCGATAGCAATGGCCGACGGCATGCTGATGAAGATCGATTTTTTCGATCAGCCCGGCGGCGGTCAGGTCGGTGACAATGCGCTTACGGCACTCAAAACGATCCAGCCCGGCATACGGGCCAGCCCCTTCGTTCATCGTTCCGTCCGGATTCATGACATTAATGGGAGTCAACTTATGCCGTTGTCCCATTTCAAAATCGTTGGGATCATGTGCAGGGGTCACCTTGACAGCACCAGTTCCAAAGGCTGAATCCACAAAATCATCGGCAATCACCGGTAATTCCCGATGCAAAACCGGCAGGCTGAGCGTTTTACCGATCAACGCCTTATACCGCTCATCCTTCGGGCTCACCGCCACCGCCACATCACCGAGAAGCGTCTCCGGTCTGGTCGTCGCCACCACCACGAATTCACTGGCCGTAAGCTTGCCATCCCGCTTTACCGGATAACGGATAAAATACATTTTCCCGGCAGTGTCCTGATGCTCACTCTCCTCATCCGACAAAGCCGTATGACACCGCGGACACCAATTGGTGATGTAGTTGGCCCGATAGATCAGGCCTTTGTCATAGAGCCGGCAAAACACCTCTTCCACGGCTTCACTGAGCCCGGCATCCATGGTGAAACGCTCACGCTCCCAATCACAGGATGCCCCCAGCCGTTTCAACTGACGGATGATAGTGCCGCCATATTCCTCTTTCCATTCCCAGACCTTGCTGACAAACGCTTCCCGCCCGAGATCATGCCGCGTTTTACCCTCCTTGCGGAGAGAACGTTCAACCACGTTCTGCGTGGCGATGCCGGCATGATCAGTGCCCGGCAGCCAGACTGTATTCTTGCCTTCCATACGCTGCCAGCGCACCAGAATGTCCTGGATGGTATTGTTCAGCGCATGACCGATGTGGAGAATGCCTGTGACATTCGGTGGCGGAATGACAACACAATAAGGGACCCCTCCCTTTGCTGCATCTCCATGAAAATAACCCCTGGTCTGCCAGATGTCATACCAACGGGTTTCAACTGTTTTAGGGTCATATTGCTTGTCGAGTTCTTTCATAGATAAGCCATCATTTTTTTTGTTCTTCACAGAAAAGCTTGTATTCCACGCTATCCACCAGGGCTTCCCATGATGCCTCGAGAATATTGACCGAAACCCCAACCGTGCCCCAATGATTATCCCCATCACTGGATTCGATGATCACACGGGTTTTGGCGGCCGTCGCCTCTTCGGGATCCAGGATACGCACGCTGTAATCGGTCAGGAACACCTTTTCGATTTCGGGATAGAAGCGCACCAGGGCTTTGCGCAAAGCGCGATCCAAGGCATTAACGGGACCATCGCCCTCCGCCACCACATGCTCCACTTCATCCCCGACCCGCACTTTGATACTCGCCTCAGACACACAGGGGTTGCTGGTGCCTTCCTTTTCCATGATCACCCGGAATCCTTCCAGCTCAAAGAAGGATTTATGCTTTTTCAGCACCTTTTGCACCAGCATCCTGAACGACGCATCTGCCGCCTCATAGGTGTAGCCTTGCTTCTCAAGTGTTTTGAGCGCATCCAGAATATCCTTCACTTCCGGAGAGGATTTCTTCAGATCCACGCCCATTTCAATCGCCTTCAAAAGCACACTGCTAGAACCCGACCCCTCGGAGATCAGAATGCGCCGCTCATTCCCCACGCTTTCAGGCGGAACATGCTCAAAACTGCGGGGAAGCTTCTGGACCGCATTCACATGCATTCCAGCCTTATGCGAAAATGCGCTCATGCCAACATAGGCGGCTTTGGCGTTGTGACGCACATTCACCAGGTCATCCACAAAAAGCGATAATGCGCGTATCTGCTGGAGGGAGCCCTCCGGAACCGCCCGACATCCCATCTTAAGCTCCAACGCGGGAATGATGGCGCACAGGTTCGCGTTTCCAGTTCGCTCCCCATACCCGTTGATGGTTCCCTGAACCTGAACCGCTCCGGCCCGCACCGCTTCCAAACAGTTTGCCACGGCCAATTCCGAATCGTTATGGGTGTGAATTCCCACTTGAACGGTCGGAAAGGATTTGATCACTTCCGTCGTGATCCCATGGATATCATGCGTCAACGTCCCGCCGTTGGTGTCACATAGAACAAGGGAATGAGCCCCGGCCTCAACCGCCGCTTTCAGCATATCCATCGCAAATGTCGGACTATCCTTATAGCCGTCGAAAAAATGCTCCGCATCGAAAATCACTTCCTTGTCGTGCCGCTTCAAAAACTGGATTGTCTCGGCCACCATCCGGCGATTCTCGGCAAGGGTAGTCTTCAGCACCTCGGAAACATGAAGTTGCCAGGTTTTCCCGAAAATAGTTACCACGGGTGCACCCGATTCGATCAGGCGTAGCACATTCTGATCCTCACCCACGGTCACATCCGCCCGCCGGGTGCTCCCAAAGGCCGCCACCTTGGCATGCCGCAGCTTGTACTTCTGGATCTCATGGAAGAATTCCATATCCTTGGGATTGGAGCCGGCATAGCCCCCCTCGATGTAATCCACCCCGAATTCATCGAGTTTAAGGGCCAGTTTAATCTTGGATCCGCCGGAAAAAGAAATCCCCTCACCCTGCGAACCATCGCGCAACGTGGTGTCATAGATAAATATTTTTCGTCGGTGCATGATATCAATCCGCCTTAAAGAAAGCCTCATACAAGGCCTGTACTGCTTTTTTCCGATCCCGTGCCTGGACACCAAACATCATACTGATTTCGGACGAGCCCTGGTTGAGCATCTCAATATTCACTCCCGCAGCGGCCAGGGCGGTTGTGGCCCGGGCTGACACGCCAACGGAATAATGCATACCCTCACCGACAATCATCACCAGAGCCAACCCCCGGTCGACGTCAATGTTATCGGCCCCGAGTTCGGTCCGGATGCGCATCAGTACGCGCTCTTCCTTTTCCGTCGAAAATTCCTTCTCCCGGAACACGACTGAAACATTGTCAATCCCCGAGGGCGCATGCTCATAGGACAACCCTTCCTCCTCCATGATCTGAAGCAGGCGGCGCCCGAATCCGATTTCCCGGTTCATCAGGTATTTGTCCACATAGAGCGCGCAGAATCCATCCGCACTGGCAACCCCGACCACGGCCCCGCTCTTGTAGTCCCGTTTCGGCACGATTTGTGTTCCAGGCGCTTCCGGCCGGTTCGTATTCCGGATGCAGATCGGAATATTCGCCTTGATGGCGGGCACAATCGCCTCATCATGGAAAACACCGAACCCGGCATAGGCCAGTTCGCGCATTTCACGGTAGGTCAACAGATCGATCGCGGCGGCATTGGGGACAATGCGCGGATCCGCCGAGAACACTGAATCCACATCGGTAAAATTCTCGTACACGTCGGCCTTCACCGCCGCCGCCAGAATCGCCCCGGTGATGTCAGAGCCACCCCGCGGAAATGTCGCCACGGCACCGGAGCGGGTATACCCGAAAAATCCCGGGAAAATGCTGATGCCGGGCGCGTCCTTGAGCGTACTCAGCTTCGCATAAGACTCTTCCAGCACCAGCGCATTGCCGAAATCGTCACTCAACAACATTCCCGCATCCTTGGGATTGATATAATGGGCGTCCACTCCATTATGGCGGAAGATCTCCGCCACCAGCTTCGCACTGTTATCCTCCCCTGCTGCCTTCATCAAATCCATGAAACGGCCCCGATGCGAGGTGTCTGATGCCAGACGATTCTGGAGATCAGCTTTGATTTGCTTGATAATCCCCTCGCCTATCCCCGCCGTGCGCTGAATATCGGCATACCGCTCAACAATGGCCATGAGCTCGCTTTCACCCGTCTTGCCCGCCAGCTTGGCCTCGGCACAGGCAATGAGCATATCCGTCACCTTCGTGTCATCGGAACGGCGTTTGCCCGGAGCCGAGACCACCACGATACGGCGCTGGGCATCCATCTTGATGATGGAGCAGACTTTTAAAATCTGGGCCGCATCGGACACGGAGGACCCACCGAACTTCGCCACTTTCAAACCGCACGCTACTTTTGTTGTCATGATTATTTCTCAATTCCCGGGTCTTCAATCCGCATACACACCGGCTTCGCCCCCAGAGCATTCCGCTCTTCCAAAGCACGAAGCGCCTCCATTACATTCTTTTCCACCGCTTTATGCGTCAGCAACACGACTGAAACATGCTTGCCCGACCGGTTGGGCTCCTTCTGCACAATCGAGGCCAGGCTGATGCCATGCTGGCCAAGAACGGAAGCCACCAAACCCAGAACACCGGGCTTATCCAGCAGGGACAGGCGCAGATAATAACGGCTTTCAACATCCGCCATCGGACGGAACTTAACCTGACCGGCGGGAGTCAACGGCGTGGCGCGCACCTTTCGTCCGCCATCCACCAGCATCCGCGCCACATCGGCCAGGTCGCTGACCACGGCGCTGGCCGTCGGCAATCGGCCGGCGCCCCGCCCGTAGTATACGGTCTGGCCTACAATGTCGCCATCCACCACCACGGCATTATAGACGCCCATCACCGAAGCCAGCATATGCTCATGAGGGATCAAGGTGGGATGTACGCGAACTTCCACCTCGCCCCCGCTCAATTTGATAACCGCCAATTGCTTTATGCGGTAACCAAACTCGCTGGCATGTTCAATATCCGTTTTGCTCAGCCCGCGGATTCCATCCACAAAAACCTTGTCTTTTGGCACATGGACACCATAGGCCAGCATGGCAAGAATAGCCGCTTTGTGAGCCGTATCAAACCCATCAATATCCAAGCCGGGATCCGCTTCGGCAAATCCCGCCGCCTGGGCCTCCTTCAGCGCATGATCAAACGTCATCTGTTCCCGCTCCATCTGGGTCAGGATATAATTACAGGTGCCGTTCAAAATCCCGCAGATACGCTCGATCCGATTGGCGACAAGCCCTTCCTGGAGCGCCCGGATGATCGGTACGCCTCCGGCCACACTGGCCTCATACCAGATACCCGTATGCTTTTCGGCCGCCAGGGCAAAAAGTTCCTGTCCATACTCCGCAAGCAACGCCTTATTGGCGGTTACCACCGGCTTGCCAAGACGAAGCGCCCGCATCATGAAATCCCTGGCAATGGTCGTTCCGCCGATCAGTTCGATGACAACGTCCACAGCAGGATCATCAATCACCGCCGCCGCATCCCTGGTCATAATGGCCCGGTCGACCTTGACCCCGCGATCACGCTCCAGGTCAACATCCGCAATGCGTCGCATCACCAGTTTCACCCCGACCCGGCCGGCCAGCAAATCGCCGTTACGCTGAAGGGCTTCCACCACACCTGCACCAACTGTGCCAAATCCAAGTAAACCAATACCGATTTCTTTCATACTGTATCCCCAATTCTTGCAGACCCGTCCGCTCGCATCTCAAGCCATTCCGGGCAAATCATAAAAGGCAATTACTTTATAAGGAAACTGGACGGATACAAGAATAAAGCCAAGAAAAAGCATGGAATTTCAAATAAAAACCATGCCCCATGCCTCGGGAGCAGGAATATGTGCATTCTCTATTCTTGACACCCTTTCTCTAACCCAGTATCCATAACGACTTTCCGTCCAAATAGGGCGGGTTGTATACGTAATTATACTGGAAAGGTTACCTATCATGATGATCATGAAGTTCAATAAAATGATCCGCAACAAAGTTGTGTGGTGGATTATTGGCGGTATTGTCATTATTACTTTCGTCGGCTGGTTCAGCCCTCGCGGGGGTTGCGATACCGCAAAACCGACCAATGATATCGGCAGTCTGGACGGCAAGCCCGTGACCGATGCCCAATTGCGTCATGCCCGCTTCAACACCTATCTCAATCTCTGCCTCATGCTGGGCCGCATCCCCATCATCACCCCCGCGATGGACCGGGAACTCCGGACCATGTCATGGCACAGAATCGCCGCCTTGCGCGCGGCGCAGGAATTGAATCTGACCGCCACCTCGGAAGAAGTTCTGGCCGCCATCATCAAGGATCCGCAGTTCCAGGACGAGGGCCGGTTCAACCCGCAGCGCTATCAGGTCTTCTGCCGTGATGTCCTGAGCCGGCTGAATGCGACGGCGCCTCAATTCGAGCAACAACTCGCGGAAAATATCCTGCTCCAGAAACTGCACAATATCACGGCCTCGGCCATCTGGCTGTCGCCCAGCGAACTCAAGCGGATGGCGTCCCGATACGCCGATTCGTTTAAGCTGGAATACATCAGCATCGACACCAATCTGATTTCAACCAAGGACATCAAACTGTCGGACACCGATGTGAAATCATATTATTCGGCTCATTCCAACGAGTTCATGGTGCCCCCGAAAGTTGCCGTTCGCTATCTTGCATTACCGGCCTCCAACTACCTGTCAAAAGTGACCGACAAGGTGGATACCAACGCCGTCGAGGATTACTATCTCGCCCACACTGATGATTACAGCAGCACGGACACAAATGGGCTTAAAGTTGCCAAGCCTCTGGAGGCCGTTACGAACGAAATCGCCCAAAAATTGATTCATGAGGCAACCCTGCAAATGGCAGCCGACACCCTCAACGAACTAAGCGACACGCTTGTCCCCAACCGTGAGGGTAAAGCCTCCACATTTGAAGCCGTTGCTCAAAGCGCCAACCTTCCAATTCTTGAATCAGGCTTGTTTGATGCCAATACGCCCATCCCGGGCATCGACGCCTCGCTCATTTTCAATGAAGCCGCTTTCCGGCTGCGCTCCACGGCTGATGAGTATTTCAGCACTGCTGTTCCGGGTACAAATCACGTATACCTGATGGCCCTCACCACCAATACAGAGGCCTATATCCCCGAATTTTCCGATGTGAAGGAGCATGTGCAACCACTGGCTCTAGCGCAAGCCATTCAATCGGCGATGGATAAACACGCCGCCGAGCTCCACGCATTTCTCAAGGGCGGCTTGAATAACAAGCGCTCCTTCGCCGCTCTGGCCGGGGAGAAGTCCATGAATGTATCCACGACCGAATACTTCTCGGCCTCCGCCGCCCCTGACGCCTTGAGCTCGTCCGAAATTCTCAGCGACATCACCCTGCGCAACCCCGGTGAACTGAGCGCGGTTCTTCCAGGCACCAGCGGCTTGATGATTGCCTATGTCGTGGACCGCCGCCCCGCAGGGCAGGCCGAACTCGCCTCCATTGCAAATCAAGTGTTAATGAACACGACCCGCCGCCGCGCCCGCATCATTTTCAGTGACTGGGAGAAATTCCTTGTTTCAGGTGATCGCATGAAGGACAAATTCAAGCCCGAAGAGATCCCTGAAGCCACGGAAGAAACGCCGTAAAGGACAGAGCGTATCCAGAATTCAGAGTCCAGAATTCAGAATTTCAAGAATCAGCGCATTGCAGCGATGATCGATCATACCCTCCTCAAGCCGGAGGCCACGAGCGGTGACGTGGAACGACTTTGCGAGGAAGCCATCACCTATGGCTTTGCTGCAGTCTGCATCAATCCATGGTTGTTACCCACGGCCGTAGGCGCCCTGGCAGGGGCGTTCACACTCCCCTGCACGGTCATCGGTTTCCCGCTCGGGGCCAACACCACGCCAAGCAAGGCCTTTGAGGCCGGCGAGGCCGCCGCCAAAGGTGCGCGCGAGGTGGATATGGTGCTGGCGGTGGGAGCTTTAAAACAGAAAGATTATATGCGGGTACTCGCCGACATCCGCGCCGTGGTACTTGCCGCCGGGACCTCCTGCGCCGTAAAAGTCATTCTTGAGACCTGTCTGCTGGATGATGAGGAAAAGGTGACCGCCTGCAGGCTGGCGCTGGATGCAGGCGCCCACTATGTCAAAACCTCAACCGGTCTCAACACCGGGGGCGCGACCGCTCATGACGTCGCCCTGATGCGCGCCACCGTGGGAACCCGTGCCGGCGTTAAAGCCAGTGGCGGAATCCGCTCACTGGCGGATGCAGAAACCTTGATCGCTGCGGGAGCCTCCAGAATTGGAACCAGCGCAGGGATCCGCATTGTCACCACCTGATGAAAGCCTTTCTCATCGTTTTGGATTCAGTGGGAATCGGGGCGGCACCCGATGCCGCTGCCTACGGTGACGCCGGGTCCAATACGCTGGCACATATTGGACAGGCTGTCGGCAGTCTTCGCCTTCCCACACTCCAATCACTCGGCCTTGGAAATATTCCGCCGCTCCTGCCGGGTGGGCTCGCCATACCGGGAGTGGAGCCCATAGCAATTGCAGCCGGCGGCTTCGGCGCCATGAGGGAACGCTCGCAAGGTAAAGACACTACAACCGGCCACTGGGAAATGGCCGGAATTATGATGGAAAAGGGGTTTCACTTGTTCCAGCAAGCCGCCCCTTCCTTTCCCGCCCCTTTGATTCAGGAATTTGAACGACGCACGGGGCGTAAGACCATGGGAAACAAGGCGGCCAACGGAATCGCCATCATCAACGAACTGGGCGCCAGGCAAATCACAAACGGGGCCTGGATTGTCTATACCAGTGGTGATTCCGTATTTCAGATTGCCGCCCATGAGGACATCATCCCCCTGCCGGAGCTCTATGCAGGATGCAGGATTGCCCGTGAGCTGTGCGATCCTTATGTTGTGGGCCGGGTGATTGCCCGCCCTTATATCGGCCAGCCAGGCTCATTCAAACGCACTGAAAACCGCAGGGACTTCTCTTATCCGCTCCCCGAACCCACACTCCTCAACCGCTTGTTCGATTACGGGATCAACGTCATTACCGTTGGTAAACTGGACGATATTTTCAGCGGCAACGGAGTCAGCCGGTCGTTTCATGTCGAGAATAACCCGGATGCTGAAGCCGCCATCTTAAAACTGGCAGACCAGGCGGATTCATTTTTCTGTTTCGCCAACCTGATAGATTTCGACATGCTATACGGGCATCGACGCGATGCACGCGGCTATGCGACCGCGCTGGAACAGGCCGATCAGTTTCTGGGGACCTTACTGTCGAAACTAGACTCTCGGGATCTTCTCCTCATTACCGCGGATCATGGAAATGATCCCACTTTCAAGGGCTCCGACCATACGCGCGAATTTGTTCCCCTCCTTACCAGTGGTCCTGGTCAGATGAACAAGGCCCTGGGCCTCCGTGATGGTTTCTACGACGTGGCGCAAACTCTTGCCGCTTTTTTCAAAATTCCCGCCATGCCACGCGGCCTGAGCTTTCTTTGAGGTTGCAGTTTTCTTTGAACTCAACCTCCGATCATGTTATGAATATAACCATGTCTGACATTATCGTTACCTGTGCACAGTGCGGAAATAACATCACGGTCTCGGAATTTGTCACCGCCAAGGTGATTACCTGCATGAAATGTAAATGGCAGGTCCCCATTCCGGAGCGACAACCCGATCCGGCTGCTGCAGCGTCCAAGGTAAAGTTAACCATTGCCAAACCTCAGGCTACCACCCCCGCGGCAGAGCCGCCCATCACCGCTATATTTGACCGTAAAAAGGTAAAGTCGGCTAATAAGAACAACGTTCAACAATATCTGCCGAAAGGAATGAAAATCCGGAAACGCGCCAGGAAAATAAGCACGTTTGAACTCAAAGTGCTCCCGTGGCTGCTCTTTGTTATTCTCCTGCTCGTTTTGGGATGGTTGCGCTATGACCCCGCCGCACTGTCCCCTGATATTCACCAGAATTTGATCCAAGGCGGTGTGTGGGCCCTTCTGTTGATGCATGTCTCCGTAATTTGTCTGGCATTTGGTGATGACACCTTTTGCGGCATTCTCTGCTTCATCATCCCGGGTTATTCCGTCTATTATCTATTCACTCAGGCGAATCAGATATTATTGCGGTCCTTGGTGGGCGCTCTGCTGATCGTATTCGGCTGGGATTTCACTCTTGCTGCAGGGGCACTATGGAATGACGTATACGCCACCGTATCCAACTGGATTGCGACGACCGATACAATCAAAAAGAAGTAAGACGTGAGAGGTTAGATGTAAGACGTAAATGACCCGGCTGACATTTTACGTCTCACGCTTCACGTTTCACATTACACGCTTTACCTGCTGCCGGTAACTTGCCATGGCGGTATCTATGATGCCAGCCACATAAATCACCAGCCAGACAACGAATGGAATGATTAACGAAGCCAGGCTTGGAGCTTCGGCAGGCGCATTTATTGAGGCAAACGCCAGACCGTAGTAGGCTTTTAATACGGAAAAGACAACCCACACAAGCCACATCACCGCCACGGAAGATGTCACGATAAAGAAAATCCCGGCAGCCCAACGTCGCTGCATCAACTGCCCGGCCCCTGGGTAAACAAGAGCCGAAAGTGCCATCGGCGATATCAATGGGGAGCCATGTCGACTCTTTTCAGCGATAGGAGGAGGAACAGAACTCACAGGGTGTCACTCCGGATATTCGTCAGTATTTCGTAGGGGATCGTCGCACACCAGCGGGCCACTTCTTCCGCCCAGAGTGATTCTTCACCCT